>NZ_FNTZ01000001.1:4095000-4395000 GCF_900105555.1 Pseudomonas coleopterorum
GGATCGAGGTAACTCTTTGACTTCTCGTGGAGTCGTTGTGATGCTGATAATCTTGCTGACTAACAGTCTTAACTCACAAGCACCCACACGAATTGCTTGATTCAATTGTTAAAGAGCGTTGGGTTGATTCTTTCGTCTCAACCGAGGCGCGCATTCTACGCTGGCCTCATATTCTGTCAAGCGTTTATTTCGAAGTATTTTTCCAGAAACCTGAACAACTTCAAACACTTGACTCGCTTCGATCACTCGTCAGCGGGAGGCGAATTCTACAGCGTTTCAAACCGCTGTCAACTTCCTTTTTCACCGCTTCCGACCTTGAAGATCGAAGCACTTCCTCACTACCTGAACGACTAACTCATTGATTAACAAGGCGTTTATCGTTTCGGCTGCGCCGGAAGTGGGGCGAATTATAGACACTTCGAATTCGCCGTCAAGCCCTTGCTTTGAATTATTCTGTTTTTAGCGTAATACGGGCGAAAGCCTTCTTGCCGGCCTGTACGACATGGGTTGCGCCCAGCGGGAAGATGAATGCGCGGTCTACCACAGCACCGTCGACGCGGACACTTCCGGCATTGAGAAGATCGCGCGCGCCTGCGGCGTTCTTGACCAGCCCTGCTTTATTAAGGATAGCCGCGATGGGCATGTCTTCAGTGGCTGCTACATCCACTTCGGGCAAATCCTCTGGCAGCTCACCCTCCTTCATGCGGTTGCCCGCCGCCTTGTGGGCGCTCTGTGCCGCTTCCTCGCCATGGAAGCGCGCAACGATCTCTTCGGCCAGCTTGATCTTGATGTCACGCGGGTTGGCGCCGGCTTCCACATCCGCCTTGAAAGCGTCGATCTCATCCATGCTGCGGAAGCTGAGCAGCTCGAAGTAACGCCACATCAGCGCATCGGGAATGGACACCAGCTTGCTGTACATGATGCCGGGCGCTTCCTGAATGCCCACGTAGTTGCCCAGCGACTTGGACATCTTCTTGACACCGTCCAGACCTTCCAGCAACGGCAAGGTGACGATGCACTGGGCATCCTGACCATAAGAGCGCTGCAGCTCACGCCCCATCAACAGGTTGAATTTCTGATCGGTACCGCCCAGCTCGACGTCTGCCCGCAGGGCGACGGAGTCATAACCCTGGACCAGGGGATAGAGGAACTCGTGAATCGCGATCGGCTGGTTGCTGCTGTAGCGCTTGTCGAAATCATCGCGCTCGAGCATGCGGGCCACGGTGTACTGGGAAGCCAGGCGAATGAAGTCAGCTGGGCTAAGGACGTCCATCCAGGTCGAGTTGAACGCCACTTCGGTTTTGGCAGGATCCAGGATCTTGAATACCTGAGCCTTGTAGGTTTCGGCATTCTCCAGCACCTGCTCACGCGTCAGCGGTGGACGTGTAGCGCTCTTGCCACTGGGGTCACCGATGGAGCCGGTGAAGTCACCTATAAGGAAGATGACCTGGTGACCCAGCTCCTGGAACTGCCGCAGCTTGTTGATCAGCACGGTGTGGCCCAAGTGCAGATCCGGGGCGGTGGGATCGAAGCCTGCCTTGATACGCAGGGGCTGACCGCGCTTGAGCTTCTCGACCAGTTCGGATTCGACCAGCACCTCTTCAGTGCCGCGCTTGATCAGCGCCAGCTGCTCTTCAACAGACTTCATATAAGGTCCTACAACGCTCGGATTCAAAAGGCTCAACGATACAAGATCACGGGTCAAATACAAGGCGCGGGCACAGATGTGACTCATTGGCGCCAAGCAAACGTCTGCGAGCTTGCTTTGGAGGGGTTTTGGTTATATTTTATACAGTTATTTCATCTTCATCATGTCATTCATCTCATCTTTCCATCTTTAAAAGTCAAAAAATCACCTATGACCAAGCAACCGCCTAAAGCGCCGCCGCTTTATCCGAAGAGCCACCTCGTGGCTGCCAGCGGCCTGGCCGCCCTCCTCAGCCTTGCCTTGCTGGTGTTTCCTTCCAGCGATGTAGAAGCAAAACGTACGAACATGAGCCTGGAGATGCCGGCTCCCGTCGAACAACTCAAGGACGCCGAACAAGACACCCCGGTTGCCCCGATCGCCGAACAGGCAGCCCCTGCACCCTTCGCCCAGATTGAAACGCCTGCCTCGACCGACACCGAGCACGCTGCACAGCCATCCGAGCATCCAGCCCCCCACGTTGCTGCAACCAAGGAAGCACCCGCTGCCAAGGAAGTCGCTGCCGCGAAGAAAGAGCCGGGACATCGTCAGGTGGTGGTTGCCAAGGGCGACACGCTTTCCACGCTGTTCGAGAAGGTCGGTTTGCCGGCGTCGACCGTGGCCGAGGTCATGGGCAGTGACAAGAAGGCCAAACAGTTCACTCAGCTCAAGCGTGGACAGCTGCTGGAATTCGAACTGTCGCCAGAAGGCGAATTGCTCAGCCTGCACAGCAAGGTCAGCGACCTGGACACCATCCGGCTGACCAAGGCGGGCACGGGTTTCGCCTTTGAGCGTGAAACCAGCAAGCCGGTGACTCGTGAAGCGTATGCCCATGGCGTGATCAAGAACTCGCTGTCGCAGTCAGCCGCGCGTGCCGGACTGTCCCATAGTCAGACCATGGATATGGCCAGCATCTTCGGATATGACGTGGACTTCGCTCAGGATATTCGCCAGGGCGATGAGTTCGACATCATCTACGAGCAGCGCGTACTCAACGGCAAGGTCATCGGTACCGGCGGCATCCTCGCTGCGCGCTTCACCAACCGCGGCAAGACCTATACCGCAGTGCGCTATACCAACAAGCAGGGCAACAGCAATTACTACACCGCCGATGGCAACAGCATGCGCAAGGCGTTCATCCGTACCCCGGTGGACTTTGCCCGCATCAGCTCGCGTTTTTCGATGGGCCGCAAGCATCCGATTCTGAACAAGATCCGTGCGCACAAGGGCGTTGACTATGCTGCGCCGCGCGGTACGCCGATCAAGGCGGCCGGTGACGGCAAGATCACCTTGGCCGGTCGTCGTGGCGGCTATGGCAACACCGTGATCATTCAGCATGGCAATAGCTACACCACGCTGTACGGACACATGCAGGGCTTCGCCAAAGGCATCAAGACCGGCGGCAGCGTCAAGCAAGGCCAGGTGATCGGTTACATCGGTACCACCGGCCTGTCGACAGGTCCGCATCTGCACTACGAGTTCCAGGTAAACGGCGTGCACGTCGATCCTCTGGGCCAGAAGCTGCCGATGGCTGACCCGATCGCCAAGTCCGAGAAACAGCGCTTCAACCAGCTGAGCCAGCCGCTGATGGCGAAGATGGACGTAGAGCGCAGCACCCTGCTGGCGAGCAAGCGCTGAGCCATGGCGTACTACCTTGGGGTCATGTCCGGCACCAGTCTCGATGGGCTGGACATCGCCCTGATCGAGCAGGATCAAGCCACTCGGCTCGTGGCAACACACTACGTGCCCATGCCCGCGGCATTGCGCAGCCAGCTACTGGAACTTTGCGCCAGCGGGCCGGATGAAATCGCTCGAGCTGCCGTCGCCGAAAACCAGTGGGTAGCACTGGCAGCCGATGGCATCTCTGCCTTGCTGGCCTCACAGCATCTTGCACCTTCCGACATCCGAGCGATTGGTAGCCACGGACAGACCGTGAGGCACGAGCCAGCTCGGGGCTTCACCGTACAGATCGGCAATCCGGCGTTGTTGGCAGAGCTGACGCAGATCACCGTCGTGGGCGATTTTCGCCGACGCGATGTGGCCGCCGGCGGTCAGGGTGCACCCTTGGTTCCGGCCTTCCACGAAGCGCTGTTCGGTGCCGAAGGCGAGGCGCGTGCAGTGCTCAATGTGGGCGGCTTCAGCAATCTCAGCCTGATCGGCGGCAATCAGCCAGTAAGCGGTTTCGACTGCGGACCTGGCAACGTGCTGATGGATGCCTGGATTCAGCTCAAGCGTGGCCAGGACTATGATCGAGCAGGCGCTTGGGCAGCGACCGGTACGCTGCAACCGCATTTGCTGAGTGCTTTGTTAAGCGATCCATTCTTCGCTGGCAGCGGCCCGAAAAGCACGGGGCGCGAGGTGTTCAACCTGAGCTGGCTGCAACGACAACTGGACAGCCTTCCTGCGTTCGATGACGCCGACGTTCAAGCAACGCTTCTCGAGCTGACCGCGCAAAGCATCGTGCAGTCGCTGGGTGTCGCCCAGCCGAGCACTCATGCACTGCTGGTGTGCGGTGGCGGCGCTCACAACCAGGCCTTGATGGCGCGACTGCAAGCCTTGCTGCCGGGAACTCGGGTCGAGAGCACGGCAGCGGCGGGTGTCGATCCGGACTGGGTCGAAGCCATGGCTTTTGCCTGGCTGGCTGATTGCTGCCTGCAAGGCGTTGCGGCCAACCGGCCTAGTGTGACCGGCGCGCGAGGCCTGCGCGTGTTGGGCGCCATCTACCCGGCGTGAAACTAGATACCTGAAACGCAAAACGCCGTGCAAATGCACGGCGTTTTTCATGGGTGCTGGATCAGATCGAGAAGGACTGACCGCAACCGCAGGTGGTGCTGGCGTTGGGGTTGTTGATCACGAATCGCGAACCTTCCAAGCCTTCCTGGTAATCGACCTGTGCACCGGCCAGGTATTGGAAGCTCATGGGATCGACCACGAGACTGACGCCTTCGCGCTCGACGATGGTGTCGTCTTCGGCGACGTCTTCATCGAAGGTGAAGCCATACTGGAAGCCCGAGCAGCCGCCACCGGTGACGAAGACGCGCAGCTTGAGACGATCGTTACCCTCTTCATCGACCAGGGTCTTGACCTTGATGGCAGCCCCTTGGGTGAATTGCAAAGCCATGGGGGTAAAGGATTCGACGCTCATGTAGAAGTTCTCCCGGCGTACGCCGTCATAATGCTCAATGGCGGCATTATCCTCTTCTCCTACGAAAATGGTCAAGAATTAGCCAGTGGCTAAAGCAAAGAGGCCCGCAATGCGGGCCTCTAGGCGATGCTGCGGAAATGGTCAGGGCAGCATGCCGGCGTGGGACAGACCGAAGCGTTCGTCCAGACCGAACAGGATGTTCATGTTCTGCACGGCCTGGCCCGACGCGCCTTTGACCAGGTTGTCGATGACCGAAAGCACGACCACCAGATCGCCACCCTGGGGGCGGTGCACGGCGATGCGGCAGACGTTGGCGCCGCGCACGCTGCGGGTTTCGGGGTGGCTGCCGGCCGGCATGACGTCGACGAAGGGTTCATCGGCGTAGCGCTCTTCATACAGGACCTGCAGATCGACCGATTTGTCGACGACCGTGGCATACAGTGTGGAGTGGATACCGCGGATCATGGGCGTGAGGTGGGGGACGAAGGTCAGACCCACATCACCACCGGCGGCGCGACGCAGGCCTTGGGTGATCTCGGGCAGGTGACGGTGGCCCTTGACCGCATAGGCCTTCATGCTTTCGCCAGCTTCGCAGAACAGTGAACCCACGCTGGCGCCGCGACCCGCGCCACTGACGCCTGACTTGCAGTCGGCGATCAGACGCGTGTTGTCGGCCAGTCCCGCCTCGAGCAGCGGCAGGAAGCCCAGCTGCGTGGCCGTCGGGTAGCAGCCTGGCACGGCGATCAGGCGGGCCTGGCGGATCTGCTCGCGGTTGACCTCGGGCAAGCCGTAGACCGCATCGGCCAGCAATTCCGGCGCACCGTGCGGCTGACCGTACCATTTGGCCCATTCATCGGCGTCCTGCAGGCGGAAGTCGGCGGACAGGTCGATGACCTTGGTACCCGCAGCCAGCAGCTCGCCGGCCAGGGCGTGGGCGACGCCGTGGGGGGTGGCGAAAAACACTACGTCGCAGGCACCCAGGGTCTTGATGTCCGGGACGCTGAACGCCAGGCCGTCGTAGTGACCGCGCAGGTTGGGGTACAGGTCGGCAACCGGCAGGCCAGCCTCGGATCGGGAGGTGATGACCTCTACCTGCGCCTGCGGATGCTGCGCCAGCAGACGTAGCAGTTCGACCCCGGTGTAACCCGTGCCGCCGACGATACCGACCTTGACCATACACTGCCCTCTTCACGATGCGACTGGAAAGCCTTCGATGATAGGGGCCTGAGGCGTGAGTCACAACCGTTGAGATGACGCGAACGCCGACAGACTCTACTATCGACGCTACCGTGAACCTGAGAAGACCGAAAATGCTTTATCTATGGATCAAGGCCCTGCATATCGTCAGCGTTGTCTGCTGGTTTGCCGGGTTGTTCTACCTGCCTCGTCTGTTCGTCTACCACGCACAGAGCGAGGACACCGTCAGCCGCGAACGCTTTGCCGTCATGGAGCGCAAGCTTTACCGCGGCATCATGACCCCGGCGATGATCGCCACGTTCGTCTTCGGTATCTGGCTGATTGCACTGTCGCCGGGCTGGATGAGCCAGGGATGGATGCATGCGAAGCTGACCCTGGTCATATTGCTGACCGGCTACCATCACGTGTGCGGTGCGCAGATGAAGCGCTTCGCACGTGGCGAGAACAAACGCAGCCATGTGTACTACCGCTGGTTCAACGAAATTCCAGTGCTGATCCTGCTGGCCGTTGTGATCCTGGTGGTGGTCAAGCCGTTCTGAGGTCACGCACAAGCTGTGAGCCCAAACGTGAACGCGCGCGGTAGAATGTCCATATGAAACCGCGCCAGCTTGGCTGGCGGGGGTATGGAGAATTCGATGACCCGTTATGCCATGATCACAGGCGCGTCGGCAGGCTTGGGCCTGGCCATGGCCGAAGCCCTGGCCAGGCGTGGGCGCAGCCTGCTTCTGGTAGCGCGCCAGCGTGACCAGCTTGAAATCATTGCCGCTGAACTGACGCAGCGCTTTGGTGTGGAAGTATTGTTTCGTGCCTGCGACCTGGGCGAACCCCTGCGGCTCTCGGGGTTTCTGTTGGAGCTTGAAGAAAGCGAACGCCAGATCGACCTGTTGGTGAACTGCGCGGCCGTGCGCTCCTATGGGCACTTTCTGGCTCAGGACTGGAGCCAGGAACAGGATCTGATCGAACTGAACGTTCTAGCCCTCACCCGCCTCTGTCACGCCTTGGGCAATGCGATGGCCGTGCAGGGTGGTGGGCAGATCCTGAATGTCGCCTCACTGGCCGCCTTCCAGCCCGGCCCATGGATGAGTAGCTATGCGGCGAGCAAGGCCTATGTGCTGCATTTTTCCGAAGGGCTGCGCGAGGAACTCAAGCAGACCGGGGTGAAGGTTTCGGTGCTGTGTCCTGGGCCGGTACGCTCCAGCCAGCGGCGCATTCCGCGCCTGGCGAACAGTTCGCAGGTGCTGGACCCTGAGCAGGTAGCGCTGCAGACGGTGCGAGCGCTGGCCCGCAATCGCGCGGTGATCGTGCCTGGGCGGCGCAATGCCTGGCTGGCCAGGGCTCCGCGCCTGGGCTCACGGTGGCTGACGCGCATCGTGAGTGGATGGATCAACAAGGCTTTCGCCCCCCATTGAAGCCGGCAAGGCTGGGCGCTGGGCACAAGCCTCAGTACACTGAACCTTCGACTGCCATGGAGATGCATTGTGGATACTTTGTTTACCAAGATCATCAACCGGGAGATTCCGGCCAAGATCATCTACGAGGATGACCAGGTACTGGCCTTCCACGATATCGCGCCACAGGCCCCGGTGCATTTTCTGGTCATCCCGAAAAAACCCATCCGCACGCTCAACGACTTGACCGAAGACGACAAGGGCCTGGCTGGACATATCCTGTTCACCGCCCAGCGGTTGGCCAAGGAGCTGGGTTGCGAAGAGGGCTTTCGAGTGGTCATGAACTGCAACGAACTGGGCGGTCAGACCGTCTACTACATACACATGCATGTACTGGGACAGCGCCAGATGAACTGGCCGCCCGGTTGAGCGGCATTCATGCAGGCCAGGTTTTCAACGGAGGTGCCCATGGCTACCCAGCGTCACTACTCGCCCATTGATCGTTTGCTGCTGCAGGCCGATACGGCCATGCGCACGCTGTTACCGTTCAGCGGCCATCCATCGCGCCCCTCGCCGGCGCTCGTCCAGCCCGAGGTGACGATGGACAAGCAGCAGAGTCGGCACGTGGCCGGCCTGATGCGCATCAATCATACCGGTGAGGTCTGCGCTCAGGCGCTGTATCAAGGACAGGCCCTGACCGCGAAGCTGCCTCAGGTGCGCAAGGCCATGGAGCATGCGGCCGAAGAGGAAGTGGACCACCTGGCGTGGTGCGAGCAGCGCATTCGGCAATTGGGCAGCCATACCAGTGTGCTCAATCCGTTGTTCTACGGCATGTCGTTCGGTATCGGCGCGGTAGCAGGCGTCATCAGTGATCGGGTGAGCCTGGGTTTCGTGGCAGCAACCGAGCATCAGGTGGTCAAGCATCTGGATGAGCACTTGCTGCAACTGCCCGCCGAAGACGTCAAGTCGCGGGCGATCCTGGGGCAGATGCGCAGTGATGAGCAAGCCCATGCCGAATCGGCGCTCGACGCAGGCGGGGCCAGGTTTCCGGCGCCGTTGCGCTTTGGCATGAGCCTGTTGGCCAAGGTCATGACCAAGAGCACCTACCGGATTTGATTGTTTGCGGCAGGTAGAACAGGGGCGCTCGATGAGCGCCCTTTTCGCATGTTCTTGAAGTCAGCCCAGCTCGACGATTTCGTAGTCATGAGTGATGTCCACGCCGGCGCGACCCAGCATGATGGATGCCGAGCAATACTTCTCTGCCGACAGCTCCACTGCACGCTTGACCTGAGCTTCTTTCAGGCCGCGGCCCTTGACCACGAAGTGCAGGTGGATCTTGGTGAAGACTTTCGGGTCTTCGCTAGCACGTTCGGCTTCCAGAAAGGCTTCGCAGCTTTCGATGGGCTGGCGCGATTTCTTGAGGATGCTGACCACGTCATAGTTGCTGCAGCCGCCCAGACCCAGCAGCAGCATTTCCATGGGGCGCACGCCGAGGTTGCGGCCGCCGCTCTCGGGAGGTCCGTCCATGACCACGACATGGCCGCTACCTGACTCGCCCAGAAACATGGCCTCGCCGGCCCACTGAATACGCGCCTTCATCTTTCCGGACTCCCGTGTTCATAAAGCGGGTGAGCTTAACACAGCGCACCTGTAACAATTCGCGAGGTCGAAACGGTCAAATCCCACGTTCTGCAGTCAAATGCCGTGTGACCCCACTATGTGTCTGATAAGCTGACGCCAATGTACTGGCGTATTGCCGTGATTCATGCAAGATCGATTGCCCTTTCCGGAACCAAGCCATGACTGCTGCCGCGCACAAGATCAAGAACCTCGAAAAGCTGCTCGCGCAAGGTCAGCGCCATCGATTTGCCGCGAAGACCACGCTGATCGCGGCCGGTGCACGGGATGACACCCTTTCGTTGATTCTCAAGGGCTCGGCAACGGTGATGATCGAGGCCGAGGAAGGCCGGGAGTTGGTGATTGCCTACCTCAATGCCGGAGACTTCTTCGGTGAGCTGGGTCTTTTTCAGTCACCCCATGGCGCACAGGCACACGATGCCTGGGTACGTGCCAGGACCGAATGCGAAGTGGTGCAGATCAGCTACACCGCGTTTCGCGAATTGGCTCAGCAGGAGCCGGACATGCTCTATGCAGTGGGTGGGCAAATGGCGCAACGTCTGCGCGACACCACGCGCAAGGTGGGCGACCTGGCGTTCTTCGATGTGACTGGGCGGGTAGCTCGTTGCTTGCTGGATCTGTGCAAGCAGCCCGACGCGATGACTCACCCCGACGGCATGCAGATCAAGATCACGCGTCAGGAAATCGGCCGCATCGTGGGCTGTTCACGGGAGATGGTCGGACGGGTTCTCAAGGACCTGGAAGAGCGCAGCGTGGTCCACGTGAAGGGCAAGACCATGGTGGTGTACGGAACCCGCTGACCCGTCAGGCTCAGGCCAGTGCTGTTAGCATTTGGGTATAGGCCACCTGTAGCTCGTCGATCAGATCCGGTGCGGGATGACGCTCGTGCAGTGCTATATGGCTGGAGGCCTTGACGCGCTGCTCCAGCCCACACTGCTGATTGAACAGATTGACGGCAGCCGCCATCGATTCGCGTTCGTCCTCCATCAACATCGCTCCGTGAACCAATACCACCGGGCGCGTGCCGCTCAGACCCTGGCGCCAGCGCTGTGCCGTGCCCACCCATTTGCGGCCGTCGAGATTGACGTTGAAGCGGCCATCGCAGAAGGCGCCTTCTATTTCGCCAAGTGACGCGCTGCCACCCAGGCGCTCGAGGGCGTCGAGCAAGGGCTGGCACAGGCGGCGGTAGGCCGTTTCGATACGGTGCTGGTCACCTTCCTGCTGCGGAGCCACGTATACCAGCGCAACGTTGATGGTCGAGGGCGACTGTGGCACCGGCTCCCCGCCAGTCTCGCGCAGCAGCACAGGCCAGCCGCCGGCAGCCGATGCGAGGCTGGCCTGCTCGAAGCCATCAAGGCGGCTCATGCGTCGCGGCATCACCAAGGTGCGATCGGTCGGGCACCAGAACAGCAGGCCCCAAGCCTGCTCGCCCTTGCAGACGCTGCCGAGCAGATCCTGCTCGGCGCGCAACCCCTGTTCCGTAGGCAAATGCTCAAGCATGAGGGGTGATACTCGTGTGAGGTGAAGGTCAGGAAGACCGTTGGCTCAGGGGAAAAACAGTCGCTGCAGCTCAAGGCCTGGATCTTCGGCCCGCATGAACGCCTCGCCGACCAGGAACGAGTAGACCCCGTTGATTTCCATTAACTGGACATCGGCGCGGTTGAAGATGCCGCTCTCGGTGATCACCACGCGATCACGGGGAATACGCGGCAGCAAGTCCAGGGTGGTTTCCAGGCTGACGTCGAAGGTGTGCAGGTTGCGGTTGTTGACGCCGACCAGCGGGGTGTCCAGGGTGTTCAACGCGCGCTCCAGTTCATCGCCGTCGTGGACTTCGACCAGCACGTCGAGGCCAACGCCCTTGGCGACAGCGGCCAGCTCGGTCATTTGCGCATCCTGCAGCGCCGAGACGATCAACAGGATGCAGTCCGCCCCCAATGCGCGCGCTTCGACCACCTGATAGGGGTCGATCATGAAGTCCTTGCGGATCACCGGCAGCTGGCAGGCAGCGCGCGCCTGTTGCAGGTACAGGTCGGCCCCTTGGAAATAGTCGATGTCGGTCAGCACCGACAGGCAGGTAGCGCCGCCTTTCTCGTAGCTGGCGGCGATGTCGGCGGGTACGAAATGCTCGCGGATGACACCTTTGCTGGGCGAGGCTTTCTTGACCTCGGCAATGACCGCTGGCTTCTTCGAAGCGGCCTGGGCGATCAAGGCCTGGGCAAAACCACGCGGCGCATCGGCTGCGGCGGCAAGGCGCTCGAGTTCGGCCAGGCCGACTCGCTCGCGACGCTCGGCCACTTCCTGCGCCTTGCGCGCCAGTATGTTCTCTAACACCGTAGGCACGCTCATGCTTCGTTCTCCTGCTTGAATACAGCGGTAAAGGCACCCAGCTCCTCGAGCTTTTCGCGGGCCAAGCCGGTGTGCAAGGCATCGTGCGCCATGGCCACGCCCTCTTTCAGGCTGCTTGCCACATCGGCCGCGTACAACGCCGCACCGGCATTGAGGACGATCATTTCGGCGGCTTTCTCGCCATGTTCGGTCTTGCGTCGACCCAGCGCATCGCGGATCAATTCGAGCGAAGCCGCCGGGCTGTCGACCACCAACCCGTGCAAGCTCTGGCTCTTGATGCCCAGGTCTTCGGGCTCGACCCAGTATTCGGTGACTTCGCCATCCTTGAGCTCGGCGACGAAGGTTGGAGCGGCCAGGCTGAACTCGTCCAGACCGTCGCGCGAATGCACCACCAGGACGTGTTTGCTGCCCAGGCGCGCCAGCACTTCGGCCAGCGGTCGGCACAGGGCCTGGGTGAACACACCGACCACCTGATGCTTGACGCCTGCCGGATTGGTCAAGGGCCCGAGCATGTTGAACAGGGTCCGCAGGCCCAGGTCACGGCGCGGGATGGCTGCGTGTTTCATGGCGCTGTGATGAGCCTGGGCGAACATGAAGCCGATGCCGACGCTGTCGATGCAGCGGGCGACCTGAGTGGCGTCCAGGTTGAGGTAGACGCCGGCAGCTTCGAGCAGGTCAGCGCTGCCGCTCTTGCCCGAGACCGCACGGTTGCCATGCTTGGCCACCGTGCAACCGGCCGCTGCGACGACCAGTGCCGAGGCAGTGGACACGTTGAAGATGTTGGCGCCATCGCCACCGGTGCCGACGATGTCGACCACCTTGTCCAAGGTCCGCAGTTCGACCTTGCTCGCCAGCTCACGCATCGCCGACACGGCGCCGACGATCTCGTCGATGGTCTCGCTTTTCATGCGCATGCCCATCATGAAGGCGCCGATCTGCGCTTCGCTGCATTGGCCGGTCATGATGTCGAGCATCACCGTGCGCATTTCCTCGGTGCTGAGGTCCAGCTGGCTGACGATACGGGTCAGCGCGCTTTTGATATCCATGGGTATTCCTTAGCCCTGGCGGCTGCCGCCGGTCTGCTTGAGAAAGTTGGCGAACAGCTCGTGGCCTTGCTCGGTCAGAATCGATTCGGGGTGGAACTGCACACCCTCGACATTCAGGGTCTTGTGCCGCAGGCCCATGATCTCGTCCACCGTGCCGTCTTCGTGTGTGGTCCAGGCCGTCAGCTCCAGGCATTCGGGCAGGGTCTGCGCCTTGACGACCAGGGAGTGATAGCGGGTGACGGTCAATGGGTGGCTGAGGCCTTCGAATACACCCAGGTCGGTGTGTGTGATCGGGCTGGTCTTGCCGTGCATGACCTGCCGAGCACGCACCACGTCACCGCCGAAGGCTTGGCCGATCGACTGATGGCCCAGGCAGACGCCGAGGATGGGCAGCTTGCCGGCGAAATGGCGAATGACGTCGAGGGACACACCGGCTTCGTTGGGCGTGCAGGGTCCGGGCGAAACGACGATGCGCTCCGGGGCCAGGGCCTCGATTTCGGCGATGGTCAGTTCATCGTTGCGGATGACCTTGACGTCGGCGCCAAGCTCGCCCAGGTACTGGACGACGTTGTAGGTAAAGGAGTCGTAATTGTCGATCATGAGCAACATGGTGCTTAACCTCTCGAATCTGCTGACGGGTCACCGGTCGTCTGGAACCGGTGAACACTGGCTTGCCGGGTCCGGTATCAGTCTGGCGATTGCTCGGCCAGGGCCACGGCCTTGAACATGGCGCGACGCTTGTTCAGCGTTTCTTCCCATTCCAGGGCAGGCACCGAGTCGGCCACGATGCCGCCGCCAGCCTGCACATGCAGTTCACCGTTCTTGATGACCGCGGTACGGATGGCGATCGCGGTGTCCATGTTGCCGTTCCAGGCGAAGTAGCCGACCGCACCGCCGTAGACACCGCGTTTGACCGGTTCCAGCTCGTCGATGATTTCCATGGCGCGGATCTTTGGGGCACCGGACAGGGTGCCAGCCGGCAGGATGGCGCGCAGGGCGTCCATGGCGGTCAGGCCCTGCTTGAGGTGGCCGGTCACGTTGGACACGATGTGCATCACGTTGGAGTAACGCTCGATGACCATCTTCTCGGTCAGCTTCACCGAGCCGACTTCCGATACCCGCCCCACGTCGTTGCGGCCCAGGTCGATCAGCATCAAGTGCTCGGCGATCTCCTTGTCATCGGACAGCAGGTCGACTTCCAGCGCATGATCGGCTTCTTCGGTCGCGCCGCGCGGGCGGGTTCCGGCAATCGGCCGTACCGTGATCAGGTCGTCCTCGACCCGCACCAGCACTTCGGGCGAGCTGCCGACCACGTGGAAATCGCCGAAATTGAAGAAGTACATGTAAGGCGTTGGGTTGAAGCAGCGCAACGCGCGGTACAGATCGATCGGCGCGGCCTTGAAGTCGATGGACATGCGCTGCGAAGGGACCACCTGCATGACGTCGCCTGCCAGGATGTATTCCTTGATGGTGTCGACGGCGCCTTCGTAGTCGGACTGGGTGAAACTGGAACGAAACACCGGGTCGGCAGCTTGCGGACGATTGAAGTCCAGCCCGCGGCGCGGCGCGATGGGCTGGCGCAGGCGGTCCATCAAGGCTTCGAGCTGGTCGCGGGCCTGCTCGTAGGCATCGGCCTGCGCAGGATCGGCCAGGACGATGGCGTGCATCTTGCCAGCCAGGTTGTCGAACACCACCACGGCATCGGAGACCATCAACAGGATGTCCGGAACGCCCAGCGGATCCGGGTTCGGGCACTGGCCCAAACGCTTCTCGACGTAACGCACGCAGTCATAGCCGAAATAGCCCACCAGGCCACCGTTGAAGCGTGGCAGGCCAGCGATGGTCGGCACGTTGTAGCGGGCCTTGAAGGTCTCGACGAAGGCCAGCGGGTCTTCGACATCGCAGGCTTCGATCTCGACGCCGTCGCAGGTCACGCTGGCATGGTACCCGTGAACACGCAGGACGGTGCGGCACGGCAGGCCGATGATCGAGTAGCGGCCCCATTTCTCGCCGCCCTGCACCGATTCCAGCAGATAGGAATTGGGCTGGTCGGCCAGTTTCAGGTAGATGGACAGGGGTGTATCGAAGTCGGCCAGGGTTTCGTGGGCCATCGGGATACGGTTGTAGCCTTCGGCGGCCAGGCGCAGAAATTCTTCGCGGGTCATGATTCAGCCTCGTGATGGAGGGGTCGAACGGTCTGTGGGCAAACGCTGGAACGGGAAAGTCAGGCGCGCCAACGCCAGCGGGCCAGGGCCTTGATGACTTTCATCCAGAGTTTGCGAGTGACCACCACGATGGAATCTCTATGAGCGGGGGAGTTGCCGTGGGCCAACGTTATCCCAGTGGCCGGATCGAAGCAACCAGGCATCAGTGCGCGCAGATCGTCGATCACCAGTGCCGGTGATTCCTCGGCGATCGGCCGGCCATGGTTGTAGCCGTAGCTGAGCGCGATACAGGCAACGCCCGCAGCCTTGGCCGCTTGCACGTCACTGCGCGAATCGCCGACAAACAAGGCGTGCTGCGTCTTGACCTTGGCCATTTTCATGACGAACAACAGGGCTGCCGGATCGGGCTTCTGCTGGGGTAGCGTATCGCCGCCGATGATCCACTTGAAATAGCGTCCCAGGCCCATCTGATCCAGCAGAGGCGCGACGAAGCGTTCCGGCTTGTTGGTGATCAGGGCCATCTTCACGCGCTTCTTGTGCAGCCATTTGAGGGTTTCGTGAACCCCCGGGTAGACCTGGGTCAGGGCATGGCTTGCAGCATAGGCTGCTGAAAACAGCTCGAGGGCGTGTTCGGTTTCCGCCTCGCCGACATGCTGGTGATCGATACCGCCCGCCAGCGCACGGCGAACCAGCACGCGGGCGCCGTTGCCGATCCATTCGCGCACGGCTTCGATTCCGGCCGGCTCACGGCCCAGCTGGGCCAGCATGGTATCGACGGCTGCGGCCAGGTCAGGCACCGAGTCCACCAGGGTGCCGTCCAGGTCGAACATCACCAAACGCGGAAGGCTGCCGGGAAACAGCCGCTCCAAGGCGCTCATGAGCGGGCCAGCGTCAGTTCCGTGCGCATTTGCTCGATCACATGGCGGTAGTCGGGCGCGTTGAAGATGGCCGAGCCGGCGACGAAGGTGTCGGCACCGGCTGCGGCGATCTCGCGAATGTTGCCCACGTTGACGCCGCCGTCGATTTCCAGGCGGATGTCGCGCCCGCTGGCGTCGATCAGAGCGCGTGCTTCACGCAGCTTGTTCAGGGTGCCGGGAATGAACTTCTGACCGCCAAAACCGGGGTTGACGCTCATCAACAGGATCATGTCGACCTTGTCCATGACGTATTCGAGCAGGTTCAGCGGGGTCGCCGGATTGAAGACCAGACCGGCCTTGCAGCCGCCTTCGCGGATCAATTGCAGCGAGCGGTCGATGTGCTGGGTCGCTTCGGGGTGGAAGGTGATGTAGCTGGCACCCGCCTCGATGAAGTCGCCGATGATGCGGTCGACCGGGCTGACCATCAGATGGACGTCGATGGGCGCACTGATGCCGTACTTGCGCAGCGCCGCGCAGACCATCGGGCCGATGGTGAGGTTGGGGACGTAGTGGTTGTCCATTACGTCAAAGTGGACGATATCGGCGCCCGCGGCGAGTACGTTATCGACTTCCTCGCCCAGGCGGGCGAAATCCGCAGAGAGGATGGACGGGGCAATTGCGAAGGGCTGCATGGCGCACCTATTCAGGCTGGAATCACGGTGGCGCGCATTGTAGCTCAGGTACGATGGGCGGGCGAATCACGCTGGAACGCATTGCAGAACCGGGGGCGGAGCAAAGGGGGAACATTCGCTGTGAACGACCTTTGCGTGGATGGCACTAAGCTATAGGCTTGGAATTTCAACCGGTGTCGAACACAAGAATCATTGATCTGGACGGAAAGTACCGATGAAAGCTGTTCACATCAGAGCGGTCTGCCTGGCATTGCTCGTTCCGCTGCACGGCTTTGCGCTGGCCGAGGACGCCGCACCAGCGAAGGATGCGGCGGATGTTCGTCAACCTTTGCCTGAGCGCAGCGTCGAGGATGCCCAGGCACTGGAACGTCAACTGCCTGCCAGCGAGCAGCAACAGTTGCAGGCCGGCAGCGACGAGTTCCTGTCGCTGTGGCGTCCGGCGAATACTGCCGATGCACAGGGTACGGCCATTATCGTGCCAGGTGCCGGGGAAACCGCAGACTGGCCACAGGGCGTGGGGCCGTTGCGGCGCAAGTTGCCGGACGCTGCGTTCAACACCTTGAGCCTCAGCTTGCCGGACCTGGTCAGCCAGATGCCTTCAGCCAGGCCAATGGAGAAGCCGCCCCTGCCGGTGACGACCGAAACCCAGGCGACGCCGCCGGACGCCGGCGCCGGGGTGGAAAAGGCTACAGCGCAGGATGCCGGAGCGGCCAGCCCCGAGGTGCAGTTGCAAGACCCGATGAAGGTGGACGCCGAGCGCATCTTTGCGCGCATCGAAGCAGGCATCGCTTTTGCACAGCAACACAACTCGCGCAGCATCGTATTGGTAGGCCATGGCAGCGGTGCCTACTGGGCGACCCGCTACATGGCCGAACGGCAACCTGCACACGTCCAGCGACTGGTGTTGGTGGACACGCGCACGCCGGACAATGCACCCCAGCAGATCGACGAGTTGGCCGCATTGCTCAAGGTGCCGACCACGGACATTTTCTACAGCGATCGTCAGGCGGCGGCCGCTGCTGCGCAACAGCGTCTGCAAGCCAGCAAGCGCAACAAGGGCGCGGCGTATTCCCAGGTTTCGCTCAAGTCGCTGCCGGACAGGGATGCACAGGCGGAGCAGTTGTTCCGCCGGGTCAAGGGAGCCTTGAGCGCGCAGTAGATGACTGCTCGCTCGCCGGCGGACCGGCCCATCAACGCAGATCGCGGCGCTCGCGGATCAGGCTGTAGGCGTTGTGCAGCTCACGGGTGCGGTCGGTCGCCTCGCGAATCTGCGCAGGTGTCGCGCCACTGCCTACCAGCTTGTCGGGATGATGTCGGCTCAAGAGGCGCCGGTAGGCGCGCTTGATCTGATCCGGCTCGGTGGTCGAGGACACTCCCAGCAAACGCATCGCTTCTTCGTAGGCACCGCCACGCTTGGCCACCGGCCTGTGGCGCGGCTCGTAGTCCTGCCCAAGCCCCTGCACGCGCGCCGACGACCAGCCCAGCCACTTGCCCCAGGTGACCACCAGCTCGCGCTCGGCGGTTCCGGCGCGACCATCGGCCCAGACCATCCGCCAGCAGGCACGCAGCATGCCTTCGGCGGAATTGGGTTGATGCTTGAGGCGCAGCAGGTGCCCGCGCAACTGATCACCCCCCGCCTTGCCCCGATTGAATGCACCGATGGCGCGGCGACGTGCCTGCTCGTTGAGGTTCAAGGAGCGCATTTCCAGGCGCGCCTGCTGGATATGCGCCGCGAGCACCTGCCCTTCGGCCTTGGCCACCCGGCCCAGCAGGACGAACAACAGCTCTTCGTCGCGCAGCACCGACTTGCCCTTGAGCCGATCCAGCAATTCCCCCCAGGTCTTTAACCTGAGATGGCGATCCAGCGCTTGACCAAGCACCAGGCCCAGCAGCGCGCCTGGGATGTCGGCAATGGCATAACCTGCCGCTGCGCCGACTACCGTTGCGGGCCACAGCATATCAACCCCGCTCGGCCAGGAGCCGATCCAGGTCGCTAAGCCGCTGCGGCGTGCCGACGTCGATCCATTGACCCCGGTAGTGCTCGCCGGTCACCTGCCCCACGTCCATCGCACGACGCAACAATGGCGCGAGCTTGAAAGCGGTTTCGCCATGGCCGTCGAACAGCTCGGGGTCGAGCACGGCGATGCCGCTGTAGGTCAACCCGGGCTGGTCGCGCACCTGGCCTTCGAGCAGGGTGAAATCACCTTGCGGATGCTGGGCCGGGTTGTCGACCAGTACCAGATGAGCCTGGCCCGCCAACGGGCCGCGCAATTGGCTGAAATCGTAGTCAGTCCAGATGTCGCCATTGACCACCAGAAACGGTGCATCACCCAGCAGCGGTAGCGCCTGACGAATGCCCCCGCCGGTTTCCAGCGGTTCGGTCTCGCGCGAATACTCGATGGCCACACCGTAGCGCGCGCCGTCACCCAGGTAGTCTTCGATCTGCTGGCCCAGCCAGGCGTGATTGATCACCACGTCGCTGAAGCCCGCCTTGGCCAAGGCGAGCAGGTGGTATTCGATCAACCGTTTGCCACCGACGCTCAGCAACGGCTTGGGCGTGGTCAGGGTCAGCGGACGCATGCGCTCGCCCTTGCCTGCCGCCAGGATCATGGCTTTCATGAGGACACTCCAAGGCTTTTGAACAGTTGACCCAGTTCAGCCAGCTCGGGACGCCGCGCCAGTACCGTTTCTATATAAGAGAAGAAACGCGGTACGTCGGCCAGGTAACGGGGTTTGCCGTCACGATGGCAGATACGGGCGAAAATGCCGATCACTTTAAGGTGGCGCTGCACGCCCATCAGGTCGCTGGCACGGCAGAACTCGGCGAAGTCCAGCTGCACCGGTATGCCCTGCTGGCCCGCCTGCTCCCAGTAGCGCTGCAGCCAGGCCTGCACACGCTCCTCTGGCCAGCTGAGAAACGCATCCTTGAACAGGCAGGTGATGTCGTAGGTAACCGGACCATAGACTGCATCCTGAAAGTCCAGCACGCCTGGATTAGGCTCGCTGACCATGAGATTGCGCGGCATGAAGTCGCGATGCACCAGTACCTTGGGCTGCGCCAGGGCGCTGTCGATCAGGCGCGTGCTCACGCGTTGCCAGGCCGCCAGTTGCTCGGCGTCCAGCTGTTTGCCCAAGGCCTTGCCAACGTACCATTCCGGAAACAGTTCCAGCTCGCGCCGCAGCAGCGCCACGTCGTAGCTGGGCAGGTCGCCGCTGGCCGGTAGTTTCTGCAGCGCCAGCAAGGCATCGATGGCGTCGGCGAACAGCGCATCGGCGTTGTCCGCATCGATCACGTCCAGGTAGGTCTGGTGGCCAAGATCGCTCAACAGCAGGAAGCCACGCTCCAGGTCCTGGGCATGAATCTGCGGCACATTGAGGCCGGCGCTCGCCAGCAATTCGTCGATTTTCACGAACGGTGCGCAGTTTTCCTGGGGCGGTGGCGCGTCCATGACGATAAAACTGCGACCCTGGCCCTGCCAGCGGAAGTATCGACGAAAACTGGCATCGCTACTGGCCGCAGTCAACGTGGCCGGGGGTACGGCGCCCCATTCACGAGCCTGGAAGAGCTTATCCAGTTGCTCGTCGAGCCATGTTTTGAGGTGTTGCAGGCGTACATCTTGATCAGGCATTGCAAGGGTCTCCGACGGCGCTAGCCGTCAAGCGGGTCATGCTTTATTATCCAGCATCTTTTTCAGACCATCGAGAGGCGTGCGGCCCCCGCGCGGGCAAGATGGCACGCAGGAAGCCCGGACTAATAAGATGGCATTGAAATCCCCCGCGTTTCGTAAAAAATTTCCGTTGCTGGTCACTGGCGGTTTGCTAGTGATGCAACCCATGGCCACCCAGTTCGTCTTTGCTGCAGAGCAATTCGACTGCCAAGTCTCCGCTGCCGGCGCCTGGGACTGCAACCCCAAGGCTCCGGCTGCGCAGTTGCCACCACGCCCCGTCCACGACGGCGCGGCGGTGGCAGGCAGTGGCGGCGGCTCTTCGCGTGAAGAGAAGACCGTCGGCCCGGTGGCCGTCACCCAGAGCAAAGGCCGTGGCCTGACCTCGCGCAGCGCCGACTACAGCCATCTGGACTGGGTGCCGCGCAGCAAGCTGACCGCCGCCCAACTGGCCGAAACCGGGCCGTACTGCTCCGGTGCATACATCGAGCCTGTACGTCCTGGCATGAACGACAGCACGCCCAAGAGCGAGTCGCCGACCTTCATCGGCGCCAAGGCTTCGCGCTACCAGACCGAAGAGCAGATCGCTTCGCTGGCCGGTGACGTGGTGATGCGCCAGGGCAGCATGCAGATCGAGGCCGACGAGGCCAGCCTGCATCAGGCCGAGAACCGTGGCGAGCTCAACGGCAACGTCAAGCTGCGCGACAACGGCGCGCTGGTCGTGGGCGACCACGCCCAGGTCCAGCTCGACACCGGCGAAGCCCAGGTCGACAACGCCGAATACGTGCTGCACAAGTCGCGCATCCGCGGCAGTGCGCTGTACGCCAAGCGTGCCGAAAACGCGATCATCCGCCTCAAGGACGGTACCTATACCACCTGTGAGCCGGACAGCAACGCCTGGCAGCTCAAGGGCAACAACATCACGCTGAACCCGGCCACCGGTTTCGGCACCGCGACCAACGTCACCCTTCGCGTGAAGGATATTCCGGTGCTGTACACGCCGTATATCTACTTCCCGATCGACGATCGTCGCCAGTCCGGCTTCCTCCCGCCGTCCTTCGCCACCGACAGCGACAGCGGCTTCACCCTCGTCACGCCGTACTACTTCAACCTGGCGCCCAACTACGACGCCACGTTGTATCCGCGCTACATGGCCAAGCGCGGCGTGATGATGGAAGGCGAGTTCCGTTACCTGACCAAGACCAGCGAAGGTCAGTTCGGCGGTGCGTACCTCAACGACGAGAACGACGATCGCCGCCTGCAGTCCGACTATGACAAGACCCGCTGGATGGTCAACTGGCAGCACAAGGGTGGCCTGGACTCGCGCCTGACCACTGAAGTCAACTACACCGACATCAGCGACCCTTACTACTTCCAGGACCTGCAATCCGACCAGATCGGTGTCGAGCGCACCGACTGGATCAACCAGCAGGGCGCCCTGACCTATCGTGGCGATACCTACACTGCACGCTTGAACGCCCAGGCGTACAAGCTGGCAACCGTGGCCGACATCACCCCGTACAACCGCATGCCGCAGATCACCTTCAACGGTGCGCTACCGTACCATCCGGGCGGTTTGGACTTTACCTACAACAGCGAGATCGTCCGTTTCGAGCGTGATCTACGCACCGGCACGTTCATCAATGAGGACGGCTTCGGCGAACGTCGCATCGACAACAACGTGACAGGTTTGGCCCGTGCCAACGGCAACCGCCTGAATCTGGAACCTGGCGTGTCGTTGCCGTTGAATTGGAATTGGGGCTTCGTACGTCCGTCGCTCAAATACATGTACACCCAGTACGATCTGGACCTGGACAGTCAAGGCAAGAACAGCCTGCTGGCCGACGAGCGCTTCAGCAGTTCGCAGAACCGCGGCGTACCAATCGCCAGCATCGACAGCGGTCTGTATTTCGACCGCAACACGCAGATGTTCGGCACCAACTTCCGCCAGACGCTGGAACCACGCCTGTTCTACCTCTATGTACCCGAGGAAGACCAGACCGACATCCCCGTGTTCGACACCTCGGAAACCACCTTCAGCTACGGCTCGCTGTTCCGTGAAAACCGCTTCACCGGCTCTGACCGCGTGGGCGACGAGAACAAGCTGTCGCTGGGTGTGACCAGCCGCTGGATCGAAGAGAACGGTTTCGAACGTCAGCGCGTGAGCGTTGGCCAGGCCGTGTACTTCAAGGATCGCGAAGTGCAGCTCCCGGGCGTTGACTTCAAGACCCGCGACGATGCACAGGCCAATGTTTCGCCGTACGCCCTGGAATACGAATACCGCTTCAACCGCGACTGGCGCTTCAGCTCGGATTTCAACTGGGATCCGGACAGCCGCAGCACTCGTTCGGGCAGCGCGATGTTCCACTACCAGCCTGAAGACAACCCCAACAAGGTGGTCAACCTGGGCTATCGCTACCGCGACGACACCGTGCACTACGATTCGGCGACCGGTCGCTGGACCTTCGGTGGCGACTACGGCCAGCCGGGCGATGCGAACTACGTGAAGGACTACTACAAGATCCAGCAGCACGACTTCTCGGTCATGTGGCCGATCGTGCCGCAGTGGACCGTCATCAGCCGCTGGCAGTTCGACTACAACCGCAATCGCACGCTGGAAGCTTTCGGCGGTTTCGAATACGACAACTGCTGCTGGAAGATGCGTTTGATCAATCGTTACTGGGTTGACTACGACGAGTACAGCCAGGCCGCCCCGCAGAACGAAAAAGGCGACCATGGCGTATTCCTGCAAATCGTGCTGAAGGGCCTCGGTGGCGTGGTAGGCAAAAAAGTCGACAGTTTCCTCGACAAAGGCATTCAAGGTTATCGTGAACGTGAAGACCAAGCTATGTGATCTGCTGCGCCCAGTCGTGCTGGGCGCCATGCTGCTGGGCACCACGGCGCACGCCGCGGTGCAACAGCTGGACCGTGTCGTGGCCATCGTCGACAACGACGTGATCATGCAAAGCCAGCTGGACCAGCGCGTCAAGGAAGTGCAGCAAACCATCGCCAAGCGTGGCGGTAGTGGTGGCGTGCCTCCAGCCAGCGTCCTGCAACAGCAGGTGCTGGAACGCCTGATCGTCGAGAACCTGCAACTGCAGATCGGCGAGCGCTCCGGTATTCGCATCACCGACGAAGAACTCAACGGTGCCATCGCCACCATCGCCCAGCGCAACAACATGTCGACCGAGCAATTTCGCGCCGCACTGGCGCATGACGGCTTGTCGTATGACGATGCGCGCGAGCAGGTGAAGCGCGAGATGATCATCAGCCGCGTGCGTCAACGTCGCGTGGCCGAGCGCATCCAGGTGTCGGAGCAGGAAGTGAAGAACTTCCTCGCCTCGGACCTGGGCAAGATGCAGCTGTCCGAGGAACTGCACCTGGCCAACATCCAGATCCAGGTTCCGGAAAGCGCCAGTTCGGCGGCTATCCAGGCAGCGGCCGCCAAGGCCGAAGACATCTATCGCCAACTCAAGCAGGGTGCCGACTTCAACAAGCTGGCCATTGCCAGCTCGTCGAGCGAAAACGCCCTCGAGGGCGGCGACATGGGCTGGCGCAAGCCGGCGCAATTGCCACCGCCTTTCGATCGCATGCTGAGCACCATGCCGGTTGGTGATGTGACGCAGCCAGTGCGCACGCCTGTGGGCTTCATCATCCTCAAGGTGCTGGACAAGCGCGGCGGCGGCGTCCAGACCGTCGACGAAGTGCACGTACGCCACATTCTGCTGAAGCCGAGCGAGATTCGCAGTCCGGCGCAGACCGAAGAGCTGGCGCGCAAACTGTACGAGCGCATCGAGAACGGCGAAGACTTCGCCACCCTGGCGAAGAATTTCTCGGAAGATCCGGGCTCGGCACTCAACGGTGGCGACCTGAACTGGGTCAACCCGCAGTCGCTGGTCCCCGAGTTCCGCGAAACCATGGCGTCGACCCCAGTGGACTCCGTCTCGCGTCCATTCCAGACGCAGTTCGGCTGGCACGTTCTGCAGGTACTCGGCCGCCGCGCGACCGATAACACCGAGCAGGCCCGCGATCAGCAGGCAATGAACGTGTTGCGTAACCGCAAATACGACGAAGAGCTGCAGACCTGGATGCGCCAGATCCGCGACGAAGCCTACGTTGAAATCAAGCTGCCTGGCGCCGACCAGGCCGCACAGTGACACCCAAGCGTTTCGCGTTGACGCCCGGCGAGCCGGCGGGCATAGGTCCTGACCTGTGCCTGCTGCTCGCCGCGCAGCCCCAGCCTCATCCCCTGATAGCCATCACCAGTCGTGACCTGCTCGCCGAGCGGGCCGCGCAACTGGGGCTGGCCGTCAGTCTGCTGGAAGTCGATGCCGACGCCCTCCCCGACCATCCTGCGCCCGCTGGCAGCCTGTACGTATGGGATACGCCGCTGGGCGCGCCTGTGCGCACAGGTGAGCTGGATGCGGCCAATGCCGCGTTCGTGCTGCAGACCCTGACCCGTGCGGCCCAAGGCTGTCTCGACGGCCGGTTCGCAGGCATGATCACCGCGCCGGTGCACAAGGGTGTCATCAACGACGGTGGCATCGCGTTTTCCGGACATACCGAATTTCTCGCCGACCTCACCGCGACCGAACAGGTAGTGATGATGCTGGCCACCGGCGATCTGCGCGTGGCGCTGGTGACCACTCACCTGCCGCTGCGCGACGTAGCCGACGCAATCACCGCCGAACGCCTGGAGCGGGTCACGCGCATTCTGCATGCCGACCTGCAGGGCAAATTCGGCCTGGCTCGCCCGCGCATCCTGGTCTGCGGCCTCAACCCGCACGCCGGCGAGGGCGGCCACCTGGGTCGCGAAGAAATAGACATCATCGAGCCCACCCTGGAGCGTCTACGCACCGAGGGCATGGATCTGCGCGGGCCGCTGCCCGCCGATACCCTCTTCACTCCCAAATACCTGCAGCATTGCGACGCGGTGCTGGCGATGTACCACGACCAGGGCCTGCCCGTACTCAAGTACAAGGGCTTTGGCGCAGCGGTCAACGTCACCCTCGGGCTGCCGATCATCCGCACCTCCGTGGACCATGGCACCGCCCTCGACCTGGCCGGGACCGGCAAGGTCGATACCGGCAGCCTGCGCGTCGCCCTCGACACCGCCTATCGAATGGCCGAGACACTTTAATGACCGAGCAATACCAACACCGGGCGCGCAAGCGCTTTGGTCAGAACTTTCTTCATGACGCCGGCGTTATCGACCGCATCCTTCGCTCGATCCATGCCAAGCCTGGTGAACACCTGCTGGAAATCGGACCGGGCCAGGGTGCGCTGACCGAAGGACTGCTGGGCAGCGGTGCGCAACTGGACGTCGTGGAACTGGACAAGGACCTGGTGCCCATTCTCAATCAGCAGTTCGCAGGCCGTGACAACTTCCGTCTGCACCAGGGCGACGCGTTGAAGTTCGACTTCACCAGTCTGGGTGCCGAGCCCGCTACCCTGCGCGTAGTCGGCAACCTGCCGTACAACATTTCCACACCGCTGATCTTCCATCTGCTGCACAACGCCCATCTGATTCGCGACATGCATTTCATGCTGCAGAAGGAAGTGGTCGAGCGCATGGCTGCAGGGCCTGGCGGTGGCGACTGGGGTCGTCTGTCGATCATGGTTCAGTACCACTGCCGCGTCGAACACCTGTTCAACGTCGGACCCGGTGCGTTCAATCCACCGCCCAAGGTCGATTCGGCCATCGTGCGACTGGTGCCTCATACCACCCTGCCTCACCCGGCCAAGGATCACCGCCTGCTCGAGCGTGTCGTCCGCGAAGCGTTCAACCAGCGCCGCAAGACCTTGCGCAATACCCTCAAGGCATTGTTGCCCAATGAGGCAATCGAAGCCGCTGGCGTCGATGGCAGTCTGCGTCCCGAACAGCTGGACCTGGCGGCTTTCGTACGTCTGGCAGACCAACTGGCCGAACGAAGCGACGCCCTCTGACCTCTAACGTGGACCACCCGGTGGTCCACAGGCCCTCTATTTGACCTAGACTGACCTGAACCGGCCGACGCCGGCTACATTCGCTCTCGCTTTCAAGGCCTTTTGCATGTCCGATCCTCGCTATCAGATCGACGTCAGCGTCGTAACCCGTTTCCTGCCCGAACAGTCTCAACCCGAGCAGCACCGCTTTGCCTTCGCCTACACCGTGACTGTGCTCAACAACGGACAACTGCCGGCTCGCCTGCTATCACGTCATTGGGTGATCACTGATGGCGACGGCAAGGTCGAAGAAGTCCGTGGGCCTGGCGTGATCGGCCAGCAACCGCTTATTGCTGCGGGTGCGAGCCACACCTACTCAAGCGGTACGGTCATGGCCACCACCGTGGGCAACATGCAGGGCAGCTACCAGATGCAGGCCGAGGACGGCAAGAAATTCGACGCTGTGATTGCGCCGTTTCGTCTTGCGGTGCCAGGAGCCCTGCACTGATGGCGGTGTACGCAGTCGGTGACTTGCAAGGCTGTCTGGAACCCCTCAAGTGCCTGCTGCAACGGGTCGCCTTCGACCCGACGAAAGACACCTTGTGGCTGGTGGGTGACCTGGTCAACCGCGGACCGAGTTCGCTGGAAACCCTGCGCTATCTGTATGCCATACGCGAGTCGGTGGTCTGCGTGCTGGGCAACCATGACCTGCACCTGCTGGCGGTAGCCCACAACGCCGAACGACTCAAGCGTGGCGATACTCTGCGCGAGATTCTCGAAGCGCCAGACGGCCCGCAACTACTGGACTGGCTGCGCCGCCAGAAGCTGCTGCACTACGATGAGCAAAGCAATACCGTTCTGGTTCATGCCGGGATTCCGCCCCAGTGGTCGCTGCGCAAGGCGCTGCGTCTGGCTGCCGAAGTCGAGGCAGCCCTGGGTGACGACAACCTGTTCCAGCCCTATCTGGATGGCATGTACGGTAACGAACCGAACAAATGGGACAAGTCATTGCAAGGCGCCGCTCGTCTGCGTGTGATCACCAATTACTTCACCCGCATGCGCTTCTGCACCGCCGACGGCAAGCTCGACCTCAAGGGCAAGGAAGGCGCCGACACCGCGCTGCCCGGTTACGCGCCCTGGTTCGCGCACAAGGAGCGCAAGACCCGCGACCTCAAGATCATCTTCGGCCATTGGGCGGCCCTGGAAGGTCGTTGCGACGCGCCGGGCGTGTTCGCGCTCGACACCGGTTGCGTATGGGGCGGCGCGATGACCCTGCTCGACGTTGACAGTGGCGTGCGCCTGTCATGCCAATGCACCGACCAGGGCGAGGCAATGGCGCCCGAATCGACGCCTGCGGTGGATTTCCCTCCCCCTGGCGACAAACGCTAGAATGGATGCCCAGCCCAGGAGCCTGCCCATGACCGAATTCCAACGCATCCCTCCGCAACAAGCCCACAGCCTGCGCGAACAGGGCGCCGTGGTGGTCGACATCCGCGATCCCCAGACCTTCGCGGCCAGCCACATCACCGACTCCACGCACCTGGACAACCACTCGCTGCACGATTTCATCAAGGCGGCCGACCTGGACAAACCGCTGGTCGTGGTCTGCTACCACGGCAACTCCAGCCAGAGCGCCGCCGCCTATCTGGTCAGCCAAGGATTCTCCGACGTCTACAGTCTGGATGGTGGCTTCGAGCTGTGGCGCACTACCTTTCCGGGCGAAACCAGCCAGGCCTGAATCCTCGGCGGCGGGCAAGGCGCGACGAATTTTTTTTCGTGCGCCGACGCCGCGCCCCACGGGCCTTCCCGGCATCAGCGCAAAGCCTTGCCGACACTTAATTGCGCATCCGCCCTTGAAGTCCCCGATTACCAACTATCCTTTAGCTCAGGCCATCCATAACAGGGGAGAGCCGGTACACCGGCGCGCGGGTCAATCGGTAAAGACTACATGGGTGTTCTGGGGGGTATACGGCCACCAAGGGGTTCAGGTGACCGCCAGCATCAACTGAGTGATCCGACGTCGGCTCCACGTATCGAGCGAGGTGACGTCATGAGTATTTTTAGCCACTTCCAACAACGCTTCGAATCCACACGCCAGGAAGAGCTCTCATTACAGGAGTACCTCGAGCTGTGCAAAAAGGACCGTAGCACCTACGCCTCCGCCGCCGAGCGGATACTGATGGCGATCGGGGAGCCCGAATTGCTCGATACATCGACCAATTCCAGGCTGTCGCGCATCTTTTCCAACAAGGTGATCCGGCGCTACCCCGCCTTCGAAGACTTCCATGGCATGGAGGAATGCATCGACCAGATCGTGTCGTACTTCCGCCATGCCGCGCAGGGTCTGGAAGAAAAGAAACAGATCCTGTACCTGCTCGGACCGGTCGGTGGCGGCAAGTCATCGCTGGCCGAGAAGCTCAAACAGTTGATCGAGAAGGTGCCGTTCTACGCCATCAAGGGCTCACCGGTGTTCGAGTCGCCCCTGGGGCTGTTCAATGCCACCGAGGACGGCGCGATCCTGGAGGAAGACTTCGGCATTCCGCAGCGCTACCTGAGCACCATCATGTCGCCTTGGGCGACCAAGCGCCTGGCTGAATTCGGCGGCGACATCAGCCAGTTCCGCGTGGTCAAGCTCTACCCTTCCATCCTCAACCAGATCGCCGTGGCCAAGACCGAGCCGGGGGACGAGAACAACCAGGACATTTCCGCGCTGGTGGGCAAGGTGGATATCCGCAAGCTCGAGGAATACCCGCAGAACGACGCCGACGCCTACAGCTACTCCGGTGCCCTGTGCCGGGCCAACCAGGGGCTGATGGAGTTCGTCGAGATGTTCAAGGCACCGATCAAGGTGCTCCATCCGTTGCTGACCGCCACTCAGGAAGGCAACTACAACAGCACCGAGGGCCTGGGCGCGATCCCCTACTCCGGCATCCTGCTGGCGCACTCCAACGAATCGGAATGGCACAGCTTCCGCAACAACAAGAACAACGAGGCGTTCATCGACCGGATCTACATCGTCAAGGTGCCGTACTGCCTGCGGGTGAGCGACGAGATCAAGATCTACGACAAGCTGCTGTTCAACAGTTCGCTGTCCAAGGCTCATTGCGCGCCCGATACCCTGAAGATGCTCGCCCAGTTCACCACCCTGTCGCGGCTCAAGGAGCCGGACAACTCCAACATCTACTCCAAGATGCGCGTATACGACGGCGAAAACCTCAAGGACACCGATCCCAAGGCCAAGTCGATCCAGGAGTACCGCGACACAGCAGGTGTGGACGAAGGGATGAATGGTCTGTCGACGCGCTTCGCGTTCAAGATCCTGTCCAAGGTGTTCAACTTCGATCCACACGAAATCGCCGCCAACCCGGTGCACCTGCTCTATGTGCTGGAGCAGCAGATCGAGCAGGAGCAGTTCCCCGCCGAGGTGCGTGAGCGCTACCTGCGTTTCCTCAAGGAATACCTGGCCCCACGCTATATCGAGTTCATTGGCAAGGAGATCCAGACCGCGTACCTGGAGTCCTACAGCGAGTACGGCCAGAACATCTTCGACCGTTATGTGCTGTACGCCGATTTCTGGATTCAGGATCAGGAATACCGCGATCCGGAAACCGGAGAAATCCTCAACCGTGTGGCTCTCAACGAAGAACTGGAGAAGATCGAGAAGCCGGCCGGCATCAGCAACCCTAAGGATTTCCGCAACGAGATCGTCAACTTCGTGTTGCGCGCCCGCGCCAATAACAATGGCAAGAACCCGACCTGGCTCAGCTACGAGAAGCTGCGCGTGGTGATCGAGAAGAAAATGTTCTCCAACACCGAGGACCTGCTTCCGGTCATCAGCTTCAACGCCAAGGCCAGCAAGGAGGACCAGCAGAAGCACAACGACTTCGTCACTCGCATGGTCGAGCGCGGCTATACCGACAAGCAGGTGCGCCTGCTGTCCGAGTGGTATCTGCGGGTCAGGAAGTCGCAGTGATCGCGCGGTAAGCTTCAGGCAGCGAAGGGCCCGGACGGACAGGACCGTCCGGGCGCCTCGCCGCTCTCGACTTGTGGCTTGCAGCCAGGCTGCCCGGAGGCCTAATGAGCTATGTGATCGACCGACGCCTCAATGGCAAGAACAAGAGCACGGTGAACCGCCAGCGATTTCTGCGGCGTTACCGTGACCACATCAAGAAGGCTGTGGAAGAAGCGGTCGGCCGCCGCTCCATCACCGACATGGAACACGGCGAGCAGATCAGCATTCCCGGTCGAGACATCGACGAACCGGTGCTGCATCACGGCCGTGGTGGCAAGCAGACCGTGGTGCACCCCGGCAACAAGGAGTTCACGGCCGGTGAACACATCGCTCGCCCCCAAGGCGGTGGCGGTGGCGGCAAAGGGCCTGGAAAGGCGGGCAACTCCGGCGAGGGCATGGACGAGTTCGTGTTCCAGATCACCCAGGAAGAATTCCTCGAATTCATGTTCGAAGACCTCGAACTGCCCAACCTGGTCAAGCGCAACCTCAGCGGTACCGACACCTACAAGACGGTGCGCGCCGGGATCAGCAACGAGGGCAACCCCTCACGCATCAACATCATCCGCACCCTGCGCTCCGCCCACGCGCGGCGCATCGCGCTCTCGGGCAGCAGCCGCGCCAAGCTCAAGGCGGCCAAGCTCGAACTCGAACGCCTGAAGATCGAAGAGCCAGACAACTTTGGTGACATCCAGGCCCTGATGGGGGAAATCGAGAAGCTCAGCGCCCGCATCCATCGAGTGCCCTTCCTCGACACCTTCGACGTGAAGTACAACCTGCTGGTCAAACACCCCAACCCAAGCTCCAAGGCGGTGATGTTCTGCCTGATGGACGTGTCCGGCTCCATGACTCAGGCAACCAAGGACATCGCCAAGCGGTTCTTCATCCTGCTGTACCTGTTCCTCAAGCGTAACTACGACAAGATCGAGGTGGTGTTCATCCGTCATCACACCAGCGCCCGCGAAGTTGACGAAGAAGAATTCTTCTACTCTCGCGAGACGGGCGGCACCATCGTTTCCAGCGCGTTGAAACTGATGCAGGAAATCATGGCGGCGCGCTACCCGACCAACGAATGGAACATCTATGCCGCCCAGGCCTCGGACGGCGACAACTGGAACGACGACTCGCCCATCTGTCGGGAAATCCTCACCAAGCAGATCATGCCGTTCGTGCAGTACTACACCTATGTGGAGATCACGCCGCGCGAACATCAGGCGCTGTGGTACGAATACGAGCGCATCAGCGAGTCGTTCGCCGATACGTTCGCCCAGCAACAGCTGGTGTCGGCCGGGGATATCTATCCGGTCTTCCGTGAACTCTTCCAGCGCAGGTTAGCGACATGACCGCCAGAGAGCAGAAGCGTCAACCCATCTCCACGGGCTCGGAATGGACGTTCGAGCTCATCCAGACCTATGACCGGGAAATCAGCCGCATCGCCGAGCGCTATGCGCTGGACACCTACCCCAACCAGATCGAGGTGATCACGGCCGAGCAGATGATGGATGCGTATGCTTCGGTCGGCATGCCGCTGGGCTATCACCACTGGTCCTACGGCAAACACTTTCTCAGTACCGAGAAGTCCTACACGCGCGGTCAGATGGGGTTGGCCTACGAGATCGTCATCAACTCCGATCCGTGCATCGCCTACCTGATGGAAGAGAACACCATCTGCATGCAAGCGCTGGTAGTGGCTCACGCCTGCTATGGGCACAACAGTTTCTTCAAGGGTAACTACCTATTCCGCACCTGGACCGACGCCAGCTCGATCATCGATTACCTGGTGTTCGCCAAGTCCTACATCATGAAGTGCGAGGAACGCCATGGGATCGATGCCGTGGAAGACCTGCTCGATTCCTGCCACGCCCTGATGAACTACGGCGTCGACCGCTACAAGCGTCCGTATCCGATTTCCGCCGAGGAGGAACGTCGCCGCCAGGCCGACCGCGAAGAACACCTGCAGCGCCAGATCAACGATCTATGGCGCACCATCCCCAAAGGCGCCGACAAGAACCGCGAGGAGGACAACGCCCGGTTCCCGGCCGAACCGCAGGAGAACATCCTGTACTTCATCGAGAAACACGCGCCGCTGCTCGAGCCGTGGCAACGCGAGATCGTCAGGATCGTGCGCAAGATCGCGCAGTACTTCTACCCCCAGCGCCAGACCCAGGTGATGAACGAAGGCTGGGCGACGTTCTGGCATTACACCCTGATGAATGACCTCTACGACGAGGGCCTGGTCACCGACGGCTTCATGATGGAATTTTTGCAGTCGCACACCAGCGTAGTGTTCCAGCCGGGTTTCGACAGCCCTTACTACAACGGTATCAACCCCTATGCGCTGGGTTTTGCCATGTACCGGGACATACGGCGCATGTGCGAACACCCGGACGACGAGGACCGCCGCTGGTTTCCCGAGATTGCCGGCAGTGACTGGTTGTCGACGATCAAGTTCGCCATGAGCAGCTTCAAGGATGAGAGTTTCATCCTGCAGTACCTGTCGCCCAAGGTCATCCGCGACCTGAAGCTGTTCAGCATCATGGACGACGACCAACGTGACGAACTGCTGGTGCCCGCGATCCACGACGAGAACGGCTATCGCACGATCCGCGAGACCCTGGCGGCGCAATACAACCTGGGCAACCGCGAGCCCAACGTGCAGATCTGGAGCATCGATCGACGCGGTGACCGCTCATTGACCCTGCGCCATCAGCAACACGACCGCAAGCCGCTGGGTGAATCCACCGAGGAAGTGCTCAAGCACCTGCACCGTTTGTGGGGCTTCGACATCCATTTGGAGACGCTGCAGGGCGATCAACTGGTCAAGACGCACCACGTGCCGCCGCGCAACGAGCACACGGACGGCAGCCATGGGCGGGCGGACCTCAACGTCGTGCACCTCTGAGGCCGGTGCACTGGGCAAACCTTCGGTGGCTAGGTGTTATCCTTCGCGGCCATCGGAGGTGTTGCAATGAAGATCTATGAAGTGGGCGGCGCGGTGCGCGATCGCCTTCTGGGTATACCCGTCACCGACATCGATCGCGTGGTCGTGGGTGCCAGCGCCGAGCGAATGCTCGCTGACGGGTACCGGCCAGTCGGCAGCGATTTCCCGGTGTTTCTGCATCCGCAGACCGGCGAAGAATATGCCCTGGCGCGTACCGAGCGCAAAAGCGGCCGCGGCTACGGTGGTTTCGTGTTCCATGCCAGCCCGGACGTCACCCTTGAAGAGGACCTGTCGCGGCGCGACCTGACCATTAATGCCATGGCCGAGGACGACGAAGGTCGGATCATCGACCCCTACGGTGGCCAGCAAGACCTGCATGACCGCCTGCTCAAGCACGTCTCCCCCGCCTTCATCGAAGATCCCCTGCGCGTACTGCGAGTCGCGCGTTTCGCTGCCCGCTATGCCGGACTGGGTTTTCGAGTGGCCGAACCGACCTTGCAACTGATGCGTCAGCTGAGCGAATCGGGCGAGTTGCTGGCCCTGACAGCCGAACGCAGCTGGAAGGAAATTTCCCGGGCGCTGTTGGAAGCGCACCCACACGTGTTCATTCAGGTGCTGCGCGACTGCGGAGCGCTGGAACAATTGCTCCCCGAAGTGGACGCGTTGTTCGGCGTACCGCAACCGCCTGCTCATCATCCGGAGATCGACACCGGGGTGCATACCTTGAGCGTGCTGGAACAGGCCGCGCGGCATGAGCAACCACTGACCGTGCGCTGGGCGTGTCTGTTGCATGATCTGGGCAAGGGCACCACGCGACCCAGCGAGTGGCCGCGGCATATCGCTCACGAGCAGCGCGGCGTGAAGTTGATCAAGGCGGTCAACGAGCGCTTCAAGGTGCCCAAGGATTGCCAGGAGCTGGCGGTGCTGGTCGGTGAATACCATACCCATGGGCATCGGGCTCTGGAGCTCAAACCGTCGACCTTGCTGGAACTGTTGCAGAACTTCGACGTGTACCGGCGTCCCCAGCGCTTCGAGGAGTTCATCATGGCGTGCGAAATGGACGCGCGTGGACGGTTGGGATTCGAGGGGCGAGAGTACCCTCAGGCGGATTATCTGCGCGGTGCGGCTGCGGCGGCGCGGGGTGTGGCGGTTCAGCCGCTAGTTGCTCAAGGGTTCAAGGGGCAGGCGCTGGGTGAGGCGTTGAAACGGGCACGGTTGGAGGTGTTGAAGGAGTATAAGGCGGGCGTTTGAATGGGGATGGTTGAGGGTGGCTTTGCGGGCCTCTTCGCGGGCAGAGACCCGCTCCCACAGGGACGTGGGATCACTTGGGGTTCCCATGGGAAAGTGGGATCACCTGTGGTTCCCATGGGGAAGTGGGATCACCTGGGGCTCCCATGGGGAAGTGGGATCACCTGGGGCTCCCATGGGGAAGTGGGATCACCTGGGGTTCTCATGGGGACGTGGGATCACCTGGGGCTCCCATGGGGACGTGGGATCACCTGGGGCTCCCATGGGGACGTGGGATCACCTGGGGCTCCCATGGGGACGTGGGATCACCTGGGGTTCTCATGGGGACGTGGGATCACCTGGGGTTCCCATGGGAAAGTGGGATCACCTGGGGTTCTCATGGGGACGTGGGATCACCTGGGAGGCCCACTCTTACAGGTAAGTGTGATCACCTGTGGGAGCGGGTCTCTGCCCGCGAAGAAGGCGCAAGCGATCTAAAGCGTGGCAGGGGTCAACTGCTGTCCGCGCCATTCGAAGGGGACAGGCGCCAATACCTGGTCGATACTCGCCTCGCGCCACAACCGGCCAAGACTCACACCTGTACCCGGATGCACCAACTCTGGTGCAATCAGCGCCAATGGCCACAGGACGAACGCGTTTTTCAGAATTTCGGCACGCGGCAATATCAGCCCATCGAAGTTGCCGACCAGGTCGGCGTACAACAATACATCGATATCCAGCGGCAGCCCCTTGCGGTCCGGGGCGTAGCGGCCATTGTCGGCCTCGATGAATTTCAGCCGGCGGTCCAGCTCCGCCAACGGCAGATCGGTCAGCGCGGTGACCACCAGGTTGAAGAACGGGCCGCTCTTGATGCCCACCGGCTGGCTTTCGAATACGGCCGAGCAACGCAGGTCCACGAGGAAGGCGGCCAACGCGTCGAGGCCGGCGCACAGATGACGCTGGCGATCGACGTTGCTGCCCAGGCCCAGATAAATTCGATTCAGCGACATCCGCGCTCGATCTCCACGCCCACACCCTTCGCCGCCGCGACGGCACCGGGCTTGGTGACTTTGAGCCGCAGCCAGGGAATACCGAATTCGCTCATCAGCAATTGGGCAAGGCGCTCGGCGAAGGTCTCGACCAGCTCGAAGCGCGCCTGGGCGGCAAAGGCCTGGATGCGCTGCGAGACGGTCGCGTAGTCCAGCGCGAGCGTCAGGTCGTCGCCCGCGGCAGCCGGACGGTTGTCCCAGGCGAATACCAGGTCCAGACGCAGGCACTGACGAATGTCACGCTCCCAATCATAGGCGCCGATCACCGTGTCGACTTCCAGGCCTTCGATAAACACTCTGTCCAAGCACTTCACTCCGCAGCACGACAAGGGCGCCTGGCGCCGTTAGAATCAAGGGTTTCCCTACCCGGAAATAAAGCATGTTCTGGTTGCTGGCGCTTGGCGCCTACCTGCTCGGCTCGCTGTCCTTCGCTATCGTGCTCAGCCGCGCGACGGGCACTCCCGACCCGCGAATGAGCGGTTCGGGCAACGCCGGCGCGACCAACATGCTACGCCTGGCCGGTAAAAAGCTCGCCATCCTCACTCTGCTGGGCGACTTGTGCAAGGGTTTGCTGCCGGTACTGATTGCCGCGCAAGCCGGGATGACGCTCGCACAGCAAGCCTGGATCGGGCTCTGCGCGGTGATCGGCCACCTGTTTCCGCTGTATTTCCGCTTCAAGGGCGGCAAGGGCGTGGCCACCTCCGCCGGCCTGCTGCTGGGCCTGTACCCGCCTGCCGCGCTGCTGGCCATGGCTGCCTGGGCGCTGACCTTTCGGCTCACGCGCACCAGTTCACTCGCAGCCCTGATCGCCACGCCACTGACTTTGCCGCTGCTGGCCTGGCAACGCCCAGAGACACTGCTGCCCCTGAGCGTGCTGACCATCCTGATCATCTGGCGTCACCGCGGCAACCTGCGCGATCTGTTCGCTGGCCGCGAGCGGCACTTCTGAGCAGGCTGGCCGGCGCGTTCAGAGCGCTGGCAATTGCTCCATCGGCCAACGTGCCTGGACACTGATGGCCAGGGTTTCCTGCTGCCCGACCAACAGACGCTGACATCCAGCATAGGCGATCATGGCACCGTTATCGGTGCAGAACTGCGGGCGGGCGTAATAGACGTTGCCACCCAGCTCGCCCAGCATCTTTTCCAGGCCCTGGCGCAACGACTGGTTGGCACTCACCCCACCGGCGATCACGAGGCGCTTGAGGCCGGTCTGCTTCAAGGCCCGGCGGCATTTGTAGGTCAGCGTATCGACCACCGCCTGCTCGAACGCCAGGGAGATATCGCAGCGAGTCTGCTCACCGTCGTCGCCAGCGCTGCGGCACTGCTGCCAGGTGTTGAGCGCGAAGGTCTTCAGACCGCTGAAACTGAAATCCAGGCCAGGGCGGTCGCACATCGGCCGCGGGAAGGTGAAGCGCCCGGCTACGCCCTGTCTGGCCAGGCGGGCAATCTCCGGGCCGCCCGGGTAGTTCAGGCCGATCAGCTTGGCAGTCTTGTCGAAGGCTTCCCCGGCCGCATCGTCCAGGGTCTCGCCGAGCAAGGCGTACTGGCCAATGCCGTCGACCTGGACCAATTGCGTATGGCCGCCGGACACCAGCAGGGCAACGAACGGAAACTGCGGCGGCTGCTCTTCCAGCATGGGTGCCAGCAGATGGCCTTCCATGTGGTGAACGCCCAACGCCGGTATGTCCCAGGCGAATGCCAGCGCCTGGGCGCAAGAGGCGCCGACCAGCAGCGCGCCGACCAGGCCGGGGCCGGCGGTATAGGCGATGGCGTCGATCTCGGTCACCGCGCAGTCGGCCTCGGCCAAGACCTGACGGATCAGCGGCAGCATGCGCTTGACGTGGTCGCGCGAGGCAAGCTCGGGCACCACCCCGCCATAGGCGCGATGCAGGTCGATCTGGCTGAACAGCGCATCGGCCAGCAAGCCGCGTTCACTGTCGTATAATGCGACACCGGTTTCGTCGCAGGACGTTTCCAATCCCAGTACTAGCATGGCCAGGCCTTGTGGAGCTGTATTCGAAGGCGCGCATGATAGTCGTCGAACAGAGCACCGACCAGCGGTTTTCGATCAGAGGCTTTGCATTCCTGCTGGGTAAGGGTTAACATCCGCAACCCTTAAAAACCGACGTACTTATGCGCGCTTTTGCCATGAGATGTCGACCCCGGTAATGAATGAAGGTAGCTCTGGATGCCAGCCGTCAAAGTTAAAGAGAACGAACCCTTCGACGTAGCTCTGCGTCGTTTCAAGCGCTCCTGCGAAAAAGCCGGTGTACTGGCTGAAGTTCGTAGCCGCGAATTTTACGAGAAGCCGACTTCGGAGCGTAAGCGCAAGGCAGCAGCCGCTGTCAAACGTCACGCCAAGAAAGTCCAGCGCGAACAGCGCCGCGCCGTTCGTCTGTACTAATACACAGACGTTCGTCGCAAGCTTCTGCCTTGCCCGGCCCACAGCCGGGCTGCCGGCAGTTGCCGCAGTACCCCGCCTCAAACGTCAGAACTGGCTTCATTGCCAGATCGTGCACGTCATCCTGACGAGCCTTGCAAGGCTGCAGACGAGCACACTTATTCCGTTGGTAACGCCCTCCTTCGACTGCTGCCCAAGGCGCCGTTGAACGCAGAGACGTTTCCGACATAGAAATCTGCGCTGCAAAACCTGCCAGACCGATTTCCAATGGGTACACTTCCGCTCCTGGGCTGCTGATAAAGAGAACGCCATGGCCGGGCTGATTCCCCAAGGCTTCATCGACGACCTGCTCAACCGTACCGACATCGTCGATGTGGTGCAGTCACGTCTGCAAATGAAGAAAGCCGGCAAGAACTACACGGCCTGCTGCCCTTTCCACAAGGAAAAGACCCCCTCTTTCAGCGTCAGCCCCGACAAGCAGTTCTATTACTGTTTCGGCTGTGGCGCCGGTGGCAACGCCCTTGGCTTCATCATGGACCATGACAACCTGGACTTTCCCCAGGCCGTCGAGGAACTGGCCAAGGCCGCCGGTATGGAAGTGCCGCGCGAAGACAGCGGGCGCAACAGCAAGCCGCGCCAGCCCACCGACTCACCGCTGTACCCACTGCTCGAAGCCGCCGCAGAATTCTATCGCCTGGCGCTCAAGGGGCACCCGCAACGCCGGGCGGCCGTCGACTACCTCAAGGGCCGCGGCCTGTCCGGCGAGATCGCGCGCGATTTTGGCCTGGGCTTCGCACCGCCGGGCTGGGATAACCTGTTCAAGCACCTGAGCAGCGACAGCCTTCAGCAGAAAGCCATGATCGATGCGGGCCTGCTGGTGGAAAACGCCGACTCGGGCAAGCGCTACGACCGTTTCCGCGACCGCGTGATGTTCCCCATCCGCGACAGCCGCGGGCGGGTCATCGCCTTCGGTGGCCGGGTGCTGGGCGACGACAAGCCCAAGTACCTGAACTCCCCGGAAACCCCGGTGTTCCACAAGGGCCAGGAGCTGTACGGTCTGTACGAAGCACGCAAGCACAACCGCAACCTTGACGAGATCATCGTCGTCGAGGGCTACATGGATGTCATTGCCCTGGCTCAGCAAGGCTTGCGCAACGCCGTCGCGACCCTGGGCACGGCCACCAGCGAGGAGCACCTCAAGCGTCTGTTTCGCGTGGTGCCCAGCGTGCTGTTCTGCTTCGACGGCGACCAGGCCGGCCGCAATGCCGCCTGGCGCGCGCTGGAAGCTGCGCTGCCGAGCCTGCAGGATGGGCGCAAGGCGCGCTTTCTGTTTCTGCCCGAAGGCGAAGATCCGGACACCCTGGTGCGCGCCGAAGGCACCGACGCCTTCCGGGCTCGCATCAACCAACACGCGCAGCCGCTGGCGGATTATTTTTTCCAGCAACTGACCGAAGAAGCCGATCCGCGCTCGCTGGAAGGCAAGGCGCACATGGCGACGCTGGCAGCGCCGCTGATCGACAAGGTACCGGGCGCGAACCTGCGCACCCTGATGCGCAATCGCCTGAGCCAGATCACCGGCTTGAGTGGCGAGGCCGTCAGCCAGCTGGTGCAAAGCGCGCCCGCAGCGCCGACGCCCAGCCACGACCCGATGGCCGATTACGATTCGATGCCGGGTTATTCGCCGGACTTCAGTGACTTTCATGCGCCGCCGGCCTTCGAACCACAGCAACAATGGACATCGGCCAAGACGTCCGGCAAGAAATGGGAAGGCAAGCCGTGGAAAGGCAAGGGCAAGCGTGATTTCGAACCGCGTCCGCAGCCGCGCACGCCGGTGACGGTGGAGCCGCCCACGCTCAGCGCACTGCGCACCCTGCTGCACTATCCGCAACTGGCGGAGAAGGTGGAGGATGTCAGTCATTTTGCCGACGAGGAACAGCTGCACGCACAACTACTGGTGGCACTGCTCGAAGCCCTGCAGAAGAATCCCAAGCTACGCTCTCTGCAGTTGATCGCGCGGTGGCACGGTACCGAACAAGGCAAGTTGCTGCGCGCATTGGCCGAGAAAGAATGGCTGATCGATGCCGATAACCTTGAACAACAGTTTTTCGACACTATAACTAGCTTGTCCGCTCGCCAACGCGAGCGTTGTCTCGAGCATTTGCTCAGGAAATCAAGACAGAGTGAACTGAGCGCAGAGGAAAAGAATCAACTGCGCGAGCTCCTCAGCCGCAATGTTCACGCACAAACCCCGACCTCAACTGGCGCGTGAGGTCCTAGCTCGGGTATAATCCTCGGCTTGTTTTTTGCCCGCCAAGACCTTCAGTGGATAGGGTGTTATGTCCGGAAAAGCGCAACAGCAATCTCGCATCAAAGAGTTGATCACCCGTGGTCGTGAGCAGGGCTACCTGACTTACGCGGAGGTCAACGATCACCTGCCCGAGGATATTTCAGATCCGGAGCAGGTGGAAGACATCATCCGCATGATCAACGACATGGGGATCAACGTATTCGAGAGTGCTCCGGATGCGGATGCCCTTTTGTTGGCCGAAGCCGATACCGACGAAGCGGCGGCCGAAGAGGCCGCTGCGGCGTTGGCAGCGGTCGAGACCGACATCGGTCGCACGACCGACCCGGTGCGCATGTACATGCGCGAAATGGGTACGGTCGAGCTGCTGACGCGTGAAGGCGAAATCGAAATCGCCAAACGTATCGAAGAGGGCATCCGTGAGGTGATGGGCGCGATCGCGCACTTCCCCGGCACGGTCGAGCATATCCTCAGCGAATACGACCGCGTGACCACCGAGGGTGGTCGCCTGTCCGACGTGCTCAGCGGCTACATCGATCCGGACGACGGCATCGCGCCGCCGGCCGAGGTGCCGCCGCCGGTCGAGAAACCGGCCGACAAGGCCGACGCCAAGGATGACGACGAAGAAGAAAGCGACAGCGACGACGAGGAAGAGACCGAGAGCGGTCCCGATCCGGTCGTGGCCCAGCAGCGCTTCGGCGCCGTGTCCGATCAACTCGCCGTTACCCTGAAAGCGCTGAAGAAGCATGGCCGTCACAGCAAGCAAGGCATCGCCGAGATGCTCGCGCTGGCCGAGCTGTTCATGCCGATCAAGCTGGTGCCCAAGCAGTTCGAAGGCCTGGTGGAGCGTGTTCGTGGTGCCCTGGATCGCCTGCGTCAGCAGGAACGCGCCATCATGCAGCTGTGCGTTCGTGATGCCCGCATGCCGCGCGCCGACTTCCTGCGCCAGTTCCCTGGCAACGAAGTCGACCAGACCTGGAGCGATGCACTGGCCAACGGCAAGGCGAAGTACGCCGAGGCCATCGGTCGCCTGCAGGCCGACATTCAGCGCTGCCAGCAGAAGCTGAGCGCGCTGGAAGCGGAAACCGGTCTGACCATCGCCGAGATCAAGGACATCAACCGTCGCATGTCGATCGGCGAAGCCAAGGCTCGCCGGGCGAAGAAGGAGATGGTCGAAGCCAACCTGCGTCTGGTGATCTCGATCGCCAAGAAGTACACCAACCGTGGCCTGCAATTCCTCGATCTGATCCAGGAAGGTAACATCGGCTTGATGAAGGCGGTGGACAAGTTCGAATACCGTCGCGGGTACAAGTTCTCGACGTACGCCACCTGGTGGATTCGTCAGGCCATCACCCGCTCGATCGCCGACCAGGCGCGCACTATCCGTATTCCGGTGCACATGATCGAGACCATCAACAAGCTGAACCGCATTTCGCGGCAGATGCTGCAGGAGATGGGTCGCGAGCCTACGCCGGAAGAGCTGGGCGAGCGCATGGAGATGCCCGAGGACAAGATCCGCAAGGTCTTGAAGATCGCCAAGGAGCCTATCTCCATGGAGACGCCGATCGGTGACGACGAAGACTCCCATCTGGGTGACTTCATCGAAGACTCGACCATGCAGTCGCCGATCGACGTGGCCACCGTGGAAAGCCTCAAGGAAGCCACGCGCGAAGTGCTGGGCGGCCTGACGGCACGTGAAGCCAAGGTGCTGCGCATGCGCTTCGGCATCGACATGAACACCGACCACACCCTTGAGGAAGTCGGCAAGCAGTTCGATGTCACCCGTGAGCGTATTCGTCAGATCGAAGCCAAGGCGCTGCGCAAGCTGCGTCATCCGACGAGAAGCGAGCACCTGCGCTCCTTCCTCGACGAATAAGCCTCAGCGACGAGCACCACCAGAACCCCCGGCCTTGCCGGGGGTTTTGCGTGATGGACCCATGACCCCAAAGTTTGTTCGCCCCCCTCTTCCCGCTGGCTGCCGCGCCCGACTACACTGGCCCTTCCTGCGATGGTCCAACGAGGCTGCCATGCATCGACTGCCGGCACTTGTGCTGCTGACTTCGCTCGCCGGGGCAGCCATCGCCGACACTTTTTCTCCCGCTGGTTACCCGTCTGGGCTGGTTGAACATCCGCCCCTGCTCGCGAGTGTGGCCGAGGCGCGCCCCCTGCTTGCCGCGCCGCCAAACGGCGGTGTGCCAGCCACGCAGCAGACCTCGTCGGCCGATGCTGCGCCCACCCGTGACTGGTACACCGCCCTGATCTACGGCCTGCCCGGCCTGGTCATGCTGGTCATTGCCCTGGGCGTGGTGATCCGCATCAACCGGCGTCTGACGTCGGAAATCAGCCAACGCATCGCTCTGGAACGTGAACTGCGCAGCAGCGAATACCATTACCGCGGCCTGATCGAGAGCCTATCGGCTATCGCCTGGGAAGCCGACACGACCGACTACACCTACAGCTACGTCTCACCCCATGCCGAGGCGTTGCTGGGCTACCCGTTGCAGAGCTGGCTGGAGCCCGGTTTCTGGCTGCGCATCCTGCACCCGAAGGACGCCAGCTGGGCGCGCGAATACTGCGCCGAGCAAACCGCTGCAGGTGTGGGGCACTCCCTCGAATACCGTGTAATTACTGCGGACGGTCGCAGCCTGTGGGTGCGCGATATCGTCAGCCTGATCAAGCATGACCAGCGACCGGTGATGCGCGGCCTGATGATCGACATCAGTGAAACCAAGAAGATCGAAGAAGCCCAGCGCCTGTCCGAACAGAAGTTCGCCTCGGTGTTTCGACAGTGCCCTGACATTCTGGTCATCGCGCGGCTCAGCGACGGCTGCCTGCTGGAGGTCAACGAAGCCTTCGAGGAACAGATCGGCCTCAAGGCGGCACAGGTGGTCGGACGGCGTGCAGCGGAGCTCGACATCTGGGGTGTGGACGGCGTCGCGCCGCGACTGCTCAAGCGCCTGCAGGGCGGCAGCATCCGCAACCTGGAGATGACCTTTCGCCGCGACAACGGCCAGCGCTTCACCGGCCTGCTCTCGGCCGAACCGCTCCAGCTGGAAACCACGGCGGCGATGGTCGTGGTGGTGCGCGACATCAGCGAGCTCAAGCAGACCCAGCAGCGCCTGCAGATTTCCGAGGAGAAGTTCGCCAAGGCGTTCCACGCTTCGCCCGATGGCATGCTGCTGACCCGTCAAAGCGATGGGCTGCTGATCGAAGTCAACGAAGGCTTCAGCATCATGACCGGGCACAAGAGCAAGACGTCCCTGGATCGCTCGACCCTCGAACTGGGCATCTGGGCCGATCCCAACGAGCGCAAGCGGCTGCTGGACAAGCTGCAGCGCCAAGGCTTCGTTCGTGACTTCGTCTGCCGCATCCGTCGTATCGATGGCCAGGTGCGCCTGTGTGAGGTGTCGGTGCGGCCGCTGCCCATCGGTGGCGATGCCTGCATGCTGACCATTGCCCGGGACATCACCGAGCGCCAGCAGATGCAGCACAAGCTGACCCTGGCCGCGACGGTGTTCGAGAGCACGGCCGAAGGCGTGCTGATCACCGACACCCAGCAACGCATCAGCATGGTCAACCGCGCCTTCACCGAGATCACTGGTTTTTCCGAACAGGAAGTGCTGGGCGAAACCCCTCGCCTGCTCGCCTCGGGCCAGCACGACAGTGCGTTCTACATTGCCATGTGGCATCGCCTGGCCGCCGAAGGGCATTGGCAGGGCGAGATCTGCAACCGGCGCAAGAACGGCGAGCTGTACCCCAGTTGGTTGACCATCAGCTCGGTACGCAACAGTGAAGAGGCCATTACCCATTTCGTCGCCGTGTTCGCCGACATCTCCAGCCTCAAGCACGCTCAGGCGCGGCTGGACTATCAGGCGCACCACGATCCGCTCACCGGCCTGCCCAACCGAACCCTGTTCGAAAGCCGTCTGGCCGCCGCCCTGGCCAACCAGACCGAAGCCGGTGGCCAAGGCGCGGTGCTGTTCCTGGATCTGGATCGCTTCAAGCACATCAACGACAGCCTCGGTCACCCCGTAGGCGACCTGCTGCTCAAAGGCATCGCCCAGCGCCTCAAGGAACAGGTGCGCGACATCGATACCGTGGCGCGCTTGGGCGGCGACGAGTTCATCATTCTGCTGCCGGGCCTGGCCCACGCCAGTGATGCGGAGCACATTGCCGCCAAGGTCCTGGCCTGCTTCGCTGCGCCCTTCCAGGCCGGTGACCATGAGTTCTTCACCAGTGCCAGCATCGGCACCAGCCTGTATCCCCAGGACGGCACCGACGTCGCCACCCTGGTGAAGAACGCCGATGCCGCCATGTACCGCTCCAAGGCCAAGGGCCGCAACCGTGTGGAGAGCTACACTCGCGACCTCACCACTCAGGCGACCATGCGCATCGCGCTGGAGCACGAGCTGCGTCGGGCGATCGAGCGCGACGAACTGAGCCTGAGCTACCAGCCCAAGTTCAGCATCGACTCGGATCTGCTGGTCGGTGCCGAAGCGTTGATCCGCTGGAAGCACCCCAACTTCGGCGACGTGCCGCCCGAGCAATTCATTCCGCTGGCCGAAGAGAACGGCATGATCCTGCAGCTCGGCGATTGGGTGCTGGAGCAGGCCTGTCGGCAGCTGCGCGAGTGGAAACAGCTCTACCACGAGTTTGGCCCGCTGTCGGTCAACCTGGCCGGCGCGCAACTGCGCCAGCCCAACCTGCTCAAGCGCATCGAAGGCCTGCTGGCCGACAGCGATCTGCGCCCGCAGTCGTTGCAGCTGGAGATCACCGAAAACTTCATCATGAGCCAGACCGAGGAAGCGCTGGTGGTGTTGCATCAGCTCAAGCGCCTGGGGGTGCAACTGGCCATCGACGACTTCGGCACTGGCTACTCATCGCTGAGCTACCTCAAGCGCCTGCCGCTGGACATCCTCAAGATCGACCAGTCCTTCGTCCGCGGCCTGCCCGACGACCCCCACGACGCCGCCATCGTACGCGCCATCATCGCCCTGGGCCGCAGCATGCAACTGACCGTCATCGCCGAAGGCGTGGAAACTGCCGCGCAGCAAGCATTCCTCGCCCGCGAAGGCTGCGAGCAGATCCAGGGCTACCTCGTCAGCCTCCCCCTGCCCCCCGACCGATTCGCCGCGACCTTTCTTCGTATGCGCCTTACGGATTTTTCGGATAGCACTCCCTGCAATCCATCGCTATAATCGGCGGCCTTCTGGGGCCTATAGCTCAGTTGGTTAGAGCAGGGGACTCATAATCCCTTGGTCGCAGGTTCGAGTCCTGCTGGGCCCACCAAGATTCGAAAGCCGCGCTTTGCGCGGCTTTTTTTATTTCTGGCGAGATCATTCCAATACGGTCCCGTAGTGCAACGCTGCAAGGTGAATTCTCGACCCCGCATGGAGGAGGATTCATGAAAGATTTTCGACTTGTGATCCCTTGATCAAATCGGCGAACGCAGCTTTCGACACGACTGAAACATCCTGAACCAATTTATCCGTTGACTCCTCTATCTGGACTGTAACGCCAGCAAATGTCCTGTTACCTCAAGGACGCGGCTGCCGATGCGATCTCATAGACCATTTGGATAAATCCCCATGACACAGACACCTCTGCTCATCGGCTTCGTCATCATGTCGCTTGCCTCCTTGGCTATCTATGCCAAAGGTGCTCACCGCGGGCCGCTGCGCGGCCATACGCTGATCCATGCAGCTGTGCCCTTCATCGCCGCTACGGCGTATCTCGCCATGTACCTGGGTGTCGGCAATCTGATCAAGCCGGACGACAGCATCACTTATGTCGCTCGCTACTTCGATTGGCTTCTGACTACGCCCTTGCTGTTGGCAGGCGTTGTCAGCTCGGCGTATCTGGGGGCTCGCGAGCGTGATGGTCAGGCCGGTTTCGTGGCGTCCATCGTGACCTTGGACGTGATGATGATAGTGACAGGCCTGGTTGCCTCCCTGGCGCTCTATGGCACCATCAAATGGGTCTTCTTCGCTTGGTCATGCGTCGCATTCGTCGGCGTGCTCTATCTGATCTGGAAGCCATTGGCGGCGCTTTCGGAAGCGTCTCCGGCAATCGGCGCGGCCTATCGTAGAAACAGTGGTTTTCTCACCGTGCTCTGGCTGATCTACCCCGTTGTCTTTGCCGTCGGACCGGAAGGCATCTGGGCGATCAGCGATGCAGCGACCCTCTGGATCATTCTGGTACTCGACGTGCTGGCCAAGGTTGTCTATGCCTTTACCTCCGAGCGCAATCTGCGCGCGGCGCTTGTTCATTCCGGCGCCTGAGAATGAACCGCAGCGGCTGGTTGGCATTGCTGTTGACCGCCGCAATGGCCAGCGTAGACGGGGGAATGGGACAGCTGACGTTTGCGCTGGCCGTAGGGCTGGGCTTGGGGCTCCTGCACGGCGTCAGCGACCTACACCTTGTGGCACCGGCCCGGCGCTGGGGTTTTTTGTGCGCTTATCTGGCGGTGGCTCTGGGCTGCCTGGTCTTTTGGCAACTCGCAAGCGGGACGGCACTGCTGCTGTTCTTGCTGCTCTCGGTCTGGCATTTTGTCCACGAGGATGAAGTGTTTTCCGATCGGCTGACTTCGCTGGCATTGGGCGTTTTCATCGTCGGTGGCCCGGCGGTGATGCACGAGGCAGAGGTCACTCGGTTGCTGGCGTTGAGCATGGGCTTGGGCGAACCCAATGCTCTTGCAGAGTGGCTGACGTGGTCACTCACCGCAGGTGGGAACGTGGCGCTGCCGATACTGCTGCTGGCTTCATGCCGACTACGCTGTCTTTGGTTGGCGATCACCTTGCTTGGGGTAGTGCTGGCACCACCGCTGGTAGGCTTTGCCCTGGGTTTCTATCTATTGCATGCCGCGCCCCAGACCCGGGTTCGTCAACGGATGCTGGGCGTACCTGATTTAGCGGCCTATCTACGGCTCACCTGGCCAATACTATTGGGCGCAGCGCTGTTCACCTTGGGTGGTGGCCTGCTCTTCCTCCTCCAGGAGCACACTGGCATCCGTGCCTTGTTCGCTGTGCTGACTGCCTTTGCAGTGCCGCACATGCTTGTCCTGCCGCGCTTTTTGCCCGCAACGGGCACTGCTGGCCAATCCGGTGAGGGAACTCGACTCGTTGGGAGATAACTTTCCGAGGAGCATTAAAGGCATCATCGACTACTTCGATCACCCCATCAAAACAGCCGATTGGCCTTTTCCCACCCCGCTCCGTAACGTAACCACCCGGTGCGACAGATGCGCGCACCGCCTGAGCTTGTCGTTCCCCCTGCTCAGCCCACGATCACGCACGAGCCCGCCATGTCTTTGAATACCCCGCAGCAAATTGCCGAAATTGCCGTTGAAAGCGGCGTCAAGAAAGCGCACCTGAGCCTCTCTTCGTTGATGATCCTTGGATTTCTGGCGGGCGCTTTCATCGCCTTCGGATTTCTTCTCGACATTCATGTGAGCACCATGATCCCCAGTGATTGGGCGTCGCTGGGTAACCTGCTGGGCGCTGTGGTGTTTCCGGTGGGGTTGATTCTCGTGGTGCTTGCCGGCGGCGAGTTGTTGACCGGCAACATGATGAGCCTGCCCATGGCGCTGTTCGCTGGGCGTATCGGTTTGAGCCGGCTGGTACGCAACTGGGCGCTGGTGACGCTGGCCAACCTGATCGGCGCGCTGTTCGTCGCCTACTGTTTCGGGCATCTGGTCGGGCTGACCGAAGGCGCCTTCATGGGCAAGACCGTGGCTATCGCCAATGCCAAGGTGTCGGCCAGCTTCGAGCAGGCGTTCATTTCCGGTATTGGCTGCAACTGGCTGGTGTGCCTGGCGGTGTGGCTCAGCTACGCGAGCAAGGATGTAGTCGGCAAGGTGGTGGGCATGTGGTTTCCGGTGATGGCTTTTGTCGCGATCGGCTTCCAGCACGTTGTTGCCAACATGTTCGTCATACCGGCGGCGATCTTTGCCGGGGCGTTGAGCTGGGCGCAGTTCGCCGATAATTTCGTGCCGGTATTCCTGGGTAACGCCGTGGGCGGCGCGGTCTTCGTCGGCTTGGCCTATCATGTGGCGTACTTCAAGACGGCAACCGGCTCCGAAGCGTCGTCCACGGCCAGTGGCGCGCAAACGCCGAAATAATCCAGCCAAGCTGGATCAGTACTGTCATCAAGGTTGAGAAATGGACTTCACACCTGTCATCGCCCAGCTCTGGGGAACGCTGAGCTGGGCGCTCCCGCTGCTGTTGCTGATCACGTTGTTCAAATCGCCATGGGCCAAGCTCCGCATCGAGAAGCGAACTACCCAAATGTTTGCCTGAAGGGATCGGCACTTTTCTGTATTGCGGTGACCACGTGCTGCGCTTGCTCCGTCACCTCACCCGAGCTCGCCAGCACCTGCTCCAACGCCTGCAGTTGCGTGCGGATAACTTCTTGCGGCTGCTCTACAGCACAGAGCTGGGCGAACTCCAGCAGCCCCTGCCGCGAGGCAAACATGGATTTGTTGCCGATCAGGTTCAGTGCCAATACATCGTCAGGGATATAGGCTGTGGTGTTGACGATGTCGTAGGCGGGTGCAAGTCGTGCATCGCCTAGGGCGGGATTGGCGTAGAGCAGTCCGAAGTTTTTCAGATGAGCATCGCCGTTGCCGACGATGCAGCTGAGAGTCACGATAGCGAATAGCTGAGACAGTGAATGCTCTATCCGGTCAGGGGCGCAGAACATCCGGATAGCTCTGGCAATGGACGAGTAGCTCTTGCTGTACTTCTGTTCGGCAGCCAGGCCCATGAGGGCTGTCATGTCCTCGAAGCCAATGGGGTGGAGCTGCTCGTCCCGATCGAAGCGGCGCATGACGAACAGTTTGGTGTTATCGGACAAGTAGAATTCCGGCACGACGATGCCGGCTGCTTTGGCCACGGACATGCAGAGAAACTCGTTGATCGCCAGGCCAGGGAATTCATCTCGGCCGCTCTTGATGATCAGTTCCGACGTTTTCGAAGTGAATCGCTGCGGAGCGTGGTTTTGATGCTCGGGTACCAGCACCTTGGGTTGCACCCCTGAGATGCCGGCACGTAGGATGTACCGATCAACCAGGCTGGCGAAGATGTCCTCGGCACCATCCCAGGCGAGGATCTCATCCAGCCTTTCTCCGGGGAACTGTTGGCGTTGCAACAGCGCATCGACTTCCGGCGATTTGACTGCGACTCGCCCGATGGGCGAACTGCTGCCTGAAAGTGCCAGGAGTAGCATTGGATCGACGTTTGTCACCTTGGCCAGGCGATTACGCAGCTGCTCCAGCACGTAACCCTCGGGCAGATTCATCTGGAAGATGGGATGAAGTTCGCGATGGCGGTATTCATCCATCCGCGGGGGCATGAGCAGACTGATCGCGGTGTGCGCGGCGGCGTCATCGCGATAGCGGAAGATGTAGTCATCTTCGCTGCGCATCACTCTTCCGCTCTCTCCTTCCGGGGTTGAAACCTGCAGTAAGGTCGGCATCAGTCGAATATCCCGTGAATTTCATCCAGCGTGGGCAGCACGGCAGGGATGACCGTAAGTTCGCAATTCAGTGCAGCGAGCACGCGTGCATAGGCGGTCATGCCGACCGAGTGGTCGCCCTTCTCGATCGCAATGACCTTCTGCCGTGTGACAAAAGCTAATGCGGCAAGCCGGGCTTGAGTCATGCCGCGATTGAGGCGGCGTTGTCGGATTTGCGCGCCCAGACGGGTAGCAATGAGATCGTAATCCATGTTCTGTATACGTGACAAATTGAGATCAATGTAACGTATACCTAACCCTCGCGAAAATAAAGCTTCGCCTGACACAAAGTGCAGCCTTTAATTTTTTCTAGAAACACTCACTTGGCCTGCAGGCGAAACCCCAGCAAATTTTCCTGCAGCCGGTACTGCTCGCCAATGTTCCCGCAAAAGCTGGTGCGTGGCAGGAACGCGCCGGCGCCGTTCAGGTAGGGCGGGATGTTGTTGCTCTGTTCGCAACCTTGCAGGATGCGGCCGCGTAGCGCGCCGTTGGCCTGGGCCGAGCGCAGGGCGCCCAGTGGGGTCGGGTCGGCGACGACCAGGGCGCCGGGGGGCACCAGGGTTTCGTAGGTGCGGGCGAACTGTTCTGCAGAGCGGTCCTGCAGATAGGGCACGAGGTAGTAGCGGATGTCGTTGCGAAACGGCAGCGCTTCGGTGTGAGTCGGCAGTTTGACCCAACCGTTGGCGTACAGCCCCCACATCGACAGCATGGCCGCCGGCCCGGCCACGACCGAAAGGTAGAGCGCGGCGACGCCGACGCGATTGCCAGGCAGGTACCTGGCCAAGTGAACGACGCCCAGGATGCTGGCCAGGGCGATGCCGGGCAGAAACAGGGTGAAGCGATCGAATACGCCGTAGGACACGGCGAACAGGAAGTTGAGCAGCAGCGCGGCCCACAGCACTTGCAGGGCGCGGGTTTTCGGCCACACGAGCGGGCCAATGAGTTGCGGGCCGATCAGTGACAAACCCAGCAGCACCACGGCGTTCTTTTCGTGCCACATGTCGTCGAATCGCCACAGCGTGTCGTTGCGGCCGCCGGGGATGATCGCCAATTGGTCGGGACCGGCCAGGTAACGGCGAGCGATGTCGAACAGGCTCATGCCGCTGTCCAGGTCGCCGATGACGGCAGGCAAAGCGGGTGCAAACCCCAGCGCAATTGCAGGCAGGACCAGCAGCAGGCGCACTCTGTCCTGCATGGCCAGATGCACGTACATCGGCAACAGCACCACCAGCGTCAGCGGGTGTATCGCCAGGGCCAGGCCACTGAGCACACCGATGGCCAGCAGGCGCGCTGTGGCGCCAAGCCGCGCGTGTGTGGCGAAGCACAGCCAGTAGGCCCCGATGATCAGCACGGCATGCAGCACATAGGGCTCGGCCTTGGTGGACGCCCAGAACACGGCGTGGGCCAATACCGTTGCCGTGGCTGACAGCAGCGCCAGGTGGCGCGCAGCGCCGACGCTGACCGCCAGGCCATGCACGACCAGCGCCAGTGGCAGCAACAGGATGGCGTTGAGCAGGCTGAGCAGGTGCATGCCCAGCAGCGCGTGGACGACACGGCTCACCAGTGCGTGGAACGGGTGGCTGACCGGCCCCAGGGAGGTGCTGAAGAACGAGCCGTGGGCGGCCTCGGCAAGCATCAGGCCGTTGTCCATCCATTGAATCGGGCCGCTGCTGGCCAGGAAGCTGGCGATCACGGCGCAGGCCAGCATCAGACCGGCCACTACGGTGGGCAGGTGCATGCCACGGGTTGAACTCATGTTCCTTGCTCTCCATGGCCGCGAGCAGCGGACTGTTTGGTCAGGGGATGAAAGGGGCGTTGTCCGGCAGGCGAACTATAGAGGGATTAATTGTTTTGCCACTTCAATTTAATCAATCCACTGCACTCGGCCTGCCGTTCGCCTGACGCCAGAAACAGCCAGTTGCAGCGGACTTTTCATCCGTTGCGTCAAACTTTCCATTCAACTAACACAACGCCGAGCAACAGCGGTTGAAAGACCTGAAGGATCGCCCTTGGCAACATTGCTTTGAGCCGGGCGTCGATAAGTGGCCTAATGCGCCGCACTGACTTGCCTATGGAGCCCCCGCCTTGTCCGACCGCCACCCGCTTGCACTGGATGCCATAGATCGCCAATTGATTGCCGCGCTGCAGCTCAATGCCCGCGAGAGTGTGGCGATGCTCGCGCGCGGATTGGGCATCGCGCGCACGACGGTCACGGCGCGGCTCGCTCGGCTGGAAAGCTCCGGGGTCATCAGCGGGTACGGTGTGCGGCTCGGCCGGCACGCGTTGGACGGGGGACTGCAGGCCTACGTCGGCATCACCGTGCAACCGCGCTCGGGCAAGGACGTGGTGCGACGCCTGAGTGGCATGGCGCAGGTGCAGCAACTGTGCGCCGTGAGTGGCGAGTTCGATTACGTGGCCTGGCTGCGCACCGACTCACCAGAGCAACTGGACCAACTGCTGGACCAGATCGGCAGCGTCGACGGGGTGGAGAAAACCACGACGTCGATCATCCTCAGCAACAAGGTCGACCGCCGGGATTGAACCCCCGATTTGCACAATGCAGCGCCGACACGTCTTTTCGACCGATAAAACGTCAGATCGACGACACTTTGTGTCTTATTAACCTCATCACCCTTGCCTAGAATGAACCTGCGTTTTCCTCGTTCAGCCAAGGTCCCGCCATGAGCCCAACTTCGCGTCACCCCGCCGACGGCAAGAAGCCCGTCACCGTATTCGGTCCGGATTTCCCCTTCGCCTTTGATGACTGGATCAAGCATCCGGCCGGGCTGGGGGTGATTCCCGAACACCACCACGGTGTCGAAGTGGCCATCGTCGGCGCCGGGATCGCCGGGCTGGTGGCGGCCTACGAGCTGATGAAGCTGGGGCTGCGGCCCGTGGTCTATGAGGCGTCGAAAATGGGCGGACGGCTGCGTTCGCAGAAGTTCGAAGGCACCGAGGATATCGTCGCCGAATTGGGCGGGATGCGTTTCCCGGTGTCGTCTACCGCGTTCTACCACTACGTCGACAAGCTCGGCCTGCAGACCAAGCCCTTCCCCAACCCGCTGACCCCGGCCTCGGGCAGCACGGTGATCGACCTGGAAGGCGAGACCTACTACGGCCAGACCTTGGCCGACCTGCCTGCGCTGTTTCAGGAGGTCGCGGACGCCTGGGCCGACGCGCTGGAAGAAGGCGCCCGGTTCGGCGATATCCAGCAGGCGATCCGCGACCGCGACGTGCCGCGCCTCAAGGAGCTGTGGAACACCCTGGTGCCGCTGTGGGACGACCGCACCTTCTATGATTTCGTGGCCACGTCCAAGGCCTTTGCCCAGCTGTCGTTTCATCACCGGGAAGTGTTTGGCCAGGTGGGTTTCGGTACCGGCGGCTGGGATTCGGACTTTCCCAATTCGATGCTGGAAATCTTCCGCGTGGTGATGACCAACTGCGACGATCACCAGCATCTGGTGGTCGGTGGCGTCGAGCAGGTGCCATTGGGTTTGTGGAAGCATGTGCCCCAGCGCTGTGCCCACTGGCCTGCCGGCACCAGCCTGGCGTCGCTGCACCGCGGCGCGCCGCGCGGCGGGGTGAAGAAGATCGCCCGGGCCGCCGATGGCCGCTTTGCGGTTACCGATCACTGGGACGACACGCGGCATTACGCGGCCGTGCTGACCACCTGCCAGAGCTGGTTGCTGACCACTCAGATCGAATGCGAGGAAACGCTGTTTTCGCAGAAGATGTGGATGGCGCTGGACCGTACCCGCTACATGCAGTCCTCGAAGACCTTCGTGATGGTCGACCGGCCGTTCTGGAAGGACAAGGACCCCGAGACCGGCCGCGATCTGATGAGCATGACCCTCACCGACCGCCTGACCCGTGGCACCTACCTGTTCGACCACGGCGACGACAAGCCGGGGGTGATCTGCCTGTCGTACGCCTGGATGAGCGATGCCCTGAAGATGCTTCCCCATCCTGTGGAGAAGCGCGTCAAGCTGGCCTTGGATGCCTTGAAGAAGATCTACCCGAAGGTCGACATCGCCGCGCGCATCATCGGTGATCCGATCACCGTGTCATGGGAAGCCGATCCGTATTTCCTCGGCGCCTTCAAGGGCGCCCTGCCCGGCCACTACCGCTACAACCAGCGCATGTATGCGCACTTTATGCAAAGCGCGTTGCCTGATGCACAACGCGGTATCTTCATCGCCGGTGACGACGTGTCATGGACGCCGGCCTGGGTCGAAGGCGCGGTGCAGACGTCGCTGAACGCGGTGTGGGGCATCATGACCCACTTCGACGGCTACACTCACCCGGAAAACCCCGGGCCTGGGGATGTTTTCGATGAACTGGGGCCCATTGCCCTGTCGGATTGACCGCTTCCTTGATCGCAACAGGAGCCCGCATGCGCATAGCCTTGTACCAATGCCCGTCCCAACCGCTCGACGTCGAGGGCAACCTTGCCCGCTTGCAGGCGCGCGCCCGTGAAGCTGCACAGTGGGATGTCGAACTCTTGGTACTGCCGGAGATGTTTCTGAGCGGCTACAACATTGGCGCGGGCGTGGCCCGCAATCTGGCCCAGGCCAGCGACGGTGCCAACGCCGAACAGGTCGCGCAGATCGCTCGGCAATTCGGCCTGGCCATTGTGTACGGCTACCCGGAGCTGGATGAACAGGGCAACGTGTACAACTCGGTGCAGTTGATCGACCGCACCGGTGAGCGCCTGGGCAACTACCGCAAGACCCACCTGTTCGGCGATGCCGACCGCGCCATGTTCAGCGCAGGCGAACAGGCCCCTGCGGTGCTCGAACTCAATGGCTGGAAGCTGGGCCTGCTGATCTGCTACGACCTGGAGTTTCCGGAAAACGCGCGTCGATTGGCGGCAGCAGGGGCGGAGCTGATTCTGGTGCCCACCGCCAATATGGTCCCCTACGGTTTCATTGCCGAGGTGACCGTGCGCAGCCGGGCATTCGAGAATCAGTGCTACGTGGCGTATGCCAACTATTGCGGTAACGAGATGGAGTTCGAGTACTGCGGACTGAGCAGCATTGCCGGTGCCGATGGGCAGCAGATTGCCAAGGCAGGTCGGGATGAGGCGTTGATCGTCGGCACCTTGGACAAGACTTCACTGACGTCGGCGCGCAGTGCGTTCACCTATCTGAACGATCGAAGACCTGATCTTTACTGAAACAGCCGATCAACGGCAGAAATGCCCGTGCCTTTGGCTGTTGCTCAGTGATGTCAATAAACCATCATAGGGACGTCTTGTGCCCCATGATGGTTTTTTTTTGACGACATTAAATAGTCAGCGCCTGTGCGAATCTTCCTGCCGCGGACGACTTGCACAACGCTTGAACCCTGTGATTCTGCGGGTTTGCGGCTTGTTCGGAGGGACAATGTCAAGAAAACCCGCAAAAGCCTGAATTTGACAGCAATATGCCAGCGCCAAAAATAAATCATTATATTAATCAATAAGTTATGAAAAATTAAGTAGGGATTTCGAGCACCTACAGAATTTTTGACGAAAGCAATTGACACTCCTCCCGCCAAAGCCGATATATCACCCCATCTGCCGCCAACACAGCAGTTGCAGCGACGCCGAAGAGTGTCGCGCAGACCCGACGACTACCCCATTGCCCTGTAAGCGCTGACCTCAATGAGCGGTCCGCGCCGTGTGCTCTGGCCTATGCAGTCCGTCATGTTCATTGCAGTACGCGAAGTTGGAAGTTGCACATTTCAAGGATCGTCGAGTACGAACCGGGCGGTAGCTTTGCCCAAACACAGAGAACGTTAGTTATGGCGTTCAATCAACCGCGTGTCCAAGGAGGGTTCTTCCTCATGTCACATTTGTTCAACCTGGATGAAAACACGTCGAACCGCCTGGCGGCCGACATGAATGAACAGGGCTATGCCGTACTGGAAAACGCTTTGGCGCCCTACGTGCTGGAAGAACTTCGTGCTTATGTGGATGACCAGGCTGCGCGCCATAACCAACAGTACTTCGCCTATCACGGCAATGCGCCGCTGGTGGGCAGCCGCTTGGCCGCCACGGCGATGTCGAGTGAGTTTCGCCAGCACCTGGCGCGCCTGCACGAGCAGGGCCAGGGCCATGCCGCACCCAGCGACCAGGTGTTCCCGGTATTGCGTTGCGTGCAAGGCCACAGCGGCCTGAAGGAATCCAACGCGTTTCACTTCGATGCCACCCTGCTGACCATGCTGGTGCCGATCTTCATCCCCGAGCAGGGCAAGCATCGCGGCGACCTGGTGCTGTTTCCCAACCTGCGCAAGGTGCGGGGCAGCGTGCTGTTCAACGCTGCCGAGAAAGCGGTGTATCAGAACCCGCTGTGCCGGCGCCTGATGGGTTGGTGCATCGAGCGCGGCTGGCTCAAGCCGCTGTTGCTGCGCATGAAGCCTGGCAACGTGTATTTCTTCTGGGGCTACCGCTCGCTGCATGCCAACCAGCCGTGCGATCCGGCGCACCGGCGTGCCACTGCGTTGTTCCACTACGGTGACCCTCACGCCGGCAGCCTGACCACACGAATGATCCTGCGGCTCAACCAGCACCGCGCCCGACGCGCAGTCGCCCGCAGCAAAAGTCAGGCGTCCTGAGCGGACAATAACGTGTTGGATACCACGGGAATGGCGAGCCGCCAGGGAGCAGCGAATGATCAACGTAACCAAGGCCTATCTGGGCGACATCGACAAGTTCAAGGCCTATGTGGACCGTATCTACGCGTCCCACTGGCTGACAAACCACGGTCCGCTGTGCTGCGAGCTGGAGGAGCGCCTCAAGGATTACCTGGGCGTGCGCCACTTGATCCTGACCAATAACGGCACGCTGGCGCTGCAAGTGGCCTACCGCGCCCTGGGCCTTTCCGGCAGCGCCGTGACCACGCCGTTCAGCTTCGTGGCCACCAGCAGCTCGCTGCACTGGGAAGGTATTCGTCCGGTGTTCGCCGACATCGATCCGCATACGTGGAACCTGGACCCGGAGCAGATCCCAGGCAGCCTGCAGGCCGACACCAGTGCCATCGTCGCCACCCATGTGTTCGGCAACCCCTGCGCGGTGGAACGCATCGAAGCGATCGCTCGTCAGTACCGCCTCAAGGTGGTGTATGACGGCGCCCACGCCTTTGCCGTGAAGCACGCTGGTCAGTCCGTGTATCACTGGGGCGATGCCAGCACCCTGAGTTTCCATGCCACCAAGTTGTTCCACACCATCGAGGGTGGCGCGATCGTCACCAACGACGATGAGGTCGCGGCGCGGGTGCGCAAGCTGTGCAACTTCGGTATCACCGACGTGGACAAGATCGAGGGCCTGGGCACCAACGCCAAGCTCAACGAATTCTGCGCCGCCATGGGGCTCAGCGTGCTCGACGACATCGACAACATCCTCGAGCGTCGCGCCGAGATGGGTCATTACTACCGTCAGCGCCTGAGCGGCTACCTCGACCTGCAACGCCAGGCCGACGACAGCCAGATCAACTACAGCTATTTCCCGGTGGCCTTGCAGAACGAAACCCAAGTGCTGGCCATGCGCACCGAACTGCAAGCCGGCGGCATCAATCCACGGCGTTATTTCTACCCTTCGCTCGACACCCTCGAATATCTGCAGCCGCAAGCGGTCCAGTACCAATCGCGCAGCCTGAGTGAGCGGGTGCTCTGCCTGCCCATCTACCCCGGCCTGGCGCGGACGACTCAGGACCAGGTCATCGACACCCTGCTGCGCGGCCACGAACTGAGTTACCCGCAATCCGTTTCATGGGCCACCGCTGTATGAAAAAGGGCATGAATTCGTTAAACCAAGGCACGCGTCGATGAAGAAGCTTTCGGTCATCCACAACACCGCCCTCAGCTACCTGGGCCAGGCCTATGCGCTGGTGATCGGCATCTTGATCATGCCGTTCTACCTCAGCCATCTGGGCGCCGAGGCCTATGGCTTGATCGGCTTCTACGCCGTGATGCAGGCCTGGCTGCTGCTGCTCGACGCCGGTGTGTCGCCCTCGCTGGTGCGCCAGATCGCTCATCACCAGGGCAGCAGCGACAGCGCGGTGGCCAAGCGGATCGGCGGCTGGTTGATGCGTTCCTTCGAGCTGGTGTTTCTGCCCATGGCACTGGTGTGCGCGCTGGGTGTGTACCTGGCCAGCGACTGGATGGCCGCCCATTGGCTGCAGGCCCAGGCACTGGCGCCGCAGACCATCGTCAACTGCGTGATTCTGATGGGGGTGATGGTTGGCCTGCGCCTGTTCGCCACGCTGTACAAGAGCGGCCTGCAAGGCCTGGAAATGCACGCCTGGTTGAACAACGCCAACGTGGTCATCGCCACGCTGCGCTATTTCGGCGGCCTGGTGCTGGTGACCTGGGTGTCGCAGGACGCGCAGGTGTTCTTCGAATTTCAACTGTTCGTGGCGCTGGTGGAGACCTTGATCTTCGCTGCCAAGGCCTACCGCCACCTGCCTGCACCGACCCTGCTGAGCGGGTTCAACTGGGCGCTGGTCAAGCCGATCCTGCCGTTCGCGGCCAGCGTATCGCTGACCGCCGTGGTGTGGATCGTGCTGACCCAGCTGGACAAGGTGCTATTGTCCAAAGTGCTGCCGCTGGCCGAATACGGTTACTTCTCGCTGGTCGCGCTGCTGACCACCGGGATCATGATGATGATCAACCCGCTGGTACAGACCCTGCTGCCGCGCATGACGGTACAGGTCGCCGAAGGCCGTGAAAGCGACATGCATGCCCTGTACCTGGGCGCCAGCCGCTTCGTCAGCACCTTCCTGTTCCCCCTGGCAGCGATCATCGCGTTCCATGCCGAGCCACTACTGTTTGCCTGGAGCGGTGATACACAGGCCGCTCAGTGGGGTGCGCCGATTCTGTTCTGGTACGCCTTGGGCAGCGCCATCCTGGCGGTCAGCGCGTTCCAGTACCACCTGCAATACGCCTACGGCGAAATGCGCCTGCACATCGGCTACAGCGTGGTGTCGGCCGTGATCAGCGTGCCGGCGATGATCATCGCGGTGTACGGCTGGGGCGCCCTGGGCGCGGCCGTGACCTGGTTCATGCTGCGCCTGGTGTCGTTCGCGCTGTGGCCACAAGTGGTGCATCGGCGTCTGGCGCCGGGCCTGCACCGGCCCTGGTTGCACGACATCCTGCGCATCAGCCTGAGCACCGTGCTCGGCGTGCTGCTGACCCATCCGTTGTTCAAGGCCATTGCCGGCGGCTCCAGCGACCGCCTGGTGATCTTCGCCGCCCTGGCCGTGTGTGGCGTGCTGACCCTGGCCCTGGTGGCCGCCACCTACAAACCACTGGCCCTGCGGGTCTTCCTCAAGTTGAGCAGAGCGAGCGCCGAACGATGAAACGGACCGAACAACAGATCATGCAGGCCTGGCCACAGGGGCAGGAGCCGTTGCTGTCGATCACTTGCCCGGCCTACAACCAGGTCGACTACATCGAGCAGACCCTGGACAGCTTTCTGGCGCAACGCACCACGTTCGCCTTCGAGATCCTGATCAACGACGACGCCTCCAGCGACGGCACGACGCAGATCATCGAGCGCTACGCCGAGCAGTACCCGAACCTCATCAAGCCGGTGATTCATCAGCACAACCAGTACCAGTTGGGGCGCTGGTGTTTTCCGGCGCTGTTCAACCGGGCCCGCGGCAAGTACATCGCCTATTGCGAGGGCGACGATTACTGGATCGACCCGCTCAAGTTGCAGAAGCAGGTGAACTTCCTCGAAGCCAACGCCGATTACGTGCTGACCTACCACGACGCCATGGCGTTCGACAGCAAAGGTGAACAGGGCATCCAGCTGACCGGCAAGTATCAGGCCGACGCCAGCGCCATGGACCTGCTCAAGGCCCGCCCGATCTCGACCTTGACCACCTGCTTTCGCAACGTGCTGCACGAGCTGCCCCGCGAGCTTGCGCAAGCGCCGGTGCTGGACCTGTGCTGGTGGTCGATGCTCGGTGCCCATGGCAAGGGCAAGTACCTGGCCGACATCGCCCCGGCACGCTACCGCCTGCACCCTGGCGGGATCTTTTCCCAGCGCCCGGGCCAGAACAAATTGCAGATGACCCTGCACACCTACGCGTGCCTGGCCAACTACTACTTCCGCCAGGGCGACCGCGTGCTCTACGAGCACTTTCTGGTGCAGGTGTCCGGCATGTGTGTGGCGGCGATCCGTCCGGTACAGAAATTCCGCGCCCTGCTGCATGTGTCGGGCAACGTCAGCCGCAACCTGATACGGCGCCTGACGCCGGCCGCAGCGAGAGGCTGAAGACGAGATGATCAACAAGGTTCTGGTGATCTGCATCGGCAACATCTGCCGCAGCCCCATGGCAGTGGCGCTGTTGCGTCACCACGCGCCGCACCTGCAGGTTGAATCGGCGGGCTTGAGGGCCTGTGTCGGCGAAGACATGGACAGCCTGACCGCACAGGTACTGGCCGACAACCAAGTGCCACGGCCGGCGCACGCCGCCTGCCAGCTGACCGACGAGCAGGTGCGTTGGGCCGATCTGATTCTGGTCATGGACCAGCGCCAGTTGCGCAGCATCACCGACACGGCCCCGCACACGCGCGGCAAAACGTTTCTGATCGGCAAGTGGCTCGACAATTTCGAAATCGACGATCCCTATCGCCGCCCCATTGCCGCCTTTCAAAGGACCTACACCGAATTGACTCGGTGTATCGAAGGCTGGCTGCCCTACCTGAGTTCCGAGGATCGACAAAGATGACCGCGATGAACCGTTCAAACCTGGAGTACTACAAGGACACCCAGATCGATCTCGCGACGATTCTTCGGACCTTGTTCGATCACAAGAAACTGATTGCCGGAGTCGTGGCCCTGTTCACGCTGCTGGGTGCTTTCTACGCCGTGGTCGCCACGCCGGTGTACCAGGCCAACGCCATGATCCAGATCGAACCGAAGAAGGTCGGTCTGGATGCTACCCCGCAGCTCAACACCAAGCCGTCCTCGGTATCGGAAGCGGTGACCGAGATCGAGCTGATCAAGTCGCGCACCGTGCTCGGCCAGGTGGTCAGCGACCTCAAGCTGGACGTGGTGGCCACGCCGCGCTACTTCCCGGCGATCGGCCGCTACATGGCGCGCGAATTCACCCCGACCGGCAACCAGACACTGGCCGCGCCGCTGTTCGGTCTGGAGGCGTTCGCCTGGGGCGGCGAGAAGATCGACGTGTTCAATCTGGACGTGCCGGCAAACCTGCTGGGCGAGCGCCTGACCCTGATCGCCGGGTCGAACGGCACGTATCGCCTCGTGGGTACCGACGGCGCGCCACTGCTCAGCGGCCGTGTCGGCGAGGTCAGCCAGGGCAACGGCGTGACCCTGCAACTGGCCGAGCTCACCGCTCGCCCCGGCACTGAATTTCGCCTGGTGAAGAACCGCCTGCTCAACACCTCGCTGGACTATCAGCAGCGTCTGCGCGTGGCCGAGTCGGGCAAGGATTCGGGCATCGTCTACCTGAGCATCAACGACACCGACCCGGTCCAGGCCAACCGCGTGCTGGATGAAGTCAGCCGCCTGTACGTGCGCCAGAACGTGGAGCGCAGTTCGGCCGAAGCCGCCCAGCGCCTGGATTTCCTGCGCTCGCAACTGCCCGTGGTACGCAAGGAACTGGAGAAGTCCGAAGAAGCCCTGCACGCCTTCCAGATGCGTACCAAGTCGGTGGACATCACCCTCGAGACCAAGGCCCTGCTCGACCAGATGGTTGCCTACGACGCCCAACTGTCGGAGCTGCGCCTCAAGCGCACCGACCTGGATCGCCTGTACACCCGTCAGCATCCCGCCTCGGCAGCGTTGAGCCAGCAGATCAGCCAGATCGAGTCGCAGAAGACCTCCCTGCAAGCGCAGATCAAGGGCCTGCCCGAGACTCAGCAGGAATTGCTGCGCCTGACCCGTGACATGCAGGTGACGACCCAGACCTACACCCTGGTTCTGAACAAGAGCCAGGAGCAGGACATCATCCGCGCCGGCAACATCGGCAACGTGCGCATCATCGACAAGGCCGACAGCAACATCGAAGAGCCGGTCAAGCCGATGCGCGCGGTCATCGTTCTGTTGGCGATGCTGTTGGGCACCCTGGTCGCCGTGGCCATCATCTTCATCCGCCAGGCGTTCTATCGCGGCGTGGAAAACCCCGAGGTGATCGAGAGCCTGGGCATGCCGGTGTACGCCTCGCTGCCGCTGTCGCGCCAGCAGGAACGTTTGCAGAAGAAGCGTGGAAAGGGTGTGACCAACCGCGAATCGCGCTTGCTCAGCGTGGCCGCGCCGAGCGAGCTGGCCATCGAGTCGTTGCGCAGCCTGCGCACCAGCCTGCACTTCGCGATGATGGAAGCACGCAACAACGTGCTGATGATCACCAGCCCCATGCCCGGCGTGGGCAAGTCGTTCGTCAGCGCCAACCTGGCGGTGATCATTGCCCAGGCCGGCAAGCGCGTGCTGCTGATCGACGGCGACATGCGCAAGGGCTACCTGCACCGGTCGTTCGGCCTGCAGCCCAAGCACGGGCTGTCCGACGCCCTGGCCGCGCGCCTGGGCAACACCGAGGTGATCAATGCCACCGAAGTGGACAACCTGCACCTGATCGCCTGCGGCTTTGCCGCGCCCAACCCTTCCGAACTGTTGATGCATGACAACTTCAGCAAGCTGCTGCGCGAGCTGTCGCCGCATTACGACCTGGTGATCATCGACACCCCGCCGGTGATTGCCGTGACCGACGCCAGCCTGATCGGGCGCCAGGCCGGGACCACCCTGCTGGTCGCTCGTTTCGGCCAGAGTTCGGTCAAGGAGATCGAGGTCAGCAAGCGTCGTCTTGCGCAGAACGGCGTGCTGGTCAAGGGCGCGATATTCAACGGCGTGATCCGCAAGGCGTCCACCGCCGAGTACGACTGCGCTGCCTACGGCTACGACTATTCGCCGAGCAAGAAGTGATCGCCGATCCAGGCAGGAGTCTCCCGATGCCCCGCACCGTTGCAATGATGCAGCCTTACTGGTTTCCCTATTTCGGCTATTTCCAGCTGATCGCCGGCGCCGATGCCTTTGTGCTCGGCGACAACCTGCAGTACGTACATCCGGGTTGGGTCAACCGCAACCGGCTGCTCAGCTGTGGCGCACCGGCCCTGTTCACCTTGCCGCTGAAGAAGGACCGCTCGGACCTGGCGATCAACCAGCGCGAGCTCAGCGACAGTGCCCCGCAGGTGCTGGGCAAGCTGCTCAAGACCATTGCCATGAGCTACTCCCGCGCGCCTTACCGCGACGACGTGCTGGCGCTGCTCGAGCCGCTGATGACCTGCCCGGAACGCAACCTGGCGCTGTACCTGGAGTACTCGCTGCGCAAAGTCTGCGAATACCTGCAGATCGACACGCCGATCCACGTTGCCTCCACCCTGCCGGTGGACGAGCGCCAGGTGCTGGACAAGCAGGACCGCGTGGTGAAGCTGGCCCGCCACTTCGGCGCGCAGCGCTACCTCAATCCTATCGGCGGCACGGCGCTGTACGACGAAGAGTACTTCGCCCGTCACGACCTGGAACTGCGTTTTCACCGCATGGACGAGCTTTGCTACACGCAGTTCAAAGACCCGTTCGTGCCCAACCTGTCGATCATCGACGTACTGATGTTCAACCCGGTATCACGGATTCGCCAATGGCTGCCGTGCTACAGCACGCTCAAGCCGAGCGCTGCACAGGACACCCGCAGGGTGGCCACCAGTCCTTCCGTCCACGCCATCGAGATGCGCTCATGAACGACTTCGACAGCAATGCCAACTGGTACCTGATCCAGACCAAACCGCGGCAGGAAGCCCGTGCCGAAGAACATCTGCTGCGTCAGCAATACGAGTGCTTTCGCCCGTTGCGCGCCGCCCCTGCCCTGACCCGCAGCCGCCGCGTGGCCGACGAGGACTTGTTCCCCGGCTACCTGTTCATCCGCCTGGACTGCAACGACAACTGGTACCCGATCCGCTCCACCCGTGGCGTGTGCCGCGTCGTCGCCTTCGGCGGCATGCCGTGCCCGGTACCGGACAGCCTGATCGCCAGCATTCGCCAGCGCACCCAGGCAAGCGCCGCGAACGCGGTGCGTTTCACCGAAGGCGAAGCGGTGCGAGTGCGCACCGGCGACAGTGAAGTGCAGGCCATTTTCCTCTGCGAGGACGGCGACGAACGCGCCGTGATCCTGCTCAACCTGCTGCAACGCGAGCAGCGTATCAGCCTGCCGCGCAGCAGCCTGCAGCGGCTTACCGCGCACGCCTGCTGAGCGGCGCACCGACATACGATGCTTCAGGAGAGCAGTTCGATGAATGCCAAGACCACCCTGGTGACACTGACGTACGGCGACCGCCTTTGTTACCTCGAAGCGCTGATCGAGCGTTCGCTGGCCTCCGCACACATCGAACGGGTGGTGGTGGTGAGCAACGCGTCGCGCGCCGATCTGAACTCGCTGCGCACGCAATGGCCGACCCGGATCACCGTGATCGAGCTGCCCAGCAACACCGGCTCGGCCAATGGCTACAAGGTCGGTATCGAGGCGGCGTTGCAGCAGGGCGCTGAATACCTGTGGCTGATGGACGACGACAATGCACCTACCCTCGGCGCTGTCGAGACCCTGCACCAGCGGCTGCACGAGTGCGAGCGCATCGTGGGCGTGGACAAGGCCGCCGTGATCGGTTTTCGACCCAACCACCAGGCCGACATCGCCGCCGGGGTGCCGCATCGCTATGCGATCCAGTTGCGCTCCAGCTGCTTCGGTTTCCACATTGCCCAATTGCCCTACAAGCTGTGGCGGCGTACGCCCTGGGGAAAACCGGCCGGGCGCAAGGCGGCCAGCAAACCCTTGGTGCAACTGCCCTTCACCACCTACGGCGGCCTGCTCGCGCACCGCAGCGTGTTCCAGCGCATCGGCCTGCCGCTCGAAGACCTGCTGCTGTATGCCGATGACACCGAATACACCTGGCGCATCACCGCCAGCGGCGGGCAGATCTTTCTGGTGACCGAGGCGCTGCTCGACGACCTGGAAGAGTCGTGGAATGCCAAGGCCCGCACCAACAACATTTTCGAGAGCTTCCTGCTCGGCAACTCGGACCTGCGCGCCTATTACACCGCGCGCAACCAGGCCTGGTTCGACAAGCACGTGTGGGCCGGCTCGACGCTGCTGTATCGGCTCAATCGCTCGGTGTTTCTGCTGTTGCTGCGCTATTTCGCAAAAAGGAGCGGTTCGGACCGACGCCTGGGTTTGCTCGAACAAGCCATGCGTGACGGGGAATCGGGTCGTCTGGGCATTCATGAATCCTACCCACTATGAAGATATTGTTCCTGAGCAGCCTGTACTCGCCGCACATCGGCGGCGGTGCTGAAATCGTCCTGCAACGCACGGTCGAGGGCATGCAGCAGCGTGGCCACCAGGTCTGCGTGCTGAGCACCGGCCCCGATGCGGGTCTCAAGCATGAATACGTCAAGGGCGTGAAGGTCTACCGCGCCGGGCTGCTCAACACCTACTGGCACTTCAGCGAGCAGCGCCCCGGCGCGCTGGCCCGGCTGGGCTGGCACCTGCGCGACAAGTACAACATGGGCATGCGCACCTACCTGCGCGAAGTGCTGGCCGCCGAGCACGTCGACCTGGTGGTGTGCCACAACCTCAGTGGCTGGTCGGTGTCGGCCTGGGACGAGATTTCCGCCTCCGGTTTGCCGCTGGTGCAGGTGCTGCACGACATGTACCTGATGTGCCCCAGCAGCAACATGTTCAAGAAGAACGCCGCCTGCAAGGTGCCCTGCACGCTGTGCAGGCACTTCCGCCAAGGCCATGCCGAACGCTCGGCCCAGGTCGACGCAGTGGTGGGGGTCAGCCAGCACCTGCTGGGCAAGCTCACCGACGCACGCTTCTTCCGCAACGCTTCGCAGCAGGTGATCTACAACGCCAGCCCGAAGATCGACCCTGCACCGTCGCGTTTCACCCGCATGGCCCAAGGCGAACCGTTGCGCTTCGGCTACCTGGGCACCTTGTCCGAGCCCAAGGGCCTGCGCTGGCTGATCGATCAGTTCAAACGGTTGCCGTTCAACGCCACCTTGCAGATCGCCGGGCGCGGGCAACTGGACTACGAGCAGGTGCTCAAGCTTGAAGCCAGCGGCGAAAACATCCACTTCGTCGGCTATCAGTCGCCGGACAGCTTCTATCGGCAGATCGACGTGGCCATCGTGCCTTCGATCTGGAACGAGCCATTCGGCCTGGTGGCGGTGGAAGCCTGCGCCCACTCGGTGCCGGTGATCGCCAGTGCCCGCGGCGGCCTGCCGGAGATCATCCAGGATGGCGTCAACGGCCTGCTGTGCAACCCCGACGAGCCACAGACCCTGGGCCTGGCGATGCTGCAGCTGTACCGCGACCCCGAGCTGCGCGAACGCCTGGGCGCCCAGGCGCGCAACAGCGTCGAGCACCTGCTCGACCAGGAACGGATGCTCGACAGTTATCAACAGCTGTTCCTCGATGTTCTGCAAAGAAGAAATGTCCATCATGAAATCAGCCCTGTCACTCAGTCGCTTTGAGGCCCCGGCGACACGACTTGCGGTGAACAAGTCGACGCTGGTGGTCTGGACCGCGATCGCCCTGCTGCTGGTCGAGACGTTTTCCGGTGCGTTGCGCTATTACTTCGATCAGGCCGGCATCTCGGCCTTGCTGTACCTGCCCAAGGTGCTGTGCGTGGTGTTGTTCGCCCTGGAATTGACCACGCTCAAGACCCACCGCCTGTTCTGGATCCTGTTGCTGGGCCTGGTCGTCTCGGCCGGGTTGGGCATGCTCCACGGCGCGGCCCTGGTGAACCCGCTGTTCGCCCTGTTCGGCTATATCCCGTTACTGTTCGGGCTGGTCTGCGGGGAGCATCTGGAACAGCGCCGCAAGCTGCTGGGCTGGGCGATCGGCCTGTGCCTGCTGGCGACCATCGTCGGCGTGTACGCCGACAGTCTGTTTTCGGTGCCGTGGAAAGGCTACAGCTACAACTTGGGCGACCAGGAGCTGACCGGCAACATGACCTGGGCAGCCGACGGTATCGACCGCCCGGCAGGATTCGCGCGGATGTCGACCACAGCCGCCACCCTGACCGCGGTCTTCACCCTGTACCTGTGTGCCTTCACCCGCTCCAAGGTGCTGCTGCTCGCTTTGCTGGGCGTGGCGTTCGTGACCATTCTGGTGACCACCAACAAGTCCACCGCCGTGGCGCTCATCGCCGTGTTGCTGGTGATGCCGTTCTACAACCAGCGCCTGCTCTGCCGAGTGGCCTTCGTCGTACTGATTGGCATGGGCGCCGTGCTGCCACTGGTTGGCCTGTGGACGCCGCTGGATCCGAGCCTGGCCGCCAGTGGCGCCGAAGGCAGCCTGGTGTCGCTGTACGACCGCATGATCAACACCTGGCCGCGCCTGGCCGATGAAGTGGCCCGCCGCGACTGGAGCTGGACGGGCGGCGGCCTGGGCATGGTCGGCAGCGCGGTGAACATGTTTCCCGTGGACAACGTCAAGTACCCGGCCGTGGCCGACAGTCTGTTCATGTACCTGTGGGCCAGTTTCGGCGTCATGGGCCCGGTGCTCTACGCGCTGCTCCTGCCGCTGCTGATGACACTGCGCAGCAAGAACAGCTGGATGGCTCGCGCCCTGTTGAGCATTTCCCTGTGCGTGGTGGTGGTGGGCTGGACGACTGACGTGCTGGAAGTGCCGGTCTGCGGGATCTTTCTGGGCATGGCCATCGCCCATGCGCTGCGCCGCAAGGCCATGCCCGTGCAGTGGTTGATTACCGAGCGACGTCGCAGCAACCGTGATGACTACCCCGATGGCCTTCAACTGACGTGAACCTTTTTATGCCCAGATTGCTGCAACGTATGGTTTGGTTACTGCTGGGGCTGTTCACCCATGCGAACACCAAGGCCGCCGACACTTTCATCGTCGGGGTCGGTACCCATCTGCTTCATTCGAGCGCGCCGGTGGCACGGCCGACCTTGCTCATGAAAGAGGCTGGCATCACCTCGGCCCGCGATGACCTGTTCTGGTCAACGGTAGAACTGGAGCCCAAGCGCCTGAACTTTCCGATGGGCTGGCAGCGCTATCTGCAGGCCCTGCGCGAACGGCAGATCGGCAACATGCTCATCCTGGGCTACGGCAACCAGTGGTATGAAAAAGATGCGAAGCCACGCAGCCCTTTCGTGCGCGATGCTTTCGCCAACTACGTGAACTTCATCAGCCGGCGCCTGCGTGGCCAGGTGGACTTCTACGAGATCTGGAACGAATGGGACCTGGAAGACCCGACCAGCGAAGCCTTCAGCCAGGACTACGCCACGCTGATCAAGGACACCAGCGCGCTGGTGCGCAGCAACGACCCAGACGTGCGCCTGGTGGCCGGCGCGGTGACCACTCAGGGTCTGCAGGAAGGCTTCGCCGACCGACTGGTAGAGGCTGGTGTGATGGACGATCTGGACGGCTTGTCGCTGCACCCGTATGTCCACTGCCGCAAGGACCATGCAGGCAACACCCCGGAAAGCTGGATCAAGTGGCTGAGCGACATCTCCAGCCGCCTCGACGCCCTGGCCGAGCGCCCAGTGCCGCTGTACCTGACGGAAATGAGCTGGCCCAGCGCCGACGAGCCTTGCGGGGTCAGCGAAACCACCCAGGCCGCGTACCTGGCGCGAGGGTTTTTCCTGGCGCGCATTCATCCGGCGATCCAGGGCATGTGGTGGTACGACCTGCTCAACGACGGTCGCGACCCCAAGGAGCGCGAACACAACTTCGGCCTGCTCGACAACGATCTGAACCCCAAGCCGGCGTACACCACGCTCAAGGCGATTGCACCGTACCTGACACAGTACCGCTACGACGCCAAGCACAGCGTGATCAGCGACACGCTGTACCAATTGCGCTTCGCCAAGGGTGATGAACAGGTGCTGGTGGTCTGGGCGGTGGGTCAGTCGCGGCCGGTACGGATCCAGTCCAGCGCCCTGCTGCAGGGCGGCGCGCGGCTGATCGACACACGCCAGGCCGGGGTGGGCATGCGCGAAAGCGAGAACCCATGGGATTGCGGGGAGCACTACTGCACCACGGTGGTGACCGCCTCCGAGTTCCCCAAGATCATCAGCCTGGGCAAAGCCAATTGGCTGTTCACCCAGTAGAAAACGCGACGCCCGCAGGAGCGGGCCGTAATTGCGGTGCATCTTGCGCCGCCTTCGACCGCGACCGTTGGACGCGGCACTACCTCTAGCAAGCGCGTGAGCCAAGGATGTTCCGATGATTGTCATCAATGCACGTTTTCTGACCCAGGAGCTGCGCGGGGTGCAACGGTTCGCCGAGCAGACCTGCCTGGCCCTCAAGCGGCAACGTGACGACCTGGTGTTCGTCACCTCACCGGGTGTGCGCATGCACGAGACCGCTCGGCTGCTGGACGCCCAGGTCGTGGGCACTCGCACTGGCCACCTGTGGGAACAACTGGACCTGCCGCGCTACCTGCGCAGCCAGGGCAACCCCTTGTTGCTGTCGTTGTGCGCCACCGCGCCGCTGTTCTATGGCAATCAGATCGCCACGCACCACGACATCACCTACGTGCGTCATCCACACAGCTATACCTGGCAGTTCCGCACGGCCTATCGGCTGATGACGCCGCTGTTGCTCAAGCGTCTGAAGACACTGATCACCGTCAGCCAGTTTTCCAAGCGCGAGATCGGCGAGTTCTACGATTTTCCGGCGCAGAAGATCCTCGTGGTGCCCAATGCCGTGGGCGAAGAATTTCAACCCGGTGAACCGTTGCAGGCCGGTCCGCGCTATCTGCTGGCAGTGTCCTCGCCCAGCGCGCACAAGAACTTCAGCCGCATGATCCAGGCGTTCCTGCAGCTCAAGGGCTTCGAGCAGGTGGAGTTGCGCATCGTCGGTGGCGGCGGCGCGGTGTTTTCCGACCCGAACCTGGAGGCTCTTGCCAACAGCGATCCACGGGTGCGCTTTCTCGGGCGCCTGACCGACGCCCAGCTGATCGAGCAGTACCAGGGCGCGGCGGCCTTCGTGTTTCCTTCGCTGTACGAAGGCTTCGGCATTCCGCCGCTCGAAGCGCAGGCCTGCGGTTGCCCGGTGCTGGCGGCCAATGCCGCCTCGATCCCCGAGGTGCTGCAGTCCAGCGCGCTGTACTTCGATCCACTGGACGTCGAACACATCAGCCGGGCCATGGCGCTGGCCTTGAACAGCCTGACCATCCGCCAGCACCTGCGCACCCTGGGCCTGCAGAATGTATCGCGGTTCAGTTGGGACGCATCGGCACGGCTGATCAGCGACCGAATCGACACGGTCCAGATGCGACGTCCGCGCAGTGCCGCATTGACCCAGCCGTCGCCCGGCAAGGAGCACTCATGACTCGCCTGGGGTATCTGGATGCCTTGCGCGGCATCGCCGCCCTGCTGGTGGTGGTCTGTCACTTGTGGCAGCCGTTGCTGGGCCCCGGTGCGCTGCCGCATTTCTGGCTGGACATCGGCAAGCTGGGCGTCATCTGGTTCTTTCTGCTCAGCGGTGTGGTAATCCCGTTCAGCCTGCAACCTGGCCCCGGCGGCGCACGTCGCTTCATCGTCTCGCGGGTGCTGCGCCTGTACCCGGCCTATTGGCTGTCGCTGGCCCTGTACATCGGCATGCTGGCACTGACCGGCGAAACCCTGCCGACCTGGCAGCGTGTGGTGGCCAACGTCACCATGCTGCAGGCGGCCATGGGCGTCGAAGACGTGATGGGGCTGTACTGGACGCTGTTCATCGAGTGGCTGTTCTATGCGCTGTGCCTGGGCCTGATGCTGATCGGTCGCCTGCGCAGTACCGGCTTCCGTGCCGCCTGCGCCCTGGCCCTGCTGGCCGCTGCGGTGGGCATGGGCATGATGCGCATGCTGCTCGAACGCAAGCTGCCGGTGGCCTTGCCGCTGGGCCTGTCGCTGATGCTGTTCGGTTCGATCTGGCGCGACTGCCTGCTCGGCCAGGCCGATTACCAGGTACGGCGCTGCGTGAAGGGCCTGCTGCTGGCCTATGCCGTGGCCCTGCCGTCGACCTTCTACGCCGCCTACGGCTTCGATGCCGGCAACGGCGAGTACTGGTTTCGCTACTGCTTCACCTACCTGTTGGCCATCAGCAGCTTCATGTTGCTGACCCAGCGCATCCGCCTGCATCAACCGTTGTTGCTGTGGCTGGGCACCATCAGTTATTCGCTGTACCTGCTGCACCCGAGCATGGAGCTGTTGTGCCGTTACCTGCTGGGCGTTCCCGGTCGTTCGTTGTCGGTCACCTTGCTTGCCACCGCGCTGTCACTGCTGGCCGCGCACGTGAGCTATCGCCTCGTCGAACTGCCTTTTATCCAGTTGAGCAAACGACTCAACACCCGTGCTCGCCCGAGCGCGCCCCTCATTCCCGAACTGCAGGTGCCCTATGAAAATAGCAATCGTCCATGATTGGCTTGTCACCTACGCCGGTGCCGAAAAGGTCCTGGCCTCGATGCTCAAGATCTGGCCCGACGCCGACCTGTTCTCGGTCATCGACTTTCTCAGCGACGAAGATCGCGTGCACCTGGGCGGCAAGCGTGCCACCACCACCTTCATCCAGCGCCTGCCCAAGGCCCGCACGCGCTACCAGAAATACCTGCCCTTGATGCCCATGGCCATCGAGCAACTGGACCTGTCCGGCTACGACCTGATCCTGTCGAGCAGCCACGCGGTGGCCAAGGGCGTGCTGACCGGCCCCAACCAGTTGCACATCAGCTACGTGCATTCGCCCATCCGCTATGCCTGGGACCTGCAGCACCAGTACCTGCGCGAGGCCAATCTGCTGGCCGGTATCAAGAGCAAGGTGGCACGGATGATCCTGCATTACATGCGCATGTGGGACCAGCGCACCGCCGCCGGTGTCGACGAGTTCATCAGCAACTCGCAGTTCATCGGCCGACGCATCGACAAGGCCTATCGCCGTCCCTCGACCGTCATCTATCCGCCGGTCGACACCACCGGCTTCAACCTGCAGACCGAGAAGCAGGACTTCTACCTGACCGCCCAGCGCATGGTGCCGTACAAGAAGGTGCCGATGATGGTCGAGGCGTTCAGCGCCATGCCCGACAAGCGCCTGATCGTCATCGGCGACGGCCCGGAAATGGACAAGTGCCGCGCGGTGTGCGGCCCCAACGTCACGCTGATGGGCTACCAGTCGTTCGAAGTGCTGCGCGAGCACATGCAGAACGCCCGCGGCTTCGTCTTCGCTGCCGAAGAGGATTTCGGCATCAGCCCGGTGGAAGCCCAGGCCTGCGGCACGCCGGTGATCGCCTTCGGCCGCGGGGGCACCCTGGAAACCGTACGCGGGCTCAACGAAGACAACCCTACCGGGGTGTTCTATTACCAGCAGACCGTGGCGGCGCTCACGGCCGCCATCGAGACGTTCGAGAGCCAGGCCTCGCGCTTCAACCCCCGCGCCTGCCGCGAGAACGCCCTGCAATTCGCGGAAAAGCGCTTCGAACGGGAAATGCGCCAGTTCGTCGAGAACCGCTGGAACGAGGCGCGCCTGGGCGATGCCTTCGATTGCAACCCGGTACTGGGCCTGGCCGACGCCGGTCTGCTGCTCGCCGCAGCCCAGAAACTCTAGGCTCCACGAAAAGACTTCACCGCCACACCGCTGTTCCGAACCTCCCAAATACCGTGTGAGAAGTCCGATTCTCCAAGGAAGATTGCAATGAAACGAACTGTATTCGTAGTCGCGTTGTTCGCCGTGCTGCTGCAAGGATGTGTGTTTTCCCCAGGGCAACACATGACGCCCGAGGATGCCGCCGATGACATCGGCGAAACCGGACCGGTCACGGTCCTGCCGATCAACGCGCAGACCGTCGCCCAGCATCAGAACCAGTACCGGCCAGAACCCGTACCGGCCGCGCTGTATGCCTACAAGCCAGGCGACTACCGCATCGGCGCCGGCGACGGTCTGCAGATCACCGTCTGGGACCACGTCGAGTTGAACTCGCCGACCAACCAGGAACCGCGCGCCCAGGGCACGCAGATCGTGCGCAACGACGGCACCGTGTACTACCCGTTCATCAACTCCATTCAGGCCGAAGGCAAGACCGTCAGCGAACTGCGCAATGACCTGCAACGCGCCCTCTCGCGCTACCTGACCGACACCCAGGTGGACGTCAACGTGCAGAACTACGCCAGCCAGCGCGTGGTGTTTTCCGGCTCGTTCAAGAACGCAGGTCCCCAGGTGCTGAACAACGTGCCGTTGTCGCTGATCGAAGCGGTCAGCCGTGCCGGTGGCGACGATGGCAGCGGCAACCTGGCCGGGCTGATCCTCAAGCGCGACGGTCACGAGTACCTGCTCGACATCGACACCCTGAACCGCAAGGATTCCAAGCTCAACGGCATCTACCTGAAGAACGGCGACCAGCTGCACCTGGGCAACAACCGGGCGAACAAGGTCTACGTGCTCGGCGAAGTCAATTCGCCCCAGGTGATGACCTACGGCACCAGCACCTTCACCCTGCTCGAAGCGCTGGGCAACGCCGGCGGCCTGTCCCAGGAAACCGCCAACGCCGAGGCCATCTACGTGATCCGCGGCGCCCAGGAGCGCGCCCAGCAACCCGCCACGGTGTTCTACCTCAACGCCAAGAAGCCAACCGCTTTCCTGCTCGCCCGCCAGTTCGACCTGCAAGCCTCGGACGTCGTGTTCGTCGGCCCTTCGGACATCACCCGCTGGAACCGCTTCATCAGCCAACTGCTGCCCTCGGCGTCCGTGGTCGCTACTGGCAATGCGCTGAGTCAGTGATCTGACCTGAAGCGGCACTGAACGCTTGGGCAAGCGCTCCACTCCAAGTCTTGCCCGGGCGCTCATTGCCAGCGTTTCGCGTCGACGGGTATTCGAATCATCTGCCCACACCAGGAATTCCCATGACTGACCCACGCAACGTTGCCCACGACAAGAAAGTCCAGCAGGAAAAGAAGAACCACGGCGAAGAGATCGCACCCAACGCCGAGCACGCGCCACAGCCAGGCATGAAGCCGGCGCTCAAGCACGACGATGAGCAGCAGGACGAGCAGGATGACAAGGCTTGAGCCTGTCTGTGAGCTGAGTTGAAGACCGTGGTCTGGCGGCGCCGATTCATGTCGGCGGCCGCCACATCGCCTCCCGAGATGTGCATTTCTCCGCAATCCGCAAAAAAGCTCGTTTTGCCTGGAAAATCCCTGTGCGAACGGCTCCCCCGCCTACCCCCAAATCCGCTACGATTACGCCCTACAGCCTGACCGCTCAAAGGGAATTGACATGCCTCAACCTTCACTGCCGGCCGCCGAACATGTGGTGCTGGACAACGGCCTGCACGTGCGCCTGCATCATGAGCCACGTCTCAAGCGTGCCGCCGCCTTCATGCGCGTTGCCGCAGGCAGCCACGACGTACCTGCCGCCTGGCCGGGTCTGGCTCATTTCCTTGAACATCTGTTCTTTCTCGGCACCGAACGCCACAGCGGCGACCACGGGCTGATGGCCTTCGTGCAGAACCACGGCGGGCAGATCAACGCCAGCACCCGCGAGCGCTGCACCGACTATTTCTTCGAAGTGCCGGTGAATGCCTTCGCCGGTGCGCTGGAACGTCTGTGCGACATGCTCGGTCATCCGCGCATGACCCAGGCCGAGCAACTGCGCGAACGCGAAGTGCTGCACGCCGAATTCGTCGCCTGGTCACGCGACCCCGAGGCACGCCACCAGCAATGGTTGACCAGCGCGCTGGACGCCGAGCATCCGCTGCGGGCCTTCCACGCCGGCAATCGCTACAGCCTGCCGGTACCGCGCGATTCGTTCCAGCAGGACCTGCGCAGCTTCTACCGGCGCTTCTACCAGACCGGACAGATGACCCTGTGCCTGGTCGGCCCGCAACCGCTGGAGCAGCTGCGTGCCATGGCAGAAAAAGCGGCGGGTGCGCTGCGCCCCGGCGACACCGCCGAACAGATCGCCCCGCCACCGCTGGTGGGCACGCCGAGCGAAGCGGTCGAGCCGCCCGACAAGGGCCGGTTCAACCTGCTGTTCGCCTGCGAAAACCTGCCCCGCGGCGCCACCCAGGCCCTGGAGTTTCTCGCCACCTGGCTGGGGGCCAGCCAGCACGGCGGCTTGTTGGCCGAGTTGCGCCGTCGGCAACTGGTGCATACCCTGGAACTGAGCACGTTCTATACCTTCGCCGACCAGGCCCTGATCAATATCGAATTCAAGCTCACGCCGGCCGGCGAAACGGCGACCGCGCTGATCGGCCAGCTGTGCTTCGATTGGCTGGAGTTCTTCCAGGCCCACGACGACTGGCAAGGCCTGCGCGAGGAATTCCGCCTGCTCAACGAGCGCCGCTTGCAGGTCGCCAGCGCCTTGGAGCTGGCTCGCCATCACAGCGATGAAACGCCGTGCGAGTTGAGCCGCCAAGCCTTGCAGGCGTTGCGCGAGATTCTCGAACACCTGCGCCCCGAGCACCTGTTGCACCCGGTGGCAGCCGGTCCGGAACGCGACCTGGCCGGTCGCTGGCGACTGCCGCCGCGCAACCGCTTTCTGCGCCCCAGCCGCCGCCCGGACCATCCCGTACCGGATCCGCAAGGTCTGGCCTATCGGGACGGCGCTTCGGCGCACAGCCATGAAGCCGCTCTGTACTTGCGCTGGCGCGTCAATGCCTCGCGCCATCAGGGGCTGTTCCGTACGTTGCGAGACAGCCTGCGCAAACTCACCGAAGAAGCACGCCAGGCCGGTGTGCAGATGGTCTTCAGCAGCCTGGGCGACGACTGGCAACTCAAGCTGAGCGGCGTGCAGGCGCCCATCCCGGCGCTGCTGGAGCAAGCCCTGGAGCTGCTGGCCATACCGGCCCCGGAGGTCTGGCACCAGGCCGGGCAGGAATCCACCAGTACCACTCTGACCCCCATCAAGGAACTGCTCAAGCGCCTGCCCGACCACAGTCTGGGCTATTTCCACAGCCGCACCTCCGACGAGGACCTGCACCCCCTGGCCTTGCAGAAGCTGTGGGGCGCGGCGCGCTGGGACGGCCTGGCCGTCGGCATCAACGACGGTGAACGCAGCGCCCTGAACAATGCCTTGCGCAAGATGCCCGGCACCGCCAGCCCGCAGCGGGCGCAACCGCATCCGGCTCAATCGGGGCGTAGCTGGAGTCATGTGCCCTGCCAGTCGAGCGAACAGGCGCTGCTGTTGTTCTGCCCGGTGCCAAGCCAGAGCATCGCCGACGAAGCCGCCTGGCGCCTGCTGGCGCAGTTGTGCCAGACCTCGTTCTACCAGCGCATGCGCGTCGAGCTGCAATTGGGCTACGCCGTGTTCAGTGGCCTGCGCCAGATGGCTGGCCGCACCGGTCTGGTGTTCGGCGTGCAGTCACCCCAGGCACCGTTGGCCGATATCCTGGGCCATGTGCAGACCTTCATCGAAACCCTGCCAACCCTGATCGAAACCCTGAAACCCGCTGCGCTGGACACTCAGCGCGAAGAACTCGCCAGTCGCCACGAGCGCTCGCAGATGGACCTGCTGCCCCTGGCCGAGCTGCTCTGGCAAGCCTGCCAGGCCGGCCATGGTGCCGACTACCTGAATGCCCTGCAGCGAGCCGTGCGCGAGCTACGCCCCGACGACCTGAACCACGCGGCGCAGCAACTGGCCAGCGGCACCGGTGGTTGGCTGTGCCTGGCAACGGGCCCTGCACTGGAGCCTTCGTGGGTGCCGGCCCAGCGATCGTTACCGGGCAGGTAACGGACTTTATCGAATAAATACCCATAGGCGGCTTTCTTATTTAGTAACATAGCGCCCCAAGGAGCATTGAACGTCCTACGGTCGGGGCGGACTAATGCTACAAGCCCATCAACCCAGAAGGAGATCTCTTATGTGGACCAAACCTGCTTACACTGATCTGCGCATCGGCTTCGAAGTCACTATGTACTTCGCCAGCCGCTAAGCTTCAGTTGCAACGCAACGCCTCGGCCAGCCAATGACCGGGGCGTTTTCATTTCCAGGCTTGATGCTGCGAGTTCTCCATGCATATCCAGATTCTCGGCTCCGCCGCCGGTGGCGGCTTTCCCCAGTGGAACTGCAACTGCACCAATTGCAGTGGCTTTCGCGATGGCAGCCTGCGTGCCCATGCGCGTACGCAGTCGTCCATTGCCCTGTCCGACGACGGGGTGAACTGGGTGCTGTGCAACGCCTCGCCGGACATCCGTGCGCAACTGCAGAGCTTTGCGCCCATGCAGCCGGGCCGTGCCCTGCGTGACACCGGGATACAAGCCATCGTCCTGCTCGACAGCCAGATCGATCACACCACCGGCCTGCTCAGCCTGCGCGAAGGCTGCCCGCATCAGGTCTGGTGTACGGACATGGTGCATCAGGACCTGAGCACCGGTTTTCCGCTGTTCAACATGCTCAGCCACTGGAATGGCGGATTGGACTGGCAACGCATCGAACTGACAGGCAGCTTCGTGATTCCGGCCTGCCCGAACCTGCGCTTCACCCCCCTGCCGTTGCGCAGCGCCGCGCCGCCCTACTCGCCCCACCGTTTCGACCCGCATCCGGGCGACAACCTGGGTTTGATCGTGGAAGACACCCGTACCGGTGGCACGCTGTTCTATGCACCGGGCCTGGGCCAGGTGGACGATGCCTTGCTCGAACGCATGGCAGGCGCGGACTGTCTATTGGTAGACGGCACCCTCTGGGATGACGATGAAATGCAACGACGCGGCGTCGGTACCCGTACCGGGCGCGAGATGGGCCACCTGGCGCAGAACGGCCCCGGCGGCATGCTCGAAGTGCTCGAAGGCCTGCCGCGCCAGCGCAAGGTGCTGATCCACATCAACAACACCAACCCGATCCTGGACGAAGACTCGCCACAGCGGGCCGAACTGGCCAGGCGCGGCGTCGAAGTGGCGTTCGATGGGATGAGCATCGAGTTGTAGTGGTGTGTCAGGGAGGGCCTCTTCGCGGGCAGAGACCCGCTCCCACAGGGTTCAATGCAGCCCTTGTGAGAGCGGGCCTCTGCCCGCGAAGAGGCCCTCACCTACAACACATTCCCCACAGGGTTCAATGCAGCCCTTGTGGGAGCGGGTCTCTGCCCGCGAAGAGGCCGGCACTGCGAACACATTCCCCGGGAGAACCACAATGTCCGACACCCCCATGACCCCCGCCGAGTTCGAGCGGGCCTTGCGTGCCAAGGGTGCGTATTACCACATCTACCACCCCTATCACGTGGCGATGTACGAAGGCCGCGCGACTCGTGAGCAAATCCAGGGCTGGGTTGCCAACCGCTTCTACTATCAGGTCAACATCCCCCTCAAAGATGCCGCCATCCTGGCCAACTGCCCGGACCGCGAGATTCGTCGCGAGTGGATCCAGCGCTTGCTCGACCACGACGGCGCCCCCGGCGAAGACGGTGGCATCGAAGCCTGGCTGCGCCTGGGCCAGGCCGTGGGCCTGGATCCCGACCAATTGCGCTCCCAGGAGTTGGTCCTGCCCGGTGTGCGTTTCGCCGTGGACGCCTACGTCAACTTCGCGCGGCGGGCCAACTGGCAGGAAGCGGCCAGCAGCTCGTTGACCGAACTGTTCGCACCACAGATCCATCAGTCGCGCCTGGACAGCTGGCCCGCCCACTACCCGTGGATCGATCCGGCCGGCTACGAATACTTCCGCACTCGCCTGGGCCAGGCCCGGCGCGATGTGGAGCACGGCTTGAGCATCACCCTGCAGCACTACACGACGGTCGAAGGCCAGCAGCGTATGCTGGAAATCCTGCAGTTCAAGCTCGACATCCTGTGGAGCATGCTCGATGCCATGAGCATGGCCTACGAGCTGAACCGCCCGCCCTATCACAGCGTCACCGACCAGCGCGTCTGGCACAAGGGGATCGCCCTATGAGTTTCGACCGTCAAAGCACCCCAAAATGGCGCCAAGGCTACCGCTTCCAGTACGAGCCCGCGCAGAAAGGCCATGTGCTCCTCTATCCCGAGGGCATGATCAAACTCAACGAGAGTGCCAGCGCCATCGGCAGGCTGATCGATGGTCAGCGCAGTGTGGCCACTATCATCGCCCAGCTCGAAGAACAGTTTCCCGGCGTGCCCGAACTGGCCGAGGACATCGAGCAATTCATGGAGGTCGCCCGTGCACAGCACTGGATCGAACTTGCCCAGCCTGCCACCCACGCCTGAAGTCGGCCTGCCGCTTTGGCTGCTGGCGGAGCTGACCTACCGGTGCCCGCTGCAATGCCCGTACTGCTCCAACCCCCTGGACTTCGCAGCCCAAGGCAAGGAATTGAGTACCGAGCAGTGGTTCAAGGTGATGGCCGAAGCCCGCGAGATGGGCGCGGCCCAGATCGGTTTTTCCGGTGGTGAACCGCTGGTGCGTCAGGATCTTGCACAACTGATCGGCGAAGCCCGGCGGCTGGGGTTCTACACCAACCTGATCACCTCGGGCATCGGCCTGACCGAGCAGAAGATCGCTGACTTCAAGACCGCCGGCCTGGATCACATCCAGATCAGCTTTCAGGCCAGCGACGAGCAGGTCAACAATTTGCTGGCCGGCTCGAAGAAAGCCTTCGCGCAGAAGCTGGAAATGGCCCGTGCGGTGAAGGCCCATGGCTATCCGATGGTGCTCAACTTCGTCACTCATCGGCACAACATCGACAAGACCGACCGCATCATCGAGCTGTGCGTGGCTCTTGAGGCCGACTTCGTCGAACTCGCCACCTGCCAGTTCTACGGCTGGGCCGAGCTGAACCGTGCGGGCCTGCTGCCTACCCGTGAGCAACTGGTACGCGCCGAGCGCATCACCAACGAGTACCGCGCCAAGCTGGAAGCGGCCGGCAGCGCCTGCAAGCTGATCTTCGTCACGCCCGACTACTACGAAGAGCGCCCCAAGGGCTGCATGAACGGTTGGGGCAGCATCTTCCTCACCGTGACCCCCGACGGCACCGCGCTGCCCTGTCACGGCGCGCGCCAGCTTCCGGTGGAGTTCCCCAACGTCCGTGATCACAGCCTGCAACACATCTGGTACGACTCCTTTGGCTTCAATCGTTTCCGTGGCTATGCTTGGATGCCCGAGCCTTGCCGCTCGTGCGACGAGAAAGAGAAGGACTTCGGCGGCTGCCGCTGCCAGGCCTTCATGCTGACCGGGGATGCTGCCAATGCCGACCCGGTGTGCAGCAAGTCACCCCACCATGGCGTGATTCTGCGGGCTCGCGAAGAAGCGGAACACGCCACCCAGACGATCGAACAACTGGCCTTCCGCAATGAACGAAACTCTCGCATCATCGCCAAAGCATGACCGCTTCAGCGCCTCCCAGGCCGTCGCCGCAGGGACCGATTTCGCCGAACTTCGGGTAGGCCCCGCCGGCGTGTTCTGGAACGAGTTCCGCCCCCAGGATGGCGCTTGCCGTGTGTGGACCGAGCGCGACGGCGTGGCAACGTGCCTGACACCCGACGGTTACAGCGTGCGCAGCCGCGTCTACGAGTACGGTGGTGGCTCGTTCTGCCTGGCGAATGACGAACTGGTGTTCGTCAACGAGGCCGACCAGCAGCTGTACCGTCAGCCGGTGACCGGTGGCCTGCCGCAGCCTTTGAGCTTCGGCCAGATGCGCTACGGGGGGCTGGAATATGCCGCAGGCCAGGTATTGGCGGTGGAGGAAGACGGCGACACGCATCGTCTGGTGGCCATCGACCTGGCCAGCGAGCGCCATCGCGTGCTGGCCGAAGGCGCCGATTTCTACGCATCACCGGCGCTGAGCCCGGACGGCACCCGCCTGGCCTGGATCGAATGGGATCGGCCCCATCAACCCTGGACGCAAACGCGCCTGATGTGCAGCGAACTGGCGGCTGTCCCGGAGTGCGTGGCCAGTGGTTTCAGCCTGCAGCAGCCGCGCTTCGACGAACAGGGGCGGCTGTACTGCCTGTCCGACGCGCACGGCTTCTGGCAACCCTGGGCCGAGGTCGACGACGACTGGGCGCCATTGCCCGCCGCCAAGGCCGATCACGCCGCGGCCCCTTGGCAATTGGGTGCCTGCACCTGGTTGCCGACGAGCGACCAAGGCTACCTGAGCAGCTGGTTCGAAGCAGGTTTTGGCCGTCTGGGCCTGTGCGATGGGCAAGGCCAATGCGTGGACTATACCGGCGAATACACTCGCTTTCGCGCGCTGGCCATGGACGCCGATCACCTCTACGCCATCGCCGGCTCGCCGGTGCAGCCATCGGCGGTAATTGCCATCGATCGCCACGACCACAGTGTACGCACCCTGGCGGGCGGCTATTCGCCATTGCCGGCCGAGCAGGTCAGCCTGCCGCACCCGCTCAGCTACCCCAGCGGCGGCGAACAGGCACACGGCTTCTTCTACACGGCACAGAGCGACGAGCGGCATCCGCCTCTGGTGGTATTCATCCACGGCGGGCCGACGTCGGCGTGCTATCCGGTGTTCGATCCGCGCATTCAATACTGGACTCAACGCGGCTTTGCCGTCGCCGACCTCAACTATCGCGGCAGCAGCAACCATGGCCGCGCCTATCGTCACGCCCTGCATCTGCGCTGGGGCGAAACCGACGTGCAGGATGCGTGTGCTGTGGTTGCGTACCTGGCCGCTCAAGGCCGCATCGATCCGCACCGTGCGTTCGTGCGTGGCGGCAGCGCGGGTGGCTATACGGTGTTGTGCGCTCTGGCGTTCGCCAAGGTGTTCCGCGCCGGCGCCAGCCAGTACGGGGTCAGCAATCCGGCTGCCCTGGGGCGCGTCACCCACAAGTTCGAGAACGATTACCTGGACTGGCTGATCGGCGACCCGGACATCGACCACCAGCGCTACGCCGACCGCACGCCGCTGCTGCATGCGGACCGAATCACCGCGCCGGTGATCTTCTTTCAGGGAGAGCTGGACGTGGTGGTCGTGCCGCAACAGACCCGCGACATGGTGGCTGCGTTGGAGGCCAATGGCATACCCGTCGAGGCGCACTACTACGCCGAAGAACGGCATGGCTTTCGCAACGCTGCGAACCTTGCACATGCGCTGGAGCATGAATGGCGGTTCTATCTGCAGGTGATGCAGGAGGATGACCGCGGACTGGTCGACCTGCTCTGAACGGGTGCCGGTGCGGTCGTCGAGTAGACGAACGCACCGGCAACAACGTCGTTACTTTCTGCTGGCGATGATGTACACCGCGTGGATGATGCCGGGGATGTAGCCCAGCAACGTGAGCAGGATGTTCAGCCAGAAAGCGCCACCGAAGCCCACTTGCATGAACACGCCGACAGGCGGCAGGAGGATGGCGAAAATGATGCGAATGATGTCCATGGTGCAGCTCCTTGAGGTCGATGCATAACAGACCTCGGGTCGCCCACGGCGTTCCGCGTGGCGCTAAAGCTTGGCGTCGAGGGCATCGAGCAGACGCTTCAACGCGCCTTGGTTGGCGCGCATCACGGCCAGCCCGGCCTCTCCGCTGCGCACCGCATCACGCGGCAGTTCTATCCACTGTCGCACTGCCGTTGCCAGACCCTGTGCGTCGTCGACCTCGACCAATGCACCAGCCTCGCGCAGCATCGCGCCGATCTCGAGAAAGTTGAACATGTGCGGCCCGCTCAGCACCGGCTTGGCCAGCGCGGCAGGCTCCAATGGGTTGTGCCCTCCATTGGCCACCAGACTGCCGCCGACGAACGCGATGTCCGCCAGGGCATAGAGGAACAGCAACTCGCCCATGGTATCGCCCAGCAGCACTTGGGTTGCCGCCGTGACCGGCTGATCGAGCGAGCGCTGCACCGTGGTGAAACCCTGAGCCCTGCACAGAGCACGCATCGAAGCGAAACGCTCCTGATGCCGCGGGACCAGAATCAGCAAGGCATCGGCATGGCTGGCGAGCAACTGGCGATGGGCGGCCAGGATCACCTCATCTTCACCCTCGTGAGTACTGGCAGCGATCCAGACCGGACGTTCGCTGGCCTGCCACTGTTCGCGCAACCGAGCGGCGCGGACAGGCACGTTAGGGTCGACGTTGAGATCGAACTTGATCGAGCCGGTCACCTGCACGCACTCGGGGCGCGCACCCAATGCCAGAAAACGCTCTGCCTCGACTTGTGTCTGCACCGCTAGCAGGCTCATTTCCGCCAGCATTGGCGCGGTCAACCGAGAGAAACGTGCATAGCCCCTGGCCGAACGCGCGGAGAGCCGGCCATTGGCCAATGCGACCGGAATGCCGCGCCGGGCGCACTGGTGAATATGGTTGGGCCACAGCTCGGTTTCGATGATCACGGCCAGGCGCGGACGTACGTGGTCGAGAAAGCGGCCAGATGCCCAAGGCAGATCGTACGGCAGGTAGCAATGCTGGATCCGCGGCTCATCGGCGAACAGCGCCTGGATGCGCTCCGACCCGGTCGGGGTCATGCAGGTCACGGTGATGGGCAGCTCGGGATGGCGCAGCAGCAACTGGCGGATCATGGGTGCGGCGGCAATGCTTTCTCCCACCGACACGGCATGCACCCAGATACCCCCCGGCTGCATCGGCGGCAGCCGGTAGGCGAAACGCTCGCCCAGGCGTTGCCCGTAGGCCGGCGCCTTGCGCGCGCGCAACCATAGACGCACGGCCAGCAACGGCAGCCCCAGGTGAAACAGCAAGGTGTAGAGAGTTCTGTTCATGGCGGCGAAGTGTACTCAGGTCATGATCCTTGACCAAGTGCCCGCCGCAGCCCTGCGAACCGATTGCCCGGCGGTCACTCGAAATGGGCGAACCCTCTGCAGCCGTGCATCGCCTAGAATGCCTGCATCGAACAGGAGCCCCACCATGAACGCCTACGCTTTTCTTGCCATCGCCATCTGCGCCGAAGTGATCGCCACTGTCTCCATGAAGGCGGTCAAAGGACTCAGTACACCGCTGCCGCTGTTTCTGGTGGTGGCCGGCTATGGCATCGCGTTCTGGATGCTGACCCTGGTGGTGCGCACGGTGCCGGTGGGCATCGCCTACGCCATCTGGGCGGGCATGGGCATCGTCATGGTCAGCATCGCCGCCCTGTTCATCTATGGGCAGAAGCTCGACCTGCCGGCCATGCTCGGCATGGCGCTGATCGTGCTGGGCGTGGTGGTGATCCAGCTGTTCTCGAAAACCACCGGGCACTGAGGCTGTATACTCCTCCGCCTGTCCTAGCCTGCGAGGTCTGCAATGCCGTCTGAACTGTCCACTGATATCGTCATCGTCGGCGCCGGTGTCGCCGGGCTCTGGCTCAACGCGCGGCTGCGCGCCCTGGGCTATTCGACGGTGCTGGTGGAGAACGCGCGCCTGGGCGGCGGGCAGACCTTCAAGGCCCAGGGGATCATTCACGGCGGTGCCAAATACGCCCTGCACGGCGCGCTGACCGGCGCCTCCGAAGCCATCGCCGACATGCCGCGCCGCTGGCGTGAAGCGCTGGCTGGCCAGGGCGAACTGGACCTTTCGGGCGTGCGCCTGCTGTCCGAGGCGCATTATCTGTGGTCGCCGGGCACCCTGGCAGGCAATCTCACCAGCTTTTTCGCCAGCAAGGCCGTGCGTGGCCGGGTCGATCAGGTCAAGGGCGAGCAACTGCCGCCCGCTCTGCAGGACCGCGCGTTCAAGGGCAAGGTCTATCGCTTGGCCGAGCTGGTGGTGGATGTGCCCAGCCTGGTCGCTCGGCTCGCCGAGCTGGCCGGCGATGGGCTGCTGGCGGGTGAGCGGATCGAGCCGCTGTATGACCAGAAGCAGCTGGCCGGACTGATCGTCGACGGTCGGGTGATTCGCGCCCAGCGCGTGGTGCTCAGCGCCGGCGAAGGCATCCAGGCCCTGCTGGCGGAACTGGGCGTCGAACAACCCACGATGCAGCGGCGGCCACTGCACATGGTGCTGGCCAAGGGCGCCAACCTGAAACCCTTGTACGCCCATTGCCTGGGCGGCGGGCCGAAGCCGCGCATCACCGTCACCACCCATCCGGGGGCCGACGGCCAATGGGTCTGGTACCTGGGTGGCGAGATCGCCGAAGCCGATGGCGTGGCTCGCGATCCGGCGCAGCAGATCGCCGCTGCCCAGAAGGAAATCGGCCAACTGTTGCCCTGGGTCGATCAAACCCAGCTGCGCTGGGCCACCCTGCGCGTCAATCGCGCCGAGCCCGCTCAATCCGGGCTGGTGCGTCCGGACAACGCATTTCTGGCCGATCAACCCGGCTTGCTGGTGGGTTGGCCGACCAAGCTGGCCCTGGCGCCGGATTTCGCCGACCGCGTCATCGCTGCCCTGCAGCGCGATGGCATTGCACCGCACAGCCATGCTCCACTGCCCGAGCTGCCCAAGCCGGCATTGGCCACACCTGTCTGGGATGAACTGCTGCCATGAGCCTGCCCACCCTGCACGATCTGCACCGCCCGCTGGGCGACACCGGCCTGCGGGTTTCCCCCCTGGGCCTGGGTACGGTGAAACTGGGTCGCGACCAAGGGGTGAAATACCCCAACGGCTTCACCATTCCCGACGACAGCGCCGCGCGCATGTTGCTGGGCCAGGCACGCCAGTTGGGCATCAACCTGATCGACACCGCGCCGGCCTATGGCATCAGCGAAGAACGCCTGGGGCCGCTGCTGCGGGGTCAGCGGCAGGACTGGGTGATCGTCAGCAAGGTCGGTGAAGAATTCGAATCGGGCCAGTCACGCTTCGACTTCAGCGCCGAGCACACGCGCTTCTCGGTGGAGCGCAGTTTGAAACGCCTGGAAACAGACTTCATCGATCTGCTGCTGGTGCATTCGGACGGCAGCGATCTGGATATTCTCCAGGGCTGTGAGGTGTATGAGACGTTGGCGGCGCTGAAGGCCGAAGGCAAGATTCGCGGCTTCGGGTTTTCTGGCAAAACCGTGCAGGGCGGGCTCAAAGCCCTGGAAACCGGAGACTGCGCCATGGTCACCTACAACCTGAACGAGCAATCCGAGCGCCCGGTGCTCGACTACGCGGCCGCCCATGGCAAGGCCATTCTGGTGAAAAAGGCGTTAGCCAGCGGTCATGCCTGCCTGGCGCCGGGCGTGGATCCGGTGCGCGCCAGCTTCGAGCTGCTGTTTGCTCACCCTGGGGTGGCCAGTGCTATTGTCGGAACGATAAATCCGCTGCACCTGTCCCACAACGTAGCGACAGCCGCTGCCGTGCTACTCAGGAATTGACGCCGCCGACGCGGCCGACCCCGACGCAAGAAGGAGCCGTAATGCCGCGTACCCTGACTCGAAAGAACCCAGGCAATTTCAAGACCCTGCCCCTTGCCGTCGATGCCACGCCCGAGGCCCTGAGCTATGAAGCCGTGGGCATGCCGTTGAATTTCGCCCAGACCCTGGAGCGGCGCAAACCGGTCGAGGTGAGTGACAGCGAACGCTTTCGCGTGGAACTGGCCAACCTCGGCGTGTCGGTCCGGCTGACCCTCAACTGGCGTGGGCGCGACTACTGGGTGCTGGTGCGCCAGCGCCGCGAAGACCGCGGCGACGTGGTGCTCAAGCTGATCTCTGGCTATGTGCCGGCCCATGAAGTGAACCTGCCGCTGCACACGGCCATTCAGGAAATTGCCGAGGAATGCCTGCTGGAGACGTCGGAAGGCTGGCTGGGTGGGCGTTTCAACGACACCTGGCTGCCGACGCCGTATGACCAGGTCTTGCGCTATCAGGAGAAGCTGCCCTTTCGCTTGAGCACCCGCTCTGGTGCAGCGCGGCCGGTGAAGTGTGGCAGCCTGAACCTGATCGAGCGGCCCCGAGCGTATGTGCACGTACCGACGGCTTCGTTGCAGCTGGTGTACGACCTGCGTCTGGAAGTGCCGCCCCAGGCCAAGGGGCTGAGCCTGTTCCACGTCGAGGAGCGGCTGGAAAAGGGTGAATTGATCACCCGCCTGAGCCGCAGCAAGCCTGACCTGTATCTGATTCCTTTGAGGGACGGGCAGCCGGTCGCAGAGCTGTACACGTTGAAGAAGGACAAGCTGCACGCCGCCAGTACACGGGGCGTTTATCTGGCCGAAAGCTTCGCCGCACAGGATGGCTGGCTGGTCCGCGACGAACGCGTGCGCTGGCGCAACTGGGTAGCGGAAAAAGGCCTCGCCATCCCGAAGAAGCCCCGCACCAGCCTGGAGAAATTCAAGGTAAAGGCGCGAGTATTGGTGCGCAAGGTGCGCAGTGGTCTGCACAAGTAATCCCATTGTCCCGACCGGCTACCGTCGTGCGGTGTGCCTGGGAAACTGCGCAATGGCCAGACACGGCTTGCGCCGCTGCTACAGGGGTGGGCGGTGGATGCGGTCTCTGTAGCAGCGGCGCGAGCCGCGTCGGCGGTGGACGCGGTGCATTTGCGGGAACGCGGTAAAACCCGACGCTCTAACGGCTGCGGATTTTCTCGACGATGGCGGTGGTTGAGCTGTTTTCCACCAGGCCCAGCACTTTCACCGTGCCGCCATAAGCACTGACGATGTCGGCGCCTACCACCTGATCCACCGAATAATCACCGCCTTTGACCAATACATCCGGACGCACATGGGTCAGCAGGTTCTCCGGTGTACCTTCGGCGAAACTGATCACCCAGTCCACCGCCCCCAGCCCCGCCAACACCGCCATGCGCCGGTCGACGCTGTTGATCGGGCGTCCCGGCCCTTTCAAGCGGCTTACCGAAGCATCATCGTTGACCGCCACGATCAAACGATCACCCTGGGCACGGGCCTGCTCCAGGTACGTCACATGACCGGCGTGAAGAATATCGAAACACCCATTGGTGAACACGATGCGCTCGTTGTGCGCCCGCGCATCGTCGATCGCCAGCAGCAACTGCTCCAGGCTCAACACGCCACGCTCCGAACCTTCCTCGCGCTGGATCGCCCGGCGCAATTCAGGCGCGCTGATCGCCGCGGTCCCCAGCTTGCCGACCACGATACCCGCCGCCAGGTTGGCCAGCGCCACGGCGTGGGGCAGTTCTTCGCCCGCTGCAATGGCCGCCGCCAGCGTGGAAATCACCGTATCCCCGGCGCCGGTCACATCGAACACTTCACGGGCCCGTGCAGGCAAGTGCAAGGCCGGATGCTCGGGGCGCAACAGGGTCATGCCGTGCTCGCCACGGGTCACCAGCAAGGCGCCCAGCTCGAGGTCGCGCATCAGCGTGGCGCCCTTGGCCACCAGGTCCGCTTCATCGGCACAGCCGCCGACGATGGTTTCGAATTCACTGAGGTTGGGCGTGATCAGGCTGGCACCGCGATAGATCGAGAAGTCCTTGCCCTTGGGGTCGGCCAGCACCGGGATATCGCGTGCACGCGCCGCCTGGATCAACGCCTGGTGGTTCCTAAGGGCGCCCTTGCCGTAGTCCGACAGGACCAGCACTTTGACGCCGTCGAGCAACGCGTCGACCTCAGCGGCCAGCGCCGCTGGGTCGGTGGCGAACGCTTCTTCGAAATCGATGCGCAGCAGTTGCTGATGGCGGCTCATGACCCGCAGCTTGACGATGGTCGGCTGGTGGGCAATGCGCTGGAACACCGCGGTGACGCCGGCGGCCTTGAGGCTGTCGCTCAGGCTGTCGGCGGCTTCGTCGGTCCCGGTCACGCCAACCAGGGAAGCCGGTGCGCCCAAGGCAGCGATGTTCAACGCGACGTTGGCAGCACCACCGGGACGGTCTTCGATCTGCTCGACCTTGACCACAGGCACCGGTGCTTCCGGGGAAATGCGCGAAGTACCGCCATGCCAGTAACGGTCGAGCATGACATCGCCGACCACCAGTACAGGGGCCGATTCGAATCGCGGCATGGATAACTTCATGGGCAACCCACATACAAAATGAACAGGGCGGCGATATTAACACGCAAGCTCCCGATAGGCCCGCCCCCGCCCTCCATGTGGGAGCGGGCTGCCCGCGAAGAAGGCGACACGGTATGGCAGGCAGATCGCGGTGAGGCCTTCGCGGGCAGAGACCCGCTCCCACAGACCGGATGCCGTGCTCCGCCCCCTCTTGTGGGAGCGGGGCGGGCGGCCGAGCCCTCTGCCCGCGAAGAAGGCAACGCGGTATGGCAGGCAGATCGCGGTGAAGCCTTCGCGGGCAGAGACCCGCTCCCACAGCTCTGGTCCCACAGACCGGATGCCGTGCCCCGCCCCCCTCTTGTGGGAGCGGGGCGGGCGGCCGAGCCCTCTGCCCGCGAAGAAGGCGACACGGTATGGCTGGCAGATCGCGGCGAGGCCTTCGCGGGCAGAGACCCGCTCCCACAGTTCCGCTCCCACAGACCGGATGCCGTGCTCCGCCCCCTCTTGTGGGAGCGGGGCGGGCGGCCGAGCCCTCTGCCCGCGAAGAAGGCGACGCGGTATGACAGGCAGATCGCGGTGAGGCCTTCGCGGGCAGAGACCCGCTCCCACAGTTCCGCTCCCACAGACCGGATGCCGTGCCCCGCCCCCCTCTTGTGGGAGCGGGGCGGGCGGCCGAGCCCTCTGCCCGCGAAGAAGACAACACGGTATGGCAGGCAGATCGCGGTGAAGCCTTCGCGGGCAGAGACCCGCTCCCACAGTTCCGCTCCCACAGACCGGATGCCGTGCTCCGCCCCCTCTTGTGGGAGCGGGGCGGGCGGCCGAGCCCTCTGCCCGCGAAGAAGGCGACGCGGTATGGCAGGCAGATCGCGGTGAGGCCTTCGCGGGCAGAGACCCGCTCCCACAGACCCGCTCCCACAGTTCCGCTTCCACAGCTCTGCTCCCACAGGCCAGATGCCGTGCCCTGCGCCGCAGAGCAGACAGGGGGTCAGGTGATGTCGGTTTTCGCCGGTTCGTCCAGGCCCATCGCGTGCAGCCGGGCGTAATAGCCATTCTGCGCCAGCAGCTGCGTGTGGGTGCCGCGCTCGACGATGCGGCCCTGATCCATCACCAGAATCTGGTCGGCCTTCTCGATGGTCGACAACCTGTGCGCAATGACCACGGTGGTACGCCCCTTCATGACATGGTCCAGCGCTGCCTGGATATGCCGCTCAGATTCGGTGTCCAGCGCCGAAGTCGCTTCGTCGAGAATCAGCACGGGCGCATTCTTGAGCAGCGCTCGAGCGATCGCCAGGCGCTGGCGCTGGCCACCGGACAACAGCACGCCGTTCTCGCCGACCTGCGTGTCAAACCCCTCGGGCAACCGGTCGACGAACTCCTTGGCGTAGGCATCGGCTGCGGCCGCCACCACGTCCTCGCGCGGCGCGCCGGCCAGATCACCGTAGGCAATGTTGTTGGCTACGCTGTCGTTGAACAGCGTCACGCTCTGGGTGACCAGCGCGATATGCCGACGCAGATTGCGCAACTGATACTCGGCGATCTCCACGCCGTCGAGCAGCACTTCACCTTCATTATGATGATAGAAGCGTGGAATCAGCCCGGCCAGGGTCGACTTGCCGCTGCCAGAACGTCCAACCAGCGCGATCATCTGCCCAGGCTTGGCGGTGAAGTTGATGTCGCTGAGCACCTGGCGCTCGGTGCCGGGGTAGGTGAAGTTCAAGTTGCGCACTTCCAGCAGGCCGCTGACGCGCTCGCGCTCCACCGTACCGGTGTCCAGCTCGGGAGCCACATCCAGCTGTTCGAAAATGCTTTCCGCACCGGCAACGCCCTTCTGCACCGTGGAGCTGACTTCGGACAGCTGGCGTATCGGCTTGGGCAGCAACCCCGCTGCGGTGATGTACGCCACCAGATCACCGGCGGTGGCATCGCCACGCATGTACAGCACCAGGAACATCAGCACGGCCATCGCGGTGTAGATCACCAGCTGCAGCATCGGTGTGTAGATCGCGCCGGTCTTGGTCATGCGCAGCTGCTTGTCGGTATTGCCTTGGCTGGCCTTGGCGAAACGGGTCTGTTCGTAGCCTTCGCCACCAAAGCTGCGGACCACCCGGTAGCCCTGGATGGTCTCGGACGCCACGTGGGTCACGTCGCCCATGGCGACCTGAATCTTCTTGCTCTGCTTGCGAAATTTCTTGCTCGTGCTGCCGACCATGACGGCGATCAGCGGCAGGATGGCGAGCATCACCAGAGTCAGTTTCCAGTTCATCCAGATCAGGTAGATGAACAGAAACACGACCGTCAGGCCCTCGCGGATCACCACCTTGATGGCATCGGTCGCAGCGCCTGTGACCATGGTCACGTTGAAGGTGATGCGCGAGATCAGGTGGCCGGAGTTGTGCGTGTCGAAGTAGCGGTTGGGCAACACCAGCAGTTTGTTGAACAGCTCCACGCGCAGGTCGTGGACCAGGCCCAGCGATACCTTGGCCAGGAAGTAGTTGCCCAGGTAGGAACCCAGCCCCTGCCATGCAGCGATCAGCACGATCAGAATCGGCACCGCCTGCAGCAGTTGCAGGTCGCGCAGGTAGGGCACGTTGGGGAACAGCACCACTTCGGGATTGCTCAGGCCGTCGACGAAATACTTCAGGATCCCGGCCAGCATGGGCTGGGTGGAAGCGAAGATCACGAAACCTAGGATACTGATCAGAAACATGCCCACGTAGGGGCGAACGTAGCTGAGCAGTCGCAAATAGATTTTCAGGCTTGAATCCTGTTCCGCTGGACGCGGTGAATCACTCATCGTCTCACTCACTGTTGGCGTAGAACGGGAACTTTATCACAGGGGCGGATCGGGGATCGCGGTGCAGCAGGAACACAGCGCCGCGCCGTTCGCGGGCAGAGCCCGCTCCCACAGCTCAGTCCCCTGTGGGAGCGGGGCGGGCGGCCGAGCCCTCTGCCCGCGAAGGGCACACCTCGGTTGGCCTGGCGGTAGAACATGCCGCCGCTTTTGGGCATCATGCCTTCCGCCCTCTTCAATCAAGGCTTTATCACGATGCGATGCACCCGCCTTCCTCAGGCCGCTTTTGACACGCTGACCGCCGGCGCCAAGGTATTGGAGGCCGACAGCCATGGCGCGAAAGTGTACCTGCTCGCGGACGGGAACATCCTCAAGCTGTTCCGCCGCAAACGTCTGTTTTCCTCGGCGCTGTTGCGTCCGTACTCGGCGCGTTTCATCGCCAATGCCCAGCGTCTTCAGCAGTTGGGCGTGCCGACCTTGAAGGTGCTGCAACACTACCGTCTGGACAAGCCTGGCATGACGGCCGTGCTGTACGAACCCTTGCCTGGCAGAAATCTGCGCCAGTTGATGGACACCGCCGAGTTCACCTGGCAACAGAGCCTGGAACCGCTGATCGCCTTGATTCGCCGCCTGCACCGGTCGGGGGTGTATTTCCGCTCGCTGCACCTGGGCAATGTGATCGTCACGCCCGAAGGGGAACTGGGCCTGATCGACATGGCCGACATGAGCTTCACCCGTGGGCCTTTGTCCAAGCGCTTGATCAAGCGCAATCTGGAACATTTTTCCCGGTACCTGGAGCGTGAGCAACTCACAGCCTGCTTTCCCCTGGCCGAATTGAACAGGGCACTGCTCAAGTAGCACAAACCCCGCGGCGGTGAACCCGACCCATCGCGGTGCGACCGGACGCGCCTCGCGATGGCAAAAGATCGCCAGGCCCGCCACATTGCGCGAAAAAAGGGGGGTTGCTATCCCTGTAGCAGCGGCGCGAGCCGCGTCGGCGGTGCAGGTGACGTCCCTGCAAGAACACGGTGCGGCCGGGCTTGGTCAGATGGGCAAGGCCAACCGCAGGCGTTGCCACGCCGTCAGTGGCGGATGCGGGCGCAGCACGGGCTGCATGGCCTGCACGATACGCTCGCCGATCCGGTCGAATCCATATTCCCCCAAGACCAGCGCCTGCCCCGCCGCCGCGATACGTTCAGCCAGGGCCGGCTCGCGGCGCAGCTGCGCCAGCTTGGCCTGCAAGGTCGCCACGCTGTCGTAGAGCACCACCGTGCGCATGTCCTCGAACCCCAGCGAACGATTTTCCGCCTCGCCCTGATCGAAGGTGAACAGCACGCAGCCGCATGCCATGGCTTCGAAGTTCTTGATCATGTACTCGCCCATGCCCACATCGGCACTGACGAAAAAGCGAATACGGTTCAATGTATCGCCATACTCCTGCCCGCTGTTGGTTCGCGTCACCAGCAGCGGCTCCACCTGAGCAATCGCATCGAGCATCTGCTTGCGGCCACTGTAGGCCACACTTTTGGTGCTGCCCACGAAGGCCAACTCGATGTCGCGCTCGCGGGTCTGCGGTGTCAGCAGCGTCTGGTCATAGCCCTTGGGCACGAAATGCGCATCGAAACCCTCGGCGCGCAGCCGCTCGCTGACCATGAACCCCGAACTGATCACCCGAACCCAAGGCAACTGCCGATAGTGCGCACTGAACTTGCCGGTGTACTTGCAGGGGATGTAATTCTGATAGGCGTCATGCTCCAGAATCACCAGATTGGGCACGGAACGGATGAACGCTACCTGACGAATTTCCTGCTTGAAGCGCAGGAAGAACAGAATGCGATCGTATTGGGCGACGTCCACTTCACGCTTGAAATACCCTTTCAGGTCACGCTGCTGAGCGCTGTCCAACCAGCGCAGGTCGCACTGGCAGTGCGCGGCAATGCCGTCATACAGACGATCGAGAATGGCGCGCTGCTCTTTCTGCACCAGGAACAGAACTTTCATCATTGTGCTTACGGCACCTTATAAGTCTTTGCGCCAGAACAGTTCATGGCGGCGCACCGCCTTGCGGAAGAATTCGTTTTCGCCCGTGGCGGGCCACCGCCGACCGGCCAGCACCCCTTGCAGCCAACGGCGCACGCGACGCTTGAGCGGTGCAGGCGGTTGCAGGTCGTGCATCATGCCAAGCGCCATGGCCTTGTCCATCTGCACTGCGGCGCTGACCGGCAGGCTGCACGGCACCAGCCGCTCACGGGCATCGAAAAACGGTGGCAGCGCTACACCCTCGCCCGCGTTGCCCATGGGCCAACGGTCGTTATCGTGCAGATGATTGGCGTACCCCAACAGGAAGCGCGGCTTGTCCACCAGCCCTTCCAGCGCCTGCAATACCGCCGCCTGGGCGCAGATATGGTCAGGGTGCGGATCGATGCTCGCGTGCGGCATCACCAGCACCTCCGGTCGCGCACGTTGCAACAGTTCGCGCAGGTCCGCCACCAGGTTGTGCCAGGTCGGCGCGCCATCGGCGTCGGCTGGCAAGACGAAAGGGTTGAGCTGGCGGAACAGGCGGATATCCGTCATGTCCGCCTCTCGCGACCCACACGGCTGCGCAGGCGCCGCCTGCATGGCAGGCAATTGCAGGCAGAAATACCCCAACTGCACGCACTGCTCGGCCGGCACTCCGGCCCAGCGCGGCACGGCCAGGCTGTCCCAGGCCCGCAGACGCCCCTTCAAACGTGCCGCCTCAGTCGACGGCAGACCCATGGCCTGATAATGCTCGGCTTCGATCTCCCCTGCGGTCACGGTCACGATCCAACTGCTCGCCGCGCGGCTGTACAAGCCATAAGCCGCCAACTCGGCGTCGTCGGCATGGGGCGCGATGACCATGACGCTGTGCCGGGTAAAATCCGGATGCTGGAAACGCCACAACCTTGGCTCGCCAACGATGCGGCAGAACCGCCCACGCACCCGCAGATGCCCTTGGTTGAGTTCGTCGGCAAAGCCGCTCAGGTTCAGATAGCGCAAACCGTCGACACCTCGCTCGAAGGTCTGCCGGTCGCTCAGCTCGGCACCGAGCAGTTGCACGCACGGATCGAGCAAACGCCCTAGCCAGGACGCCTTTATATCCACGGCCAGAATCAGCGTATCCGTCGCTTCCAGGCGCTCCGGGACCTGCAGCAGATCGCCGCTCAGGCTGACCCCTGCAAGCTCGGCATCGCTATCGAAGCTGTAGGCGTAATCGTCGCTGGGGGAGTAGAACAGATGATCGGCGAACCACGCCTCGTGGGCTACCCAGGCCAGCAACAGCAGCGGCAGCGGCAACCACCAGGCGACCAGTATCCCGGCCAGCAGCAGCATCACCAGTCCAGCCAGCAGCACGCGACGCTTGTGGCGCCGGTGCCGCGCGAGCAACGCCTGCTTGCGGCTCATGCCTGGAACACCGGGACGGGGTTGCACCAGCGGTCCTTGTACTCGCGGTCGGCCCGGCCAAACGAGAAGCGCAGCGGCTTGTCCACCGTGCGGGCCTGCTCCCAGGCACTTTGGGTATTGAGGAAACTGAGCACGCTGCCGGGGCTGAATGCACGCGACTGCGGATCCACACCACCGTTGATGTACTCCACACTGACCCATTCCGGGGCCTCGACGCGATACACCAATTGGATGGCAATGGGCGCATCGTCCAGCAGCAGCACCGACCCGATCATCAGCTCGCGCAGCAGCTCGATAACCTCGGCCATGCGCTCCGCACCGGTTGCGGCAAAACCCCAGCGCCGATGAAACAGATCGCAATAGATGGCCGCCAGCTCGCCGCTGCCGAACTCGGTGACAGGCTTCACCACCCCGCCCGCCTCTTCCAGCAAACGCGACTCGCGGCGCTGGTTGTAGCGAAATTTTTTCGACAGGTCTTCCGGCGTACGCGCCATGGCCAGGCTTTCGGCCTGCGCTTTCAGACCGCTGAAACGACCCTGATTCAGTTCGGACAGATAGCGCCCATGATGGCGTAACGGTGCCTGAGCATCGCTGGCCGCCGGCAGGATCAACTCGGCATTGCCCAGATCGTACAGGCCCTTCTTGCCCCGTTGCTTGAGCACGTCCTTGGACAACGCCAGGTGACGACCCCAGGTCGGTATGGCCGCGACCAGCTCACCCGCCTGCTCCCAACCCAGGTAGCGCACCGGTATACCGGCCAACGCGGCCAGCCGTTCGACCACCAGAGGGTGCGTCGCCACACTGCCCCCAAAGCGTGTCCAGGCCTGGGCATAGGTGGCCGCATCGACCGCTTGCCACCCCCGTTCGCGCACGCCTTGCAGCCGGTTGAGCATCATGTGTGCGCCGTCAGTGCGGTGACCATCGGCAGTTGCCAGAAGGCCTTGCGCACCGCGTAGTCACAAAAACGTGCTTCAAGACGCTCGGCCATCAGCACTTCATACTTCACTCGCTCGTAATCGTCCCGTGAGGCCACGATTTCCAGCCCCTGGGCCAGACGCTCGGCGTCACCCAACGGGAACAGGATACCGATGTTTTCCACGATCTCAGGCGCGCCGCCGCACGCGGTCGCCACCAGTGGCACGTTGGCTACCATGGCTTCGAGCAGGACCATGCCGAAAGGCTCGTGATCGGAACTCAGGGCGAACACATCGAACGCCTTGAAATACAACCGTGCCTGGGGCACCTGACCAAGGAAGCGCACACGTTCGGCGATGCCCAGCTCCACGGCCAGGTCTTTGAGGTCTTGCTCCAGGCGTCCGGAGCCGATGATGACCAGCAGGGCTTGCTCGGGCAGTCTGGCCGAGGCCAAGGCAAAGCCACGCAGCAAGGTGGCCTGATCCTTGTCAGGGTGCAGACGGCCGACGTTGCCGACGATCCACGCATCCGGCGCCAAGCCCAGGGCCTGGCGCGCCTCGGCTGCGGGCAGCAATTGTTTCTGCAGAGTGAAGGTGTTCAAGCGGTTGTACAGCGTGGCGATCCGCTCCGGCGCCCAACCGGGCAGGCAGCGGCGCATGTCGTCGCGCACCGCATCGGACACGCCCAGCAGGCTCAAGCGCTTACCGAACAGCTGCGCGAACAGCCGGCGCGACCGGCGCTGATAGTCACCGAACGCATGATGCACGCCGATCACTGGCAGCGATGTGCCCAGCAGGGCGATGTAGATGGGCTTGAACCGGTGCGCGATGCAGAAGGTGAACGTGCGCGCCGCGACGATCTTGCGCAGCGCGCGAATGGCGTCCAGCTTCAGGCCACGAATGGCCTTGGAGCTGAACTCCATGAACAGCACCTCGTCACTTTCACAGCCGGCGGCCACCTGGGCATCGGCCGCACCGGTCAGGAACACGGTGGTCACCCGGTAGCCGCGGCCCATGAACAGGCTGGCGTACTGACGGGCACAGTCGAGGAACGGCCCGTCATAGCCGTGGCAGAACTGCAGCACATGACGCTCAGTCGAGCGTGTCATAGGCTTTGGCACCCTCTTTGACCACCAGAATGTCTTCCATGATCAGGTACTGCAGATCCGAACCATAGAACATGTTCAAGGCATCGGTCGGCGAGCAGATCATCGGCTCGCCACGACGGTTGAGCGAGGTATTGAGCGACACACCGTTGCCTGTCAGTTCTTCCAGGGCCTTCATCATGTCGTAGTAGCGCGGGTTATATTCGCGCTTGAGCACCTGGGCGCGTGAAGTACCGTCTTCGTGGACCACTTCCGGCACTCGGGTCTTCCATTCTTCGGCCACCTCGAAGGTGAACGTCATGAACGGGGCCGGATGGTCGATCTTGATCATCTGCGGCGCGACGGTGTCGAGCATCGACGGGCAGAAAGGCCTCCAGCGCTCGCGGAACTTGATCTGATGGTTGATGCGGTCGGCCACGCCCGGCACGCTCGGGCAACCGATGATCGAACGACCACCCAACGCCCGCGGGCCGAACTCCATGCGCCCCTGGAACCAGGCCACCGGGTTGCCGTCGACCATGATCTGGGCGATCTGCTTGGGCATGTTGCCCAGCATGCGGCCCTTGGGTTTGTTCGGATGGCGCGCGCAGGCGGCGATCACGTCTTCGTTGGTGTAGGACGGGCCCAGGTACACGTGTTCCATTTTCTCCACGGGCACACCGCGGGCATGGGACACATAGGCCGCCGCACCCACCGCCGTACCGGCGTCGCCGGAAGCGGGCTGCACGAACAGCTCTTTCACGTCCGGGCGGGCGATGATCTTCTGGTTCAGCTTGACGTTCAGCGCACAACCGCCGGCGAAGGCCAGCTTGCCGGTCTGCTTGAGCACATCGCCCAGATAGTGGTCGATCATCTGCAAGGCGAGCTTCTCGAACAGCGCCTGCATGCTCGCCGCGTAGTGGATGTACGGCTCGTCGGCGATGTCGCCTTCGCGTTTCGGGCCCAGCCATTCGATCAGCTTGGACGAGAAATAGAAGCCCTTGCCCTTCTCTTTATAGCGGCGCAGGCCGATGACGTTGGCGTAGTCGGTGTTGATCACCAACTCGCCGTTCTCGAACGAAGCCAGACGCGAGAAATCGTACTTGCTGGCATCGCCATAGGGCGCCATGCCCATGACCTTGAACTCGCCGTCGAGCATCTCGAAACCGAGGAATTCGGTGATCGCGCCGTACAGGCCGCCCAGCGAATCCGGGTCGAAGAACTCCTTGATCTTGTGGATCTTGCCGTTCTCGCCGTAGCCGAAAAAGGTGGTGGCGTACTCACCCTTGCCATCGATGCCCAGAATCGCGGTTTTTTCCTGGAAGCCCGAGCAATGGTAGGCGCTGGAGGCGTGAGCCAGGTGATGCTCGACCGGCTCGATCTTGATCTTCTTCGCGTCGAAGCCCAGTTGCTCCAGGCAGAAGACGATCTTGTTGCGGTAGCGCTTGTAGCGGCGGTTGCCCATCAGCAGCGCGTCGAGGGCGCGGTCCGGGGCGTACCAATAGCGTTTGGCGTAGTGCCAGCGCGCCTTGCCGAACAGGCTGATAGGCGCGAACGGAATGGCCACCACGTCGACGTCCGACGGCTTGATGCCGGCTTGTTCCAGGCAGAACTTGGCCGATTCGTAGGGCATGCGGTTCTTTGCATGTTTGTCGCGCACGAAGCGCTCTTCTTCGGCGGCGGCAATCAGCTTGCCGTCGATGTACAGGGCCGCGGAAGGGTCATGGCTAAGGGCGCCGGACAGGCCAAGAATCGTCAATGCCAAGGGTCTAGCCTCTTTGAACGGAAGTAGATGCGCGGGCGGCCATCGAGGGCGGCGGGCGGCGAAAGGCCGGGATTATAGCGTAATACAGCACCACCCAACACCGGGCGAAGGACCCGCCAGCCCACGCACCCCATTGTGGGAGCGGGCTCTGCCCGCGAAGAGGCCCGCCCTGCCCACACACATCCCAGACAAGCCCCCCCAGGATCAATCCTGCGGCACCCGCAACGAAGCCACCACCGCCTGCGCATGCTCGATGCAATGCAACGTCACGCCCAGCAAACTCCGATCCGGCGCATCCCACAACTCGTTCGCCGTCAACTGAGCGCACTCCAGCAACACCCCAAGGTGCGCCAGTGCATCCTCCAGCGCAACACCGGCATTCACGCTGAACAGCGCAGGCTTATCCGACAAACAGTCCCCTACGGGCACACTGCAGGTTCGAGTGATCTCCACCATGGTCAATTTCCTTTTCAACATCGATGGCAAGCACGAGCAGCCCTTCCGCTCGTGCGCAATGACTTTCAGCCCCGTTGCAAGTCGCAAGGCTTCGGCGGTGCTGGATTCTGTGCGTTGCACCGAGCAGCCAGGGCTTCACTGTCGACACGTTCAAAGACGCCGAGCCAATGAAACCGAGAATAATCAGGCGGGAGAAGAACGATGGGCAGATCGGGGGTCGGCTTGACCATGGTGGAGCTCCTGGAATGGTGGAGCCGCCAGATGTCGCTACTAAACGAAAGGTGGCGGCTGTGACGCAGGTTAGTAGACCGGGATTCCAGGAACCCAGCGCACACGAGGTGCCCTGCGCACAGCCGCCATAACACGCCCCGACAGACACAAAAAAAGCGCCTATCGAGAAGCTATGGCGCTTTGGCGCCTGGAAGTTTGTTCAGGCTACTAAACCCGGTCGCTGATTTGGCAGCGACCGGTCAAGGCTACCCAATGCTTGGCGCAAAGACAACTACACCTGCGCAAGAACCAGTGGCAGCGTCATAGCCGAACCCGTAGTTATCTGCATCGGCCAGATGTACAGAATCATCAAGTGGGATTACCGTTCCAAGGTCACACGACCGCAGAGCTCTACTGGCACAATCAGGGCCAGTACCTGTATCACGTCGGTCTTTGGAGCAGCATCCACTAGCGTTGTCTGGGGATAGTGGAAGCCTTTGGCGTCGGCGTGCGGCTGACCGTATCGACGCGCAGACCCTCCAGGCCAAGTGGCTGGCGATCAATATCGGCCGAGCGCAGTACAAAAGCCACTCCGCAGGCATGGTGATAGGCCAGATTATTATTCAAGGGATTAGGGGCGCATGACGAGAAAACTGGGGTACGGTGAGGCGAAGTATCGGCGTCGGGATCGGTTAAAGCGTGCGGCGCTCAGGCTGCAATTACAAAGCGATGCAAAATTTTGGAGAGTTTTCGTGGGTTCGCCTCATTCTGATGATTTTTTGAAGCGGCTTAAAGCTGTGATGAAGAAATACGGTCGGCACACATTATGTATTTGATACCGGAAGAGCTAAAATCTTCGCGGCAGTACGCCGCTCCTACAGAGAAAACTTTACATCTGTGGGAGCGACAGATTGCTCTGCGTGAACCTATGCGCAGCAATAAGCGACACGCTGATTTTGTCGCTGCCATACCTCGCTTTCTAGTAATAGATTGCCATATTGTCAATCATGACACTGCCTGGCGTCCCAGAAGACGGGGTAACTATTAATTGAGTTATACGAAGGCCTGCGACCTCTGGTATGTCAAGCCATCCTATAAACTCTGTGCCCACCGGGTCGGTGACGGAAATCTCGCTGCCGTCATTGTATTTGGCTTTCATTCTGCTCCATTTCCTCAGCAGGCCAAATGTTACTTTTCGTGCAGGCGGAGTAAACTCGATCAGTGCATGACCACCTTGGTTCTGCACCGTAAGACATTTGCGGGTTATATAGGGCGGATAGCTGTGAGTTTGAGTGCCACTAATCCCAGTTCCAGAAAATCTAAATCGGGGATACACATTTGCAGGATTACTTGGCGGCGTTTCAAAGTCTTCATAATACGGCTCGCCCCCGCCCCCGCCACCGCTTCCTTCCTTCCCAAGCACCACCGGCACCGCCTTGGACGCACTGAATAGCGCGCCATCAACTCGGGCAACCTTATAGTCAAATGTCACGGCCTCACCGTTATTATTCAGCACTTCCGCTTTGCTGATAGTAAAGTCCATCGGCGTAGTAGCATCTTGGACTTCCCGCTCAGCCGTCACCTGATGAGACGCCTCCTGCCCGGTAAACTCGACATAAACCCGCTGCCCTGGTGCTCTGCCGCCAAACGCGGGTACCTGGACTATGACGCCCGTCCCTGGGACAGTTTCAGGATCCAGACGCCCATCCACCACGCCCGCCACGGTAGGCGCAATCAAGTTCAGTTCTAGTGTTTTCATCACAACCTCACCCAAAGGAAACAGTTTTGCCGAACTTTCCGTGCCTGCGCCGGCCAGGTCGACTTTTAGTTGAATCGTCACGATTGAGGCATTCTCCAACCGCAGCAGCACAGTACGGGGTACAGGACGTCGAATACCCGCCACTACTTCTGCCGTTTGTACCGTGTAAGGTTCTGGCAATCGCTCGCTGTAATCACTGCCGTCGTCACGCACTCCCTGTATCCGCAGCCAAAACATCTGCCCAGCCTGAATAAACGGCCAAGGCTCAACCATCACGGTCGCATTGCCTGTCACGGTATTGAGGTCCAGTTGCCCACCCACGGCCTCGACCACTTGCGGCCCTCTCAACAGTGCGGGCCGCAAATCCTCCAGCACGAACGCAATGACTTCAGAGCTACCAACGACTTGCCCCCCCGAAAGACCACATAGGCCACTTCCACCGTTTTCCCCAGGCTGGCAGCGAGAAAAGCTGGCGCTATGGCGATGCTTGCGTTCCCGGCGTTGGTAGTACTGTGGGGGATAGGCAGTACTTCTCCGCTGGGCAAACGCCACACCACGGCCACCACATCCCCACTCTGGATACGGGCATCGTTGACGACCACCGTGGCGGTATTGCTTTCATAGCCGGTACCCGGACGAATGGGCTGCCAGGGATTGGCTTCGGTCTGGCTGGCATCGACGATTCTGGGCAGTGGCCAGGGTTGCACGGACGGCTCGTTCACATGCAACACCAGCCGTTGCGAAGACCCCACCGGCTGGCTGTTGCGGCGGGCTTCGTACCAGACTTCCACGTAGCCGTTGATATTGCCGCTGATGTACGGTTCCTTGCCGATCGGCACTTCCAGATTGCCGGAGGCAGGAAACGGCCGATTGGTAACAGAAGTGCTGGCACCGGAGCCTTCCCAACGAATGGTCAACATGTCACCCGCAAGCAGCGTGGAATTGGGTTCCACCACGACCTTGACCGTGGCACCTACCACACCGGGATCAACCTCACCGCCTGGAAAGACCGGCTCGGTAGTCGGCTTGGGCAGGTTGCTCGGCACGCCCACCACGGTCAGTTCCAGCGCTGGCGAAACATAGGCCGTACCTTCCACGTCGATCTCGTAATACACCTTCAGGGTCGTGTTGGTGCCCAGCCCCGTTGCGAAGACCTTGTCGATCAAGAAGTCCAGGTCCTGCGGCGTATCGCTGGTCAGCCTTTTGGTCAGCTGCGTGAAGAGCCCGCTGCCACTGGCAGTCAAGCCTTGCCAGTGCAGAATCACGGTCTGCCCACTGGCCATGAAGCTGTAGGCCGGCACGATGACCTGCTGATGCGAGCCGCTGACCAGCGCCGGATTGTAGGTATCGCCTGTGACATCGGTGAGTGTGGGTTTCTCCAGGGTCACTGGCTGGCCGATCACCTGCACACTGGTGCGTTGCGAAGGGGTGCTCACGCCGTTGATGGTCGCCTCGTAAAACACCGTGCCCGCGCTGCCCACCAAAGCAGCGGCCTTGTCGTTGGGCACGTACAGCGTGATACGTGTAGCCGCCCGTTCGATCTTGAACGACGCCGTGTAGGTCAGTCGCGGCCCGATCACCGGGAGGCCGGTCCAGGTCAGTACGCCTTCGGTGCCCACGGGCAGGTTGCCGTTGACCGGGATCTGAATGGCCACGTCGGCGCCGTCCAGCTCGTCCATGTCCAATTCATCGTAGTCATTGGCATCGCGCACGGTCGGTGCGTACAGGGCGCCGGGGGGGATCACGTCGGTGCGGGCTTCGAGGCTGTAGAGCGACCAGTTCTTCACCGTGTCGTGGATGTCGTAGCGCACGATCAGCCCGATGCCCGGTGTGCTGTCGATGATGTCGGCCGGTACGCTGATGGTCAGCGGTGTGCTCGAGTTGTTGGCTTCGTCCGCGGTAAGGGTCTTGGTAATTTCCCGGTTCGACCAGTGCAGAACGATCTCGTCATGCTCGGCGATGTTCACGTAGCGCGGGATGGTCACTGTCAGTGCCTGGCCAGCGGGCACCATGTCGGGAATGCCGGTGGGCGGGGTCAGGCGTTCGTTGACATGGGGGGTGGACGGCTCCGGGTCGGGGTTTCCCGGTACGCTCTGTTTGACCAGAAAAGGGCCGACGCTTTCGGACACGCTGAACGAGGTGGAAGGCGGAACTATATGGTGATAGTGCAGCGTGACCTCGCCGTCCTGAGGAAACTGGGAGGGACTCACGAGAAAGGTGACGATGCCGCTTTGCATGTCCTCGGGGCTGATGGTGTTGACCTGAACGGGAGTGTCATTCAGGTACAGGGCGAGGTTGTCGTTTTCCAGCATGCTGGATTGCAGGACCACTTGCACGGCCACGGGTACGGTGGGGTCGTGCAGGTCGTTCTTGTTCAGGCCGTTGTGCACCAGCAGCGCCGGAACCTGCGGGGCAGGCAAGGTGGGGATGCCGGGATGATGGGGAGCGGCAGCGAACGCGCCGAAGGTGGATGACTGGCTGTGGGCGATTTGCAGCTGCAACAGCTGCAGGGTGTTGTTGAGCGTGGTCATGGCAGGGCTCTTGTGAGGTTCAGGTCGAGAGCGACTGGTATGACGCTAGATGAGGAATCGATAATTAACCGGTCTAAATTTTAGGCGTTTATTTATTGAGGTGTTGGGGTATTATAAAAGCATCGAGCAGCGTTGAAAGTAAATGTTCATGAGTTCGAATCAAGTGCTGTTTTATTCATTGTCTAATGCTAGAGCGGGTGGCGGGCGGCGCCCCGAACTTTATTCAATGGTTGATTGGAGCGAACTTGCGGGGGCGTATCAAGGCTTGTAGGGAAAAACATTTTGCGGCTAGCACTGATGTGTTCCCAGGAAAATAACAATCCGATCATCTCATAGGTGATAGCGATCAAGCTGCAGCGCAGACGTTCAGACAAGCGTCATGTCAACGCCAGACTCGCTGATATCAAAATATCTACAGGGATTACCAAGCAAAAAAGCCAGACTACCTCCCTACGGGAGGTAGTCTGGCTGTGAATTACATCAAGTTAAATACGCACCCACCGCTCAAGATGAGCGCGCCGTAAGCGTTACTGTCAAGGCGTTGGGCACACCTGCCCAACCATGGTTACCGGGGTGTAACTGGGGGGATTGGTGCTGCCCTCTCCGTGGACATTCTTGGCGGTATGACTCACCTCCGCTCTATTGCGACGCAATGGATACAGATCGGGCGCCAGGACGCTGGCCGGAATTCGGAACTCGAGGAAGCCATTGTCCAATTCCGTTTGCCCCACATCGTCCGTCGCCGTGAACAAGGTTCCAGGAAGCTCGGTATTGCCAGTGGTCCCCTCCAGACCGCGAAAATTGATCGTGATCAGATCGCCCTTGGCTGCATTTGTATAATTGAGCGGCACACGATACACCATGCCACTCACCGAGTTGCAGCGGTCGATGTACCCAGATGGGTTAAGCCCCTGGAATGCACCAATCGGTAAGCTGCTGCCGCCCCCCGGAAGCTCGCTGGGGGAAGTCACCTGCACGATCTGCTCTATAGAGCGGCTGGTATTTTCGACAGGGGGATAGCCGTTGCTTGACCCGATCCGGCGGGTCACGGTGTAGGACAGTGGAACCAGTCCCGCGCCACCCGTGGCGATTTGCGCTGGGGTCAGTGGAAAAGGTTGCAGCGTTTTGCTGGTGAACTCAGCTTGGCTAACAGGGCGGGGTGGCGTGGTGATCGCAACACCTTTCCAGAATACCGTAATGAGGTCGTTGACTGCGAAATCCTCTGCGGTAGGCCAAGGCACTGTGACGTTGGCCGGCTGGGTGTATTGACCCGCCGAGATGACGTTGACTACGGCGCCGGAGGCGGTGCTCAGCACGCTGGCCTCCAACAATTCACCGTGCTCAGGGCTGGTAGGGTCGGGATCCGGGCCGCCAGGCAACGTCACGTCCACGAACACGTTTATCAGTTTCAGTGAAGTGGTCAGGTAGACGCCGTCACGTAACACATCGTAGTCGACAACGGTGGTATAGCGCGTTGGGTTGCCTGCCCCCCCGCCATTGAGGACGGCGTTATAGGGAATCGGCAACCTGAGCAAGGGGTCCGCCGCGATGTTGGTGATGAAATCTCTGGCAACCACCTGAGTACCCCACCGAAGCACGATTTCATCATTCACATGCACTGGGGTAATCGGAGGGATCTCGGCTGTGAGCACACGCGCATCGGCTTCATCGACGATGCCGCCATCGTCAAACAGAGGGACTATCGGCGCTGGCACGTTGATAGGTATATCGTTCAGTACGAAACGTGCAGCAACCTCTAGCGACAGCGCGGAAACGTTGCCGGCCAGGTCAGTGACTCGGTAGCCGAGCAGATGCACGGTCTGATCCCCCGCCGCTTCCAGATCAGCCAAGGGAAAAACAACGGATGGCGGCAGACCGCCAATAGCGCCGGGCGGAAGACGCGTGCCAGGGGTCAGCCAGGTTTTGGTCCCGGCGGTCTCGATGTAGACTTCAATCAGATCACCTTGCCATTCCCCACTGTAGCTGGGGACCAGGCCAATCAGGTTGTCGTTGGCGTCGAGCAAATCCAGCGTGATAACCAGCGGGTCACCCGGCGGCACGCCAGGAAAAGTCAAACGGCCCAGCACAGGAGAACCCGGTGCAGTGGTGTCGACCCATGAGTCCTGATTCTCTCCGAAGCTGTCGGCGCCGGCGTCAGACCAGTCGATGATGTAACGCAAACGATGCGGCGTATGGTCAAAGTTATCCGCGGCAGTCAATGGCAAGTCCAGAATCAGCGCTACTTTGTCTAGCTCGTCCTGTGGGGTGATGGTGTAACTGGATGAGGGGATTGGACGTCCATCCCATTCGAGTGTGATGATATCGTCCGCATAGAAATCATCGTTCCAAGGCACGCTGACCTTGACCGTCGCGGGCAGCGCGGTAGTTTTTAGAATATTGTTCGGATAGCCCGTACCTGGCGGGGTGATTTTATCGACAAATTCTGCCGCAAGATAAGGCTGAATACGCGGTGTCAGGCCGTAAGATACGCGACGACCGGAGGGGGGCAAGCCTTTTTGAACAGTCATGTGCATTCTCCTGATACTGAACGGGGGAATAACAAACAGCATCTGCGTAAATATATTTCCATTATCCACACAAGGGCACGCGCTTCGAACTCTCCGCGGTTCAGCAGTGTTTTTAGTCAGTAGGGGCGCTGCTTGAACAACGCTAGCACTGCAATTAGAAATTACAAACGCTCAAAAAATTATTTCTGATCGGCGGCAATTCGCTGTGCAGATTAATTCAGGGCTGGCCAATATGAAAGTCTATTGACATACGTGTTACCGCCTTGATGGCAGCTTCAATAAGCTTGTTTTGAAAAGATACGTTCACCGCGCTTTGAAATGAATGGTTTATTACATGGACTTTTTAAGGGTGATGAACTTTATTGAATTCAATACGACTTCATTCCTCTTGCCAGTTCTAGGGCCGCGCCATGAATCTGTCGAATTCCGTTCAGCTCACTGCTCTGTATGCCGTCACCGCCGCACTGTTGAGTCAGACGGTGATCAGCGCCCAGGCTGCCACGTTGGTGGGGCCCGCCACTGCCACTGTCAATCCGGGGGATGTGCCGACCTTCTGGAACCTCAGTCAGGCGGCTACCTTGACGTTGAACCCTGGAGCACAAAGCCAGGAGATCTTCGCCGAGGCCTCTACGGTCAACTTGAACGGGGCCTCGTCGATAGCGAACACAGGGCGGGTGCTGGAATTGGACCAAGGGGCGCTGGCCACGGTGGTAGACAGCTTGCTGCTCAATACGGCCAATAGCGGTGTCACGGTCCGACGTGGCTCACTGCTTTCATTGCTCGACAGCCAGGTTACGGCGGTTCAGCGAGGCCTGAATCTGCTGGCAGGCGGCGAGGTGATTGCGCGCAATACTCAAGTCACGGTGGTGGGCCTTGGGGGCACCGTGCCACTTGTCGATGGCGCCGGTATTGTCATGCTGGGAGGTACAGCAACCTTGGCCGAGGGTTCGCAGGTGGTGGGTTCGAGCAATGGCGCTGTGTTCAGTGGTGACCGCTTTACTCCAGGTGACGATGGCCATGTATCGACCTTGATCATCGACAATTCCAGCGTGCAATCCCAGTTTGGCAGCGCGATTGCGCTGGTGCCCTTGCGTGGTGCCGAGCTGCCGGTGGCGCAGTTGCTGGTGCGCAATGGATCGACATTGTCAGGGGGCAACGGCATTGCCATGGACCTGACCGCTGGCACCACCGCGACGATGGAAGTCGACGCAAGCACAGTGCAGGGCGGTATCAATGCTGCCAGTGGGGCGGTGGCGAACGTAACCTTGAACAACGGCAGCCGCCTGACGGGCAACAGTGCGATTGCGGCCTTGGCAGCGCTGCAACTGGAGGTCGACAACAGCACGCTCAGCGGCGATATCAACCTGCAAGAGCAATCCGAAGCGGTGCTTGCCTTTCGTAATGGCGCGGCGTTGCAAGGCTCGCTGAATGCCAGTAATCCTACCAATACCACCTTGTCGCTCGATGGCAGCACCATGCAAGGCAATGTCAGCGCTACGGGGACAACCACCCAATTGGACCTGAGCAATGCCTCCACTCTGACCGGCCAAGTCATCGGAGCCAACCAGGTGACACTCGATGGCGGCTCTGTATGGAACATGACGGGGAGCTCCCGGGTCGGCGGACTGTCCATCAACGCCAGTCGAGTGAATCTTGCAGGTACTGGCGGCGCCTTCGGTACCTTGACCGTGGACAGCCTGACTGGCGCAGGTACTTTCGGGCTCAACACCGATATCGCCAGTGGCCAAGGTGATTTGTTGGTCGTGACCGGCCAGGCTGAGGGCAGTCACAGTTTACAGATCGCCAACAGTGGGGCCGAGCCACAGGCAAGCAATACCGGGCTGACTGTAGTTGAAACGGGCGGTGGGGCGGCGACCTTTGCGGTGGCAGGCGGGCAGGTGGATGCGGGCACCTTTGTGTACGAGCTGGCCCATCAGGGAAATGACTGGGCGCTGGTGCGAAGCACCGTTGGGGAGCCAGGTAAACCCGAGGAGCCAGGCGGGCCCGGCGAGCCAGAGTTACCCGGTGAACCCGAGGAGCCAAGTGGTCCAGGCGAACCTGAAGTGCCAGGTGAGCCCGAGCAGCCTGGTGGGCCAGGGGAACCGGAGCTGCCGGTCGGGCCTGGCGAACCCGAAGTGCCAGGTGAGCCAGGTGAGCCAGGTGAACCTGGTGGTCCGATTGTCAGCCCCAGCGCCAGGGCAGTGCTGGGTCTATTCAATGCGGCGCCTACGGTGTGGTATGGAGAAACCACCACCTTGCTCAGTCGCATGGGGGATCTGCGCACAGGACGCAGCATTAGTGGGCCGTGGCTGCGCGCCTTTGGCGGCAGGTCTGATCTATCCGCCGCAGGCGGGGTTGCCTACCGGCAACGTCAGCGGGGGCTGAGTTTTGGTGTGGACACTCCGCTACCGGCGGCCAATGGCCAATGGATGCTGGGGGTAATGGGAGGCTACAGCCGCTCCGACCTGGACATGGCCGCTGGCACCAACGGCCATGTAGACAGCTACTCTTTGGGCATCTATACCACCTGGCTCAGTGAATCGGGTTATTACGTGGATGCGTTGATCAAGGCCAACCGCTTCCAGAACGGATCAGACGTTCTGATGAGCGATGGCCGGCGCACAGGCGGCGACTACGATACCTACGGGGTGGGCGGCTCGGTCGAAGTCGGCAAGCATATCAAGCTGGCCGATGGCTGGTTTGTAGAGCCCTATGCACAATTATCTGCCCTGCGGGTCCAGGGTGAAAAGTACGACCTCGACAACGGGATGCAAGCGCGCGGCAATCATGCCGACTCGCTGCTGGGGAAAGTGGGCAGTCATGTCGGACGGCAGTTCGCATTGCCCGGTGGCGGGAGCGTACAGCCCTATATAAAAATTGCAGCCGCCCATGAGTTCGCCAAGTCGAACCGGGTAAAAATCAACGACACCTATTCATTCAACAATGATTTGTCGGGCAGCCGTGGTGAATTGGGCGCCGGAATTTCCGCCCAACTTACAGAGGCATTCCAACTGCATGCCGACTTCGATTACAGCAACGGTAAAAATATCGAGCAGCCCTGGGGGGGAAGTCTGGGCGTACGATACGCGTGGTGAGGTACCTTCGAATACGGAGGATACTAGGACGATTCTTACAAGTAAGCGGGACTCGTCCTACGTAAAATATTCAGCAGAGAACCTAGGATAGTCGATCCCGAATGCCAAGGCATTGCGCCCAGCATGATCACAATGTCCGAGATCCCTTGCATGAACCCGTGTTTTTCCCGAAAAGCCATCCCGCCCGCTCTTTTGAGTGTTCTGTTGTTACCCTGCCATACGCTTGCCACACCGCAATACCTCAGCGGCCCCGATGCATCCGCCGACGTCGGCCCCGCCAGTGGCCATCACTCATGGCTGATCGAGAACGGCGCCACGCTCAACGTGCTCCCGGGAGGCCAGGTGCAGGAGGTTCGTAGCTTCGATGCGAACCTCTTCATGGAAGGCTCGTCGATGGGTCAGGATCAGGAAATCTATCTGAGCAACTCAACGGCAACCATCCGCAACAGCACTTTGGACGGCGGTACTCGCACGGCCTTGAACGTCACCGACGGCAGCGTCGCGCAGGTTTATGACAGCCGTATCTCCAGCATTGGTCGTGGGGTCAATGTCCCGATGAAAGGCTCCGTTTCGCTGGCTAACACCCAGGTATACGGCGCCGACAACGGCGGTAACGGCAACATGGATGGCGGCGTGGGTATCGCCTTGGTCAATGGCAAGGCGGAGGTCGTCCAGAAGAGCCATGTCGTCGGTGACAGGTATGGCGCGGCCATCAGTTCCAATCGCCATGAGGACCCCGCGTCCTGGCGCAACAGCCTGGTGGTGGACAACGCCCACATCGAGGGTAAAGGCGCTAGCGCCATCAAGGTGGAATCCTTCTTCGACAACCGCCCCAGCCAGGCCAGCATTATCGTCAGCAACGGCGGGACCCTCACAGGTGGCAATGGTGTCATCCTCGAAGTGGCCAAGAATGCCAACGTTGATTTCGCCGTGAGCAATAGCCATTTGACTGGCGACATCGTAGTCGCCGACACGGCGCGCACGGCCGTGAGCCTGATCAACGGAGCAAGTTTGAACGGCACCATGGCGGGTGTGCAGACACTGTCCATTGAAAACGCCTCGTGGACGCTCGCCGCAAACGCCAATGTGCAAGACCTGACCCTGAGCAACGGTCGGGTGGACCTGGGCGGCGCCAATGGCAACTTTCATCAGCTCGACCTCGACACCTTGAATGGCAGCGGCACTTTCGGCCTGGGCACGGACCTGGCCGCCGGTATCGGTGACAAGGTCGTGGTCAGCGGCAACGCCAGTGGCAATCACCAACTGGCGATTCAGAATACGGGTACCGACGTCGGCAAGGGCCAAAGCCCACTCGAAGTGGTCAAGACAGGCAGTGGTGACGCGCAATTCGCCGTCTTGGGTGGCCAGGTGGACCTGGGCACCTTCGTCTACGATTTGCAACGACAGGGCAATGACTGGTTTCTGGTGCAACGTCCTGGCGAGGTCGTTACGCCTGGTACTCGATCGGTGCTCGGTTTGTTCAGCGCAGCACCCACCGTGTGGTACGGCGAATCCTCGACGCTGCGCTCACGCATGGGTGAACTGCGCATGGGCACTGGCGAAAGCGGGGTGTGGAGCCGCACTTACGGCAACCGCTATAACCTCTCCGCCGGCGGCGGAGTGGGCTACCAGCAGCGCCAGCAAGGTTTGAGCGTGGGCGCCGATGGTGCGCTGCCAGTCAGCGACGGCAAGATGCTGGTAGGCGTGATGGGCGGCTACAGCCGCTCCGACCTGGATCTTGCGGGCGGTACCACGGGCAGTGTCGACAGCTACTACGTTGGCCTGTACGGCACTTGGCTTGCCGACAACGGTTACTACATCGATGCCTTGCTGAAGCTCAACCGTTTCCAGAACAAGTCTGATGTACGCATGAGCGACGGCCAGCGCTCCCGTGGCGATTACAACAATCAGGGTCTGGGCGTTTCCTTGGAGGCAGGCAAGCGCGTCGATCTGGACAATGGTGTGTTCGTCACCCCTTTCGCCCAGCTTTCGATGCTGCAGGTACAGGGTGAGCAGTACGAATTGGACAACGGCATGCAGGCGCGCAGCAACAAGGCCGATTCGCTGCTGGGCAAGATCGGCACATACGTGGGCCAAACACGGCAAATGGCCCAGCATGGCCAGTTTGACTACTACGGCAAAATCGCCATCGCACAAGAGTTCGCCAACAACAATGAGGTGAGGGTCAATAGCAATCGTTTCACCAATGATTTGTCGGGCACCCGTGCAGAATTGGGCGTGGGGACTGCGGTTCAGGTGTCGGAACGACTGCAATTGCATGCGGACTTCGACTATGTCAAAGGCCAGAACCTAGAACAGCCTTGGGGTATTAGCCTTGGCGCCCGTTACAACTTCTGAAGATGACCTGAACAAAGTGTAGAGTTGACCCGGGCAGGGGTGAGTGGTCATTGCTACTTACCCCAAGCCTGATGCCAGGCACAAAATACAATTGACGCCCGACGTGTATAGGAATTGATATAAGGCTTGCACTCGAAAAATAGTATTCACTGTTTCACTGTCGTCAATACTACACCTTTGGTTGCTCTAATAAACGCCTGAATTTTCGACCGGTTTATTCTCCATTCATCTTCTACCGTCATACCAGTCGCTCTCGACCTGAACCTCACAAGAGCCCTGTCATGACTACTCTCAACGACACCTTGCGCCTGCTGCAACTGCAGATCAGCCAAACTCAGCCCGCCACCCCCACACCGTTCGGCGCTGCGCCCTACCACCCTGGCGCGCCGACGCTGCCTGCTCCCCATATTCCGGCCCTCATCGTGCATGGCGGCCTCAACAAGAACGACCTGGACGACCCCACCGTTCCAGTAGCGGTGCAAGTAGTGCTGCAACCCAGCATGCTGGAACACGATGAGCTGATCCTGTATCTGGACACCACCGCCGTGGCCGCCGAGACCCTGCGCCAGGAGCACTTGGACAGTGGCGTGCTCACCTTCTATCTGGTGCCATCCGTCTTTCCTCGGGAGGGCTGGATCACGCTGCATTATCACCACAGCGTTCCGCTTTCCAGCACGTTTGCCGTGTCCGAAAGCGTCGGCCCCTTTCTGGTCAAGCAGACCGTACCGGGCGATCCCGATCCGGACCCGTCCACTCCCGACGTCAACGAACGACTGACGGCCATCACCGGTATTCCGGACCCCGTGCCGCCTGGTCGGGCACTGACGGTGACCCTCCCGCGTCACGTGAACATTCGCGAACACGACAAGATGATTCTGCATTGGGCCGATAAGGAAGTTGTCAAGACCATCTCCGCCGACGAAGCTTCGAATCCCAATATACAGCTGGCTGTCACCGTACCGGCCAGCGTGATTGACAGCACTCCGGGCGTTGGCTTGATCGTACGCTATGAAATTTACGACACAGTAATGAACTGGTCGTTGTACAGCGAGCCAGCCTATGCCGACGTCGATCCTCCGGGGGTTCTGCATGCGCCCTCAGTGCGCGATGCCAACGACGACGACGAACTGGATATGGACGAGCTGGACGGTGCCGACGTGGCCATCCTGATTCCAGTCAACGGCAACCTCCCTGTGGGCACCAATGGCGTATTGACCTGGACCGGCATCCCGGTGACCGGGCCGCGGCTTACCTATACGGCGTCGTTCAAGATCGAACGGGCGGCTACACGCATCACGCTGTACGTGCCCAACGCCAAGGCTGCAGCCTTGGTCAGCAGTACCGCCATGGTGTATTACGAGGCAATCATCAACGGTGTGAGTACGCCATCGCGACGTACCAGCGTGGCGGTGATTGGTGACCCAATGACCCTGGAAAAACCCACGCTCACCGGTGTCACGGGAGATAGCTATAACCCGAACTTGATCACTGGCAGCCACCAGGAGGTGATCGTTCCCAGTTATGGCTTCATGGCCAGTGGCCAAGCCATCATCCTGCATTGGGAAGGCCGCACCGCCAGTGGCCAACCGCTTTATGTGCAGAACAGGAAGGATCTGACCAGCGACACTCCGCAGGACACCGCTTTTCTGGTGGATAAAACGTATGCCACCAGCTTGGGTATCAATACCTTGCTCAAGGTGTATTACGACATCATGGCCGATGGCACGACTTACGTCTCGCCGCCATTGGAGCTGACCGTGATGGGCGTCTCAAACAACCTGCCCAAGCCCACCACCGAACCGGTGTTTGCGAACGGTGAAATCGACCCCGATACCGTGACCGACGCCATCAAGGTCGTGGTGGAGCCCAACGCCAGCCTCGCGCCGGGGGACCTGTTGAGTGTGAAATGGCTGGGTCGATCCGGTGCCAGCATTACACTGAGCAACCAAGTCTTCCCAAATTCGGGCAACCTCGAAATCCGCATCGGCAAGACGCCCTACATCGACGGCAACACCAATGGTTATGTAGATGTCAGCTACGAAGCTCGACGCAACGGGCAGCCTGTGGGCAGTTCGCAGGTGCTGCAACTGCATGTTGGCGAAGCAGCGGCGTTACCTTGGCCACTGCCTACGTTAATCGACGCCACGGGAGGACAGGTCAGCACCTGGCAGCCCGTCAAACCGGGCACCCAGTTCGACACCAATACCGCTACCGTGGTGATCAGCGACGCACGAATTAGACCGGGGGATACAGTGGCCGTCATTTGGCGGCTACCAGATGGCTCGGACCTGACTGTTCCCTGGGTTCTAGCTACTGATGGTGAAGGAAGGGTTCCGGTGCCGCCTACCGTACTGGGGCGCAGCATGGGGCAGTTGGTGCAGGCGGGATGCGTGTTATTCAGAGGGCCGGCTTTGGATCCGGTCGGGAGTTCAGGGCTGACGAGCCTGCAGATAGGTACAGTACCTGCAAATGCGCTGAGTGAACTGCTCATTCTGGAAGCCACCAACAGTGGGGTAGGGCCAGAGTTGGACGTGAGTCAGTTGACAGGCGATGCCAACCTCAGAGTTGGTCGCTGGCCGCTGATCGAAGTAGGACAACCGGTCTGGTTGACGCTTACCGGAACCAGAATGGACGGCACGTCCTATTCAAAAGTTGTGTTGTCTCCACCTAACGCTGTGGATTCAGCTTGGGTGAGCCTGGGCTACCGCACGGCACGGATGGACCAATCCGAAGCCAAGGGGCTCAAAGATGGTAGTAACCTCACCGTACAGCTGAAGGTCGGCATAAGGAAAGAGCAGAACGAGAGCCTGGCATTGGCATTTATCTCCAAGACGTACATCGTAAGGTCCGTGGCAGACAGCCGTCCGGTTATTACCAACGTGCAGGATTCGAAGGGCGGAATCGCCAATGGCGGCGACACCTATGACGCTCAGGTGACGGTGTCAGGAACAGCCACGCCCAATCAAGACATTGAGTTGCTTGATAATGGTTCGTCCAAGGGCCGGGTATCCGTCAACGCCAGCGGGAACTGGAGCCTGCTTGTTACTGCACTGTCCACGGGCGCACATTCACTCACTGCCAAGGCCCTGTATGGCAGTGGTCAGCAATCCCTAGCTCGAACATTCACACGTCTGGCAGATGCGGCGCCAACCATCAGCAACGTAACCGACTCTCGGGGGACAGTGGCGCCAGGTGGCACTACCTATGACGCCCAGATAACTGTCAGTGGGACCGCCCTGGCTAATCAGCAGGCTGAGATCTTCGATCATTCCAGCTCCAAGGGCATGGCTACGGTCAACGCCAGCGGGAACTGGAGTCTGGGAATAGGCGGGCTGGTTATGGGCGCGCATTCCATTACAGCGAGAGCCCGTTATGGCAGCGGCCAGTCTTCTGCCGCCAGAACATTCACAAGGATCAACCTCCCGTTGGTCGTAGATACGACGCAACTGTCACTCAGCGGAAAACTGTACATCAATGTTGCAGGAGGGTTACCCAACCCAATGCCGGCAGGAACGTCCGCTCGACGCAGTGCCTCGGGTGGCACTCCGCCCTATCAATACACATCTGCAAACAGCAATGTTGCCGCTGTGGACAGTTCTGGACTGGTGCAGTCCAGAGGCGTGGGTAATACCACCATCACGGTCAGCGATTCTGCCGGCCAACGCTTGAGCTTTTCCGTAGTAGTGTCCGGCGTGTTTCTGTTTCGCTATGCAGGTACGGGGCAATGGTACCCGCCCTCCAACGCAGGCAACATCCTCACTCGCGACCTGATGGCCGAGATATGGGCGCAGTGCGCATCCCATGGCGGCGTTGCAGCATTGGGTATCCCGGGTGGTGTTTACTGGACTGGCACCAGTTCGGACGGAGTCCGCCGGTACTACACCAGAAACTTGAGCACGGGAGCCGAAGGGACTGAAGCAGGCCAGGGAATAGGCACAGCTTCGCACCATATGCTCAAGCGGCCTTGATGACAGCAACCGGCAGCCAGTCATCGCGAGAAAAACCATTTCACACGATGGCCGGATCGGTTGTTCATGTACGTAAAAAATTCTAGCATCGGGCAAGCGTAGTGTTAACGCTCGCCCGATGTTTTACATTGCGCCGTCCACCCTTGCCCCTCTTCCTGTGCACCCTCTGGTTATTATGTTTAGGGTTCTCTCGCCGCTGTTTTTTTAAATATCCTACGCTGAAGCTTCGGTCCGCCTCCATGTTTAGATTGGTCATCGCCCAATCAATTACCCTGCCCAGCCGTGAATAAAAAGAGACTTGATGCGAACGCGTGAAAGAATACTTTCAACCTCAGGCTTAGTTTAAATACTACTCCACAATCCACCTAATTAAACGCCTAAAATTTAGACCGGTTAATTATCGATTCCTCATCTAACGTCATACCAGTCGCTCTCGACCTGAACCTCACAAGAGCCCTGCCATGACTACGCTCAACAACACCCTGCAGCTGCTGCAGCTGCAAATCGCCCACAGCCAGTCATCCACCTTCGGCGCGTTCGCTGTCGCGCCCCATCATCCCGGCATCCCCACCCTGCCTGCCCCGCAGGTTCCGGCGCTGCTGGTGCACAACGGCCTGAACAAGAACGACCTGCACGACCCCACCGTACCCGTGGCCGTGCAAGTGGTCCTGCAACCCAGCATGCTGGAAAACGACAACCTCGCCCTGTACCTGAATGACACTCCCGTTCAGGTCAACACCATCAGCCCCGAGGACATGCAAAGCGGCATCGTCACCTTTCTCGTGAGTCCCTCCCAGTTTCCTCAGGACGGCGAGGTCACGCTGCACTATCACCATATAGTTCCGCCTTCCACCTCGTTCAGCGTGTCCGAAAGCGTCGGCCCTTTTCTGGTCAAACAGAGCGTACCGGGAAACCCCGACCCGGAGCCGTCCACCCCCCATGTCAACGAACGCCTGACCCCGCCCACCGGCATTCCCGACATGGTGCCCGCTGGCCAGGCACTGACAGTGACCATCCCGCGCTACGTGAACATCGCCGAGCATGACGAGATCGTTCTGCACTGGTCGAACCGGGAAATTACCAAGACCCTTACCGCGGACGAAGCCAACAACTCGAGCACACCGCTGACCATCAGCGTACCGGCCGACATCATCGACAGCACACCGGGCATCGGGCTGATCGTGCGCTACGACATCCACGACACGGTGAAGAACTGGTCGCTCTACAGCCTCGAAGCCCGCACCGACGTGATCCCCCCCGGCGCCCTGTACGCACCGACCGTGCGCGATGCCAATGACTACGATGAATTGGACATGGACGAGCTGGACGGCGCCGACGTGGCCATTCAGATCCCGGTCAACGGCAACCTGCCCGTGGGCACCGAAGGCGTACTGACCTGGACCGGCCTCCCGGTGATCGGGCCGCGACTGACCTACACGGCGTCGTTCAAGATCGAACGGGCGGCTACACGTATCACGCTGTACGTGCCCAACGACAAGGCCGCTGCTTTGGTGGGCAGCGCGGGCACGGTGTTTTACGAGGCGACCATCAACGGCGTGAGCACCCCTTCGCAACGCACCAGTGTGCAGGTGATCGGCCAGCCAGTGACCCTGGAGAAACCCACACTCACCGATGTCACAGGCGATACCTACAATCCGGCGCTGGTCAGCGGCTCGCATCAGCAGGTCATCGTGCCGGCCTACAGCTTCATGGCCAGTGGGCAGACCGTGATTCTGCACTGGCAAGGCTTGACTGCCAGTGGCAGCGGGCTCTTCACGCAGCTGACCAAAAGGCTGACCAGCGATACGCCGCAGGACCTGGACTTCTTGATCGACAAGGTCTTCGCAACGGGGCTGGGCACCAACACGACCCTGAAGGTGTATTACGAGATCGACGTGGAAGGTACGGCCTATGTTTCGCCAGCGCTGGAACTGACCGTGGTGGGCGTGCCGAGCAACCTGCCCAAGCCGACTACCGAGCCGGTCTTTCCAGGCGGTGAGGTTGATCCCGGTGTGGTAGGTGCCACGGTCAAGGTCGTGGTGGAACCCAATTCCACGCTGCTTGCGGGTGACATGTTGACCATTCGTTGGGAAGGCTCCGGTGCCAGCACTTCTGTTACCAATCGGCCGTTTCCTGCCTCCGGCAATCTGGAAGTGCCGATCGGCAAGGAACCGTACATCAGCGGCAATATCAACGGCTACGTGGAAGTCTGGTACGAAGCCCGCCGCAACAGCCAGCCGGTGGGGTCTTCGCAACGGCTGGTGTTGCATGTGAACGAGCCGTCCGTGCAACCCTGGCCACTGCCCAGAATCGTCGATGCCAGCCAGACCGAAGCCAATCCCTGGCAGCCCATTCGTCCGGGTACCGGCTATGAAAGCAATACCGCCACGGTGGTCGTCAACGATGCCCGTATCCAGAGTGGGGATGTGGTGGCCGTGGTGTGGCGTTTGCCCAGCGGAGAAGTACTGCCTATCCCCCACAGTACTACCAACGCCGGGAACGCAAGCATCGCCATAGCGCCAGCTTTTCTCGCTGCCAGCCTGGGGAAAACGGTGGAAGTGGCCTATGTGGTCTTTCGGGGGGGGCAAGTCGTTGGTAGCTCTGAAGTCATTGCGTTCGTGCTGGAGGATTTGCGGCCCGCACTGTTGAGAGGGCCGCAAGTGGTCGAGGCCGTGGGTGGGCAACTGGACCTCAATACCGTGACAGGCAATGCGACCGTGATGGTTGAGCCTTGGCCGTTTATTCAGGCTGGGCAGATGTTTTGGCTGCGGATACAGGGAGTGCGTGACGACGGCAGTGATTACAGCGAGCGATTGCCAGAACCTTACACGGTACAAACGGCAGAAGTAGTGGCGGGTATTCGACGTCCTGTACCCCGTACTGTGCTGCTGCGGTTGGAGAATGCCTCAATCGTGACGATTCAACTAAAAGTCGACCTGGCCGGCGCAGGCACGGAAAGTTCGGCAAAACTGTTTCCTTTGGGTGAGGTTGTGATGAAAACACTAGAACTGAACTTGATTGCGCCTACCGTGGCGGGCGTGGTGGATGGGCGTCTGGATCCTGAAACTGTCCCAGGGACGGGCGTCATAGTCCAGGTACCCGCGTTTGGCGGCAGAGCACCAGGGCAGCGGGTTTATGTCGAGTTTACCGGGCAGGAGGCGTCTCATCAGGTGACGGCTGAGCGGGAAGTCCAAGATGCTACTACGCCGATGGACTTTACTATCAGCAAAGCGGAAGTGCTGAATAATAACGGTGAGGCCGTGACATTTGACTATAAGGTTGCCCGAGTTGATGGCGCGCTATTCAGTGCGTCCAAGGCGGTGCCGGTGGTGCTTGGGAAGGAAGGAAGCGGTGGCGGGGGCGGGGGCGAGCCGTATTATGAAGACTTTGAAACGCCGCCAAGTAATCCTGCAAATGTGTATCCCCGATTTAGATTTTCTGGAACTGGGATTAGTGGCACTCAAACTCACAGCTATCCGCCCTATATAACCCGCAAATGTCTTACGGTGCAGAACCAAGGTGGTCATGCACTGATCGAGTTTACTCCGCCTGCACGAAAAGTAACATTTGGCCTGCTGAGGAAATGGAGCAGAATGAAAGCCAAATACAATGACGGCAGCGAGATTTCCGTCACCGACCCGGTGGGCACAGAGTTTATAGGATGGCTTGACATACCAGAGGTCGCAGGCCTTCGTATAACTCAATTAATAGTTACCCCGTCTTCTGGGACGCCAGGCAGTGTCATGATTGACAATATGGCAATCTATTACTAGAAAGCGAGGTATGGCAGCGACAAAATCAGCGTGTCGCTTATTGCTGCGCATAGGTTCACGCAGAGCAATCTGTCGCTCCCACAGATGTAAAGTTTTCTCTGTAGGAGCGGCGTACTGCCGCGAAGATTTTAGCTCTTCCGGTATCAAATACATAATGTGTGCCGACCGTATTTCTTCATCACAGCTTTAAGCCGCTTCAAAAAATCATCAGAATGAGGCGAACCCACGAAAACTCTCCAAAATTTTGCATCGCTTTGTAATTGCAGCCTGAGCGCCGCACGCTTTAACCGATCCCGACGCCGATACTTCGCCTCACCGTACCCCAGTTTTCTCGTCATGCGCCCCTAATCCCTTGAATAATAATCTGGCCTATCACCATGCCTGCGGAGTGGCTTTTGTACTGCGCTCGGCCGATATTGATCGCCAGCCACTTGGCCTGGAGGGTCTGCGCGTCGATACGGTCAGCCGCACGCCGACGCCAAAGGCTTCCACTATCCCCAGACAACGCTAGTGGATGCTGCTCCAAAGACCGACGTGATACAGGTACTGGCCCTGATTGTGCCAGTAGAGCTCTGCGGTCGTGTGACCTTGGAACGGTAATCCCACTTGATGATTCTGTACATCTGGCCGATGCAGATAACTACGGGTTCGGCTATGACGCTGCCACTGGTTCTTGCGCAGGTGTAGTTGTCTTTGCGCCAAGCATTGGGTAGCCTTGACCGGTCGCTGCCAAATCAGCGACCGGGTTTAGTAGCCTGAACAAACTTCCAGGCGCCAAAGCGCCATAGCTTCTCGATAGGCGCTTTTTTTGTGTCTGTCGGGGCGTGTTATGGCGGCTGTGCGCAGGGCACCTCGTGTGCGCTGGGTTCCTGGAATCCCGGTCTACTAACCTGCGTCACAGCCGCCACCTTTCGTTTAGTAGCGACATCTGGCGGCTCCACCATTCCAGGAGCTCCACCATGGTCAAGCCGACCCCCGATCTGCCCATCGTTCTTCTCCCGCCTGATTATTCTCGGTTTCATTGGCTCGGCGTCTTTGAACGTGTCGACAGTGAAGCCCTGGCTGCTCGGTGCAACGCACAGAATCCAGCACCGCCGAAGCCTTGCGACTTGCAACGGGGCTGAAAGTCATTGCGCACGAGCGGAAGGGCTGCTCGTGCTTGCCATCGATGTTGAAAAGGAAATTGACCATGGTGGAGATCACTCGAACCTGCAGTGTGCCCGTAGGGGACTGTTTGTCGGATAAGCCTGCGCTGTTCAGCGTGAATGCCGGTGTTGCGCTGGAGGATGCACTGGCGCACCTTGGGGTGTTGCTGGAGTGCGCTCAGTTGACGGCGAACGAGTTGTGGGATGCGCCGGATCGGAGTTTGCTGGGCGTGACGTTGCATTGCATCGAGCATGCGCAGGCGGTGGTGGCTTCGCTGCAGGTGCCGCGGGGTTGACCAAGCTCCTTTGGGAAATCTGTCTGGAATGTGTGTGGCAGGACCGGCCTATTCGCGGGCAGAGCCCGCTCCCACAAGGGGCGGGGCTTTGGCTGGAATGTTTATGGGCAGGCCGGCCTATTCGCGGGCAGAGCCCGCTCCCACAGGGGTGGGCTCTTCGCGGGCAGCCGCTCCCTCATCCCGAGGCTGGACGTCGGGCTGTTCAATCGCGTCGTTTTCTGAGTCCGGTTGGGGCTGATTCGCTCGATCCACACCGATACTCCCGCCTCCCGGAAGCCCAGTCTTCCCGTTCGGCGCCGTTGATCACCTGAATGATGGCCTTGGCCGTCACCACCCCTTCGGGATGGCGCTTGTACAGTTCAATGCCGATGTTGATTGCCAGTCGCTCGGCCGGGGTGCGCCAATGGCGCAAGGTACCGCGCTGTTCCAGTGGGGTCTGCGCGTCGATGCCGTCGAGCAGCACGCCGGGGCGAAAACCGGCCGCCATGCCCAGATAACCGTAATGGATACCGCTCCACAGACCGACGTGATACAGGTATCGCCCTTGCTTGTGCCAGGAAGAGTCCTGCAACTGCGCGACCTTGGCGCGGTAATTCCACTCGCGGTTATCGTCCATCTGCTCGGCCCACAAGGCCACGGCTTTGTCCTTGCAGGCCTTGGCCACCCGCCGTGGATCGCGCGCCCACCAGCGGGCATGCCAGGGAAGGGCTTGGTAGGTGTGGGTAGCTTGAGTGGCATCGTAGCGATTGAGTTGTCTGATCTGGCCTACGGTGGGGTGGCGGACATTGCGGTTGATCTCGTCGGCCGTGTAGGTGGTGATCGACAGCAACTGGTCCGGGTGGCCGCAGTTCGGGGAGGTAGTGGGACGTGGCACGACAGCATGCCGTGGTTTGACGCTGCGCAGCGACTCGTACTGGGTCGTGAACGAAGAAGGAATGAGCAGCGCGTTGCAGGCACAGCTGCTGGTGCTGTCGAGACTGCCAGCGACGCGACGGCCGTGGCTCTTGAGCTGGTCCACACCGCCGACGATGTGGAATTCGCCCGTGTGCTTTCCACACGACACGCGATCGCCCTCGCGCGCGCGCGGAACGCCGAGCAGGGTGACGCCCCGCTCGCCTCCCAGGACCGTGCCACCACACGATGTCTTGTCGCCCAGACGGATGAAATACCCCAGCCTCATGTCCAACCCCCTGCTCTGCCGCTGGCCCGCGAGGGGCCGCCAAGCGACAGGAGTCTCCGGGAGTACTGGAAGTACGTCTGTAGGATCGGTCCCACGCGAATGCGGGAAGTGTCCTGATTTGCGGTTGGCAGGTCTGCGCGGCGAACTTCTCTCAACGCGTGGACTTCCAGGAATGGAGATTGCCCACGACGATTTCCGCGCGGTTGGCGAAGGGGAAGTAATGCTCCACGCACGCCAGTAGGCGCAGCTCGTATTCCTCGCTGCTGATGCCCAGTGAACGCCGCAGGTCGGGGCGCAGGGCCAAGTCGTAGTAGTCGGGCCGGGTTTCACGCAGGACGTCGTCGAGCACTTGCGGGCCGGTCATCTCGAAGGTGTCCTTGATGTAGGCCCAGAAGATTTTCGTTTCCACGGCGCTGGGCGCCTGGCCCAGGGTTGGTCGGGCCTGGGCGTAGAACTGCGGCCGAGCCTTGAAGCGGCGCTGGATGGAGCGGCTCACGGCCTTGAGCACCGGGTTGCCGGGATGGCTGCCCAGGACGTGGCTGTTGTAGCCGCTGTACGGCACGTCCGCGTGGGTGACGGCATCGTCGAGCAACAGATCGTTCGGTCCGGCAGGCAGGTCGATGTGATGCGTCGCGGCCTTGAAGGTGTTGTCGACGTCGGTGTAGATACCGCCGTAGGTGTCCAGCAGCGGGTAGCGCAGCAGGTCGCTGGCGGCGGCGTAATTCTTTGCCTGCCCGGAGCGAAGCGCCCGGTACTGAGGACCGCTCGGCCCTGCGCAGAGTGTTTCGAAGAAGTCCTGTCCTGCCAGCGCTTTGACCTCGAAGTCCTTCTTGCCGGCGAACTGGCGGGTCAGTTGCTGCAGCAGCTTGGGCGTGTCCATGTCGGCGTGAATGACCGTGCGGTAGCCTTTCATGCGGGCGGCGTTGACCAGCAGGTTATCCAGCAGGGCCTGGCTGGGCAGCTCGTGACCCAACCAGAGGTAGTGCAGGTATTTGGGGATCGGCGTGGCCTGGGCAACTGGCGCTGGCAAGGGTGGCAGGGTGACGGTTTTCACGTCATGGGGCGCGGGGGTGCGTGCGGCTCCCTCCAGCCATCGGCTGCGCTCGCCGGTGTGCCAGGCGCCCTCGGGTGTGCGCCACACATAGGCGGTGTTGCCCAAGTGGTTGGCGCGCCAGGTCTTCTCGTCTGCATCGTACATGGCCAGCAGAGAACCCCGCTCGACGGTGCGGACCATGTAGCGGTCCATGACCGTCTCGACCCCGTCCAGAGGGATGTCGACCGTAATGGCCGTGGCAGGAGGTTGCAGCCTGATGTCGCCGTCCAACGGCGCACCACCCCAGTCGAAGGGCGCCTGCGACGCAGCGTCGATGCTGGAGCTGACCCTCTGCGCCGGTTGCCAGACACCTTTGGCATCCAGCGACAGGGGGATGTAGCTGTGCACGGCATAGGGGTTGAACGGATCCACCACGGCCCACTGTTTGATCTCCCCGATAAAGCGTACGCGGTACAGCGCGTCGTCGATCGGTGCGAACGTTTCCAGCCCTGCGCGCACGCACAGGCCGGCGAACCGACCCGTGCGATGCAGGGTGAAATCATTGGCCCGCAGCAGCGCCGGGCGCCACGCTGCCAGGTCTTTGGCGGCGCGGCGTGCCAGGGTTGCGGGCGTGTCGCTTTGTCCGGCGGTCGAGGTGACGGAGGTGGATGAGTCCGAATCGTCTGAGTCAATCGACGTGTCGTCGTCTGGTGGAGTCGTGGTGTCGTCGTCGCCGGATTCTCCACCGGGCAGGAGCAGGTCGGCTTCCAGGTCCAGATCAGCCGTGGCGTCGGCTTCCAGCTGCGCGTATTCGCCCACCAGGCTGGCATCACTTAGCAGAGGCAAATTCAGCATGACGCCGAGGGCCTGAAGGACCGCCCCGCGTATGGCTTGGGTGCGTTCCTGATCGCTCAGGGCATTGATCGCCTTGTCGGTGTACAAGCCGACCTCTACCAGCCCTGCGGCGATCGACACCGCTGCGATGGGCCAGCCGATCAGGCTGAAACCGCCATAGAGCTTGAGAAAACTGTCCAGATAGCCGATCCACAGGCCTTTGTCGAGCCGGGCGTTGGACATCAGCAGGTACTTGGCGTCCAGCTCCATGTCGGTCTTGAGGTTGGAGGTCAGGAAGTCGAACGCATAACCGTCGAGCACGCGCTCCCGAGTGTTGATGGGGGTCTTGCTGTTTTTCCAGGCCGACTTGGCGATGTCGGCCAAGTGGCCTTGCAAGGTTTTCCATTCGGCGTCTTGATTGTGCTCAGGCTTGACGAACTGGACGCCGAAGGCGCGCCGGGCGGCGGGAGTGTCCAGGTTTTGCTGCAGCCATTCGTAAAGTTGCTGCTTGCCGGTCAACGTCACGAACGCCGGGTGCTGCATGGCGCAATAGAGGATTTCTCGGCCCTGGCGGGTGCAGAAACGAATGACGCTCTGACAGACCATCCCGTCGATGTCCAGGGTGCGCAAGACCGTGGTCGAGCTCGAAACGACGTCTCCGTACAGCTTGTCTGGGCTGAAAGGGCTGGTGGGATCGTTGGCTACGGCGTTGTAGACCTCCATGAAATCCTCGGTGGTCATGTCGCCACGCTGGCATTGCAGCACGGCGCTGCACAACATGCTGATCTTGGACACTGAACGATAGGTCGCCTGGTTGTTGATCCAGAAACCGCGCAGGCGAGACAGGTATTGACTGGAGAAATCGATGTGCCAGAAATAGGTGAGCACTTCACGCGGGTCCAGGCGGATCTCGTTGTGCTCGTTGTAGGCATGGGTATTTTCATCGGCGGTGTAGAAGCCGCCCATCTGCGCCAGCAGGTCGCTGTTGCGCTGCTGATCCAGGTCGAAACGGCGCATCACCAGTTCGACCAGGGTCATGGATTGTCTGGGACGGCCGTAATGCTCCCAGCCGGTGTAGGTGCGCGAGCTGCTGTTGGCGGAGTCGAACCAATGCCAGTAGACCTGATACGGGTCGTCGACACCGGCCTCCAACTGTGTAAGCAAGGTGCGTGCGGCTTCGAACGCGGCGCTTTCGAGGTCGGGGTATTGAGTGGCGATCTGCTCGATACGATGTCGCCAGTAGTTCACCTGCACGGCTTTGTGCTCGTTCAGGATGTCGTTGCTGGTGACGGCTGAGTAAGGGGGCGTGGTGCTCATGGTGGGGCCTCGTGGGTGGGAGCCCACGAGGTTAGAAAGCGGCCCGCCTGCTATGGGCGTGCATAGTTAGCGCCGCAATCAGGGCAGGCGTCGATCCAGCAAGCCGTGCAAGGCGCTGGCCTGGGGCCAGTTGCGCAGCAGGCGATCACGGTCACGCTGGTGAGCGAGGGCAAAACTGCTGTCGCTGGCGTGTTGCTGCATGGCATCCAGGTCGATCAGTGCCCAGCGGCCGTTGTGCCAGAACAGGTTGTGGCCCTTGAGATCGCCATGGCTGATGCGCTCGCGCTTGAGGTCGGCGAACAGTCGATCCAGGGCCTGCAACTGCGCCTCGGGCACCTCACCGGTGTCGACGTGGGGGGCGAACGCTTCGATCAGGTCCGGGCCGCTGAGGTGCTCGGTGACCAGATAGGCCTCGCGGCGCAACCACAGCACGCGTTTCTCCAGCACGCCCAGGGGCTTGGGCGTGGCGATGCCGAGGAACAGCAGGCGATTGCCTTCGACCCAGGAGTGCCAGGCACGGCTCGGGCGCCAGAAGCGCTTGCCCCAGTGCAACAGGTTCTTGATGTTGTAGCGCTTGATCAGCAGGTCGCGGCTCTGGCTGTGAACACGGCCAACCGTGGCGGCGCCGCCGGTCTTGTAGATATGGCCTTGTTCGAGCAGGGCGTCGGCACGCTCCAGCACGGGCAGCACGGCGGCTTCTTCTTCGCGGCGCACGGCACGCAGGCTGGAGGCGTTGTCCTGGACGCTGAACAGGCTGCAGTCGCGGCCGACTTTGCCCAGATAGTCCTTGAGGCGCCAGGCGCGGACCTTGTCGATCTGCTTCTGCAGCGCTTCCATGGGCAGGCCGTGCTCGCCGTTGGCCAGCAGGTAGTACACCAGCAACTCTTCGGTAAAGGGTTCCAGGTGCTTGGGTAACTGAGCGAAGAACACACCGAGGTTTTCCAGCACCTTTTGCCGCGACAGGGGCTTGCCAGCTTCTTCGACCTGGATGCCGGCGCCGTCGATCAGGTACACCTGGCCGTTGTGGCGCAGCAGGTTGTCCAGGTGCAGGTCTTGTTGCCACAGGCCTTTGCCATGCATCTGGCCGATGATGCCGAGGGCTTCGCCGAGCACGGCGCTCTGTTCGTCGGCCAGGGGCGGCAGGGTTTCCACGCGAGCCCATTCGTCGGCCAGGCTGCGGGCGTTTTCCAGGTACTCGAACAACAGCCAGCCGCCCTCGCCTTCCTGCAGGCCGTCGGCGAGCAGTTGCGGGGTGCTCAGGCCCTGTTCGGCGAGCAGGCGCACGCCGGCCAGCTCGCGCTGGAAATGCCGAGCGGCCTTGCTGCCGACCAGGAGTTTGGCGAGCACGGTGCGGCCCCGCCAGACACCGGCACCCACGTAGCGCTGGCCAGGCAGAACGCGCAGCAAGGTCAGCAGTTGCAGCTCGGCAGGGCCTGCGGCGTCAGCCAAAGTGATGCTCAATGGCAGGGCTGGGGTGCGGCCGGCTTGGGTCAGTTCAGACAGGCGCATCGGCGGGCCTCTTGTTGGATGTAGGGTGAGGCGCGGGATGGGTGGCTGGCAGGAAGGGCCTCTTCGCGGGCAGAGCCCGCTCCCACAGAAGAATGCACGGCATGTGCTCTTTGTGGGAGCGGGGCGGGCGGCCGAGCCCTCTGCCCGCGAAGAGGCCAGCTGCAGCGACACCCATCTACCGCCCTTCCTTGTGACTGCGACGGCGGCTCAAGCGTTGAAGCCAGGCGTCGACCAAAGGGCTGGTTTCAGGCTGAGCCAGGTACGCGGCCAGCAACACCCGGATATCCGCCGCCTGCCAGCGCGGTGCCCGGCGCAGCAGCGGTTCCAGGTCCTTGGCGCGGTCGCGCTGGCCGAACAGCAATGGCCGGGTTTTTTCCAGGTCGATCAACTGCGCCTGATACCCGCTCGCCGTGGCGCGCAGGAAAATGTGCTTGGGGTAGAAACAGCCATGCACCTGTCCTGCCGAATGCAGGATGCGCCCCAGTTCGCCGACCGCCACCAGCACCGCGCGGCGCGTATCGGGGGTCAAGGTCGGCCATTGCTGCAATACCGCGTCAAGGTCGGACCAGCCGTCCAGCGCGCGAGTCATGAGCATGGCGCGGGTATCGCCCTGAACCTGCCGTTGACCGTAGAACACCGCCTGCAAGGCCGGAATCCCCTGCTTGCGATAGCGGCTGATGTTGCGAAACTCGCGGGCAAAGGTCGGCTCGCCAAACGGTCGGGCCAGGGTCCGGGTCAGGTAGTTGCTCTGGCGCTTGAGGTAGAAGCCGCGGCCTTCCAGATCCAGGCGGTACACGCTGCTCCAGCCGCCACGACCGGTGTTGGGTTCATCCACGGCGTCCAGTTGCAGGTTCCACAGTGCGTCGAACGTGGCCAGCCCGTGGCGCTCGAGCAAGGCGCGCTCCTCGCTGGCGATGAAGTCGCTCATTCGCGGCCCTCGAAGAATTTGACGATTTTGCGCACGCGCAGCTTGTCCGACGCATTGAGCCTTTCGCGGCGGCGGTACTGCAGGTAGAAGCGCAAACGCTGGGTGTTGGACAGCTCGCGCTTGCCCAGTTTGTCCAGGCAGGCGAGGTCCTTGATGATGCGATAGCGCAGCATGAAGCTGCGCCAGAACGCACCATTGGGGCAGTCGATGAAGTACAGCACGTCCTTGTCGTCGACCAGCAGGTTGCGCCACTTCAGATCGTTGTGCGTGAAGTGGTTGTCGTGCAGGGTCCGTGTGTGTTGCGCCAACTGGCGGCTGATGTGGTCGACCCAGGCACGGTTACGCAGGCGTGGATCACCGCTCAGTGCCAAGTGATGCAGATCTTGAGTGTTGGCCAGCTCGCGAGTGATCAGCGCCCCGCGGTCATAGCTGGCGCCGTTGCGCTCAAGCCCCCAGGCCACCACCTCAGCGGTGGGAATACCCCATTTGGCGAAACGCTTGAGGTTCTGCCATTCGGCCTTCACCCGTGGCTTGCCCAGATGAGCGCGCAGGCCCTTGCCTGCGCCCACGTAGCGCTTGACGTAATAGGTGACCCCGCCGCGCTGCACGCGAATCACCTCCGACAACGGGTCGCGGGTCAGACGCTCGCCGGTCAGGGCGAACACCGCTTCCAGGCTGCCGAAGTCGGTCTGCAGGTGTTCGTAGCCCGCTTCCAGATTCCAGCCGGCCATCAGAGCGCGTCCCCGTAACGTTGCTTGCGGTCGTACAACTTGTTCGCCTTGCCGTCGAGCCAGCCGAGCAGCTGCGCTTCGTCCTTGAGCACGCGGCGTAGCGGCTGCTGGAAATAGTCACGCAGGAAGCGCAGCTTGTCGCGGCGCGTCAGGCCGATGTCCAGCGCCGAGAAATACAGCGCGGCGAGGTCCTTGTCGCGCCAGCGACGGGTGATGCGCGGCCGCACCTGCGCGCGGTGCAGATCGATCACCGACAGCTTGAAATCCGTGGCCGTGACCGGCTTGTCGGTGTGCAGCAGAAAGTGGCAGATGTAGCAGTCGCGGTGATTCACCCCGGCGCGGTGCATCATGCCGACCAGGCGTGCCACCTCGGCGATCAGGGCGCGCTTGAGCGCAGGCTCGGGTGGCTGCTTGACCCAGTTCAGGCTCAGCACTTCCAGGTCGATGGTCGGCGCCAGCTCCTGGGTGATGATGAACGAATGCTGATCGGCCGGGTTACTGCCGTGCTCGCCGTAGGCCACCGCCGTCATGCTCGGCACGCCGGCTTCACGCAGGCGCTGGATGGCTTTCCATTCCTGGCCGGCGCCAAGCACCGGGAGCTTGGCGGTGAGCAGGTTCTTGGCGATCTCCGCCCAGCCGATGCCGCGGTGGATCTTGACGAAATAGCCCTTGCCATCGACTTCGGTGCGCAGCGTACGGCGCGCTTCGAGTTCGCGGAACACTTCGCCTTGCAGCGCCTCGACGGCCACGAACGGATCGCGCCCGGCCCACAGCGTCTTGAACGGCTCCTCGAGCACCAGTTTCATGGTCGCGCCTCCAGGATAACGTCGGCGGCGTGCTCGGGCATGCTGTAGATGTCGGCGCTGTCGGCGAACGCCAGGCCATTGGCCGACCAGGCGGCTCGCGCGCTGTCGTCTTCGAGCATGCGCTGCAGGTAGCGGTTGAGCTCTTCCTGCTCGAAGGGTTCGCTGAGCACCAGCCCGGCGTCGGCCTCGGCGATATAGTGGGCGTAGCCACACACCGCCGACACCAGCACCGGCAGGCCGGCCACGGCGGCTTCGAGCAGTACGGTGCCGGTGTTCTCGTTGTACGCCGGGTGGATCAGCATGTCAGCGCCAAGCAGGAAGCGCGGAATGTCGCTGCGGCCCTTGAGGAACTGCACCCGGTCGCCCAGGCCGAGCGCTGCGCTCTGCATCTGGAACAGCTTGGGGTCGTCCTGGCCGATGACCATCAGCCGCACGCGCTTGCGCAGCGCCGTCGGCAAGGCCGCCATGGCCTTGAGGCTGCGATCCACGCCCTTGGTCTTGAAGCCCGAGCCGATCTGCACCAGCAGCAGTTCGTCGTCTTCGAGCATGAATTCACCGCGGAACTCGGCGCGGATCAAGGCCGCATCCGGCGGCGCACGGCGGTCCTGGGCAATGCCCGGCGGCAGCAGGTGGAAGCGCGCCAGCGGGGTGTCGTAATGCTTGATGAACAGCGGTTGCTGGACTTCGGAAATCATCAGGATTTCGGTCTTGGCGTCGCGCCCGAACACTGCGCGTTCGTAGTCGGCGAAATGCTTGTAGCGACCCCAGTAGCGATACAGCGAATGGCGCAGGTTCTGCGCCTTGTCCTCATAGCAGCCGTCGGCGGCGTAGTAGACATCCAGGCCGGGCATCTTGTTGAAGCCGATCAGGCGGTCGACTGGACGCTTGGCCAGGTCGGCCTGCATCCAGCTCAGCAGTTTCTCGTTACGGCGATGGTTGAAGAACGCCTTGACCGGCGCGACCTGCACCTCGAAGCCTTCGGGCACCTCGCCCTCCCAGATCAGCGTGTAGACGCGGATGCTGTGGCCACGGCGCTGGCATTCCAGGGCAATGCGCATGAAGTCGCGCTGCAGGCCACCGAAGGGAAAATATTTGTAGAGCACGAATGCCAGTTGCATCAACGAAGATCCTCGGCCAGTAACACGGCGCTCAATCGGCTTGCCACGCGCTCGGGATTGAGCCGGGTGAAACACAGCGGCCACTCGCGTTTGAGATCGAACCGACGCTGGTCATCCGGCGTCGGCTGGTAGGTACATTTTTTCTGCATGCAGGGTGCGCACGACGGGTAATCGCTGGCCAGGTGGACCTGGCTGCGACCGTAGGCGCCGGTCAGGCCGACGTTGGTCGGCCCGAACAGGGAGATGGTCGGCACGTCCAGGGCGGCGGCCAGATGACCAAGGCCGGTGTCGACCGCCACGCAGGCACGGGCCTCGGCCAGGGTCTGCGCCATCCCGGCCAGATTCAACCTGGGCAGCACGACGCAGTTCTTCAGGCCGGCGGCAATGCGTTGCGCGCGCGCCTGTTCGGCTTCGTTGCCCCACGGCAAGCGCACCTGGATGTGAGCATGGCCAAGGCGTTCGGCCAGCTCGCGCCAGTAGATTTCCGGCCAGTGCTTGGTGTCCCAGGTGGTGCCGTGCAGGAACACCACGAACGCCGGGCCAGGAATCAGATCGCGCCATTGCAGACGGTTGAGGCCATAGTCGCCGGTGCCTTCGGGCAGATCATAGCCCAACGCCAGGGCGAACAGCTGGCGCACGCGTTCGACCGCATGCTGGCCACGCGCGACCGCCAGACGCCGATGATAGAACCGACTGGCCAGGCCTTCGCGCGCCGAGCCCTTGTCGAGGCCAGCCACCGGGGCCTTGACCAGGCGTGTGAGCCAGGCGCTCTTGAGCAACCCCTGGGCATCGATCACCAGGTCGTAGCGGTTGGCGCGCAGGCGCTGACGCAGTTGCTTGAATTCACCGCTCTTGTAGGCCTGCCAGAGGTTCTTGCGCCAGCGACGGATGGCCACCGGAATGACCGTGTCCACGGCCGGATGCCATTTCGGAATCTCGGCGAAGCCCTCCTCCACCACCCAGTCGAAACGGATGCCCGGCACGGCTCGGGCCGCATCGGTCAGGGCCGGAAGGGTATGAATGACGTCGCCCATGGACGAGGTCTTGATCAGCAGTACCCGCAATTCATTCCGCCTTGACTGTCAGTTCGACCGTGGCCGGCCCTTCCACCTGCTGCAACGCATCGGCAACCCGCTGGGGTTCCAGCAGGCGCAGGCAATTGTAGTGGCCGAAGCGGCAGGTGCGGTCGAAACACGGGCTGCAGTCCAGGCCCAGGCGTACCACTTCGACCTTTTCCGCCAAGGGTGGCGTGAAGCCGGGCGAGGTCGAGCCGTACACCGCCACCAGCGGTCGGTTGAGCGCGGCAGCCACGTGCATCAGGCCCGAATCGTTGGAAACCACGGCGTCGGCGCAGGACATCAGGTCGATGGCTTCGGCCAGGGCGGTCTCGCCGGACAGGTTATAGGCTTCCTCGCGCAGGCCCGGAATCAGCCGCTCGCGAATGGCCTCGCCTACCGGGAAATCCTTCTTGGAACCGAACAGCCAGACCTGCCAGCCTTCGCGAATCTTGATCTCGGCCACTTCGGCGTAGTGTTCGGACGGCCAGCGCTTGGCTTCGCCGAACTCGGCGCCGGGGCACAGGGCAAGTACCGGACGGTCCAGGGCCAGGCCGAACTTGGCCAGCGCGGCGTCGCGGCTGGCCGGGTCGATGCGCAGCTCGGGGCGCGGATACGGCTGCGGCAGCAGGGCGCCGGGCTCGAAGGCCAGGGCCATGAAGCGTTCGATCATCAACGGGTAGCGTTGCTTGTCCAGCGTGCGCACGTCGTTGAGCAGGCCATAGCGAAACTCGCCACGCCAGCCAGTGCGCTTGGGGATGCTGGCGAAGAACGGCACCAGCGCCGATTTCAGCGAGTTGGGCAGCAGGATGGCCTGGTCGTACTGACCCTTGAGGCTTTTTCCGATGCGTCGGCGCGTGGCCAGTTCGAGCGCGCCGTGGCCGAGCGGAAAGCTCAAGGCCGCGCGCACTTGCGGCATGCGCTCCAGGATCGGGCGGCTCCATTCGGGTGCCAGCACGTCGATCAGGCAATCGGGGTGCCGTTGCTTGAGGCTCTGGAACAGGGTCTGTGCCATTACCATGTCACCGACCCAGCTAGGCCCAATGATCAGAATTCTCATAGTTTTCCAGAACAGTCAGTCGGGTGGTGCTGGTTTTGCAGGTCGGGGTGTTCATGAGGGCCTCTTCGCGGGCAGAGCCCGCTCCCACCAAAGCCCGCGCCACATGCGGTCAACTGTGGAGCAGGCTCTATTGTGGTGCCCGCGAAGAGGCCCGCACAGGCACCATCGAATTCAGCTCAACCCCAGCTCACCCCAGATCCGCATCACCTCGCGCCGTTCATCGGTGAACTGGTCGCCCGGGATCACCCCGGCCTGCTTCTGCAGGGCCTGGCGATGGGCGGCCGAGCGGTAGGCTTTATAGGCTTCGCGCAGCAATCCGGCATCGGCGGCGGGCAACAATCCGGCCTCTTCCAGGCCTTCGAGAATGCGAATGTTGTCGGTATAACGCAGCAGGTCCGGGTGTTTGCCCGACCACGCCAGAGCCGCGTATTGCACCATAAATTCGATATCGACGATACCACCGGCGTCCTGCTTGACGTCAAAGCGCTGGCCAGCTTCGAAGGCATTGGCGCCGCGACCAGCCCCAGTCTGGCGCGTACCCAGGTTGTCGCGCATCTTCGCGCGCATGTCGCTGACCTCGGCGCGCAAGGTGTCCAGGTCGCGTGGCTTGGCCAGCACCGCGCCGCGCACCCGCTCGAACGCCTCACCGGTCTGGCGACAGCCCACCAGCACCCGGGCGCGCACCAGGGCCTGGTGCTCCCAGGTCCAGGCCTCGGTCTGCTGATAGCGCGAGAACGCCGCCACCGAACTGACCAGCAGCCCCGCCGCGCCAGAGGGGCGCAGGCGCATGTCGACCTCGTACAACTGGCCGGAGTTGGTCTGCGCGGTCAGCAGGTGGATGATGCGCTGTCCCAGGCGGGTGAAGAACTGGGCGCTGTCGATCGGCTTGGCGCCATCGGTTTCCAGGCTCGGGTCGCCGTCGTGGATGAACACCAGGTCCAGGTCCGAGCCGTGCCCCAGTTCGATGCCGCCGACCTTGCCATAGCCGACGATGACAAACGCCGGATCGCAGTCGCTGCCATCGGGCCGCTTGGGTACCCCGTGGCGGGCCACGGTCTGACGCCAGGCCAGCGCCAGCACCTGCTCCAGAATCGCCTCGGCCAGCCAGGTCAGGTAATCGCTGACCTTCATCAGCGGCAACCCACCGGCAATTTCCGAGGCCGCCACGCGCAGGTTGTGCGCCAGCTTGAAATGACGCAGCGCTTCCATCTGCTGTTCCAGGTCGTCCTCGGGGATGCGGGTGAGCCGTTCACGCAGCTCGGCCGCCAGCTCCGGTGCCAATGGCGGGTTGAACAGGCGCGCCTCGTTGAGCAATTCGTCGAGCAGCAAGGGGAAGCGGGCGATCTGCTCGGCGATCCATGGGCTGGCGGCGCACAGAGTCAGCAGGCGACGCAGCGCATCGGGGTTTTCCGTGAGCAGCACCAGGTACGCCGAACGCCGTGCCACGGCTTCCACCAGCGGCAAGACCCGCTCCAGGATCAGGTCCGGGTCGGCGTGTTCCACGGCCTGGGCCAGCAGCCGCGGGATGAAAGCATCCAGACGTTCGCGGCTCAGGCGCTGCATGGCGCGCAGTTGCGGGCTGGCGCGCAGGTCTCCGAGGCGCTTGAGGGCCTGGCGCGCGTCGCTGAAACCGGCTTCCTGCAGTTGTCGGCAGGCCGAATCGGCGTCGTGGGTTTCTTCCCACAACGGCAGCCATTCGCCGCCGATCACCAGAGCATCGCTGGCCTCGGCGTCTTCATCCGGGTCGGCGATCACCTGCGCGAAATGCCAGGCGGTGCGGCTGCGCCAGTGCATCAGGCGCTCATGGAAGGCTGACCAGTCGGCAAAGCCCATCATGAAGGCGATGCGCGCACGGTCCAGCTCGTCATCGGGCAGCATCTGTGTCTGCCGATCGGCGATGGCCTGGATGGCGTGCTCGGTGTAACGCAGGAATTCATAGCCCTCGCGCAACTCATCGACCACTGCAGCCGGCAGGTAGCCCTGCCCCTCCAGGGTCGCCAGCACCTTGAGCAAGGGTCGCTGCTGCAGGCTCAGGTCACGCCCGCCGTGGATCAGTTGGAACGCCTGGGCGATGAACTCGATTTCGCGGATGCCCCCGGAGCCCAGCTTGATGTTGTCGGCCATGCCCTTGCGTCGCACTTCCTGCTGGATCAACTGCTTCATGGTGCGCAACGCGTCGATGGCCGAAAAGTCCAGGTAGCGGCGGTAGACGAACGGTCGTAAAAGGTCGAGCAACTGCGCACCGGCCTGCTGGTCGCCGGCCACCACGCGCGCCTTGATCATGGCGTAGCGTTCCCAGTCGCGCCCCTGGTCCTGGTAATACTGTTCCAGCGCGTTGAAGCTGAGCACCAGAGCGCCGGATGAGCCATAGGGGCGCAGGCGCATGTCGACGCGGAAGACGAAACCGTCGACGGTGATCGGGTCCAGGGCCTTGATCAGGCGCTGGCCTAGCCGGATGAAGAACTCCTGATTGTCGAGCGGACGCTTGACCCCTTGGGTTTCGCCGCCTTCGGGGTAACCGAAGATCAGGTCGATGTCGGACGACAGGTTCAGCTCCACCGCGCCCAGCTTGCCCATGCCCAGCACGACCATGTGCTGTTGCTCGCCGCTGCGCCGGCCCATGGGCGTACCGAACTGCTGGCAGTGGCGCGGGTACAGCCATTGGTAGGCCTGGTCGATGCAGGCGTCGGCCATGTCCGACAGGTCGCGGCAGGTCTGCACCAGGTCGGCCAGACGGTTGAGGTCACGCCAGATTATGCGCACCTGTTGTCGCGCACGCTGGCGCCGCAGGGTGCGCGCCAGTTCGTCTTCACTGTCTGCCTGGGCCACGGCCTGGGCGATCTGTTCGCGCAATTCACCAGGCTTGAAGGGTCGGTCCAGATCGCCGCTGGCGATGAGGTCGAGCAGCATGGCGGGGTTCTGGATGGCTTGCTGCAGGACGAAGTCGCTGGCTGTGGTGACGCGGTCCCATTGTTGCCAGCGGTCGGTGGGCCAGTCCAAAGGTGTGGTGACTGGGAGGGCCTCTTCGCGGGCAGAGGGCTCAGCCGCCCGCCCCGCTCCCACATGGACTTCAGCAACACCACGCACACTGTGGGAGCGGGCTCTGCCCGCGAAGAGGCCCTCAGCCCCCACCACAGCAGCCTGGAACGACTCGCGATTGCGCGACACCAAAGGCATGAGAACGGCCGGAATTTCGACCAGCAAAGGCAGGTTCATGGTCTATCCTTGTGCAGCGTGAAGAGCCCAGTAAAGGTCTGTATAGACAGGTTCATCTGTCCCTGAACTGTCGAACAAAGGTGATAAATAGCTAAATCCCGACTGAACTTGGCAGAATTATCTCCAGCACAGCCTGCAGTCGAATACATTCGATCACAGGTTGCGATGCAAGCCACAACCGGACAGGGGGCCAAAAGCCTGTATCCTGTGTTTCCCCCGCTGCCCTCCACCCGCAAGGGCATGAAAAGGGCAGGGATTTGTAGTAAAACTACGGCGCGCCGGAAAAGCTGCCGGTAATCCAAGAATTCAATATCGTCTGCCCACAAGGCCAGTCGCAAACTCAGGCTTCGATTCTGGAAGCCTTTCCGCCCTGGAGCAAGCCATGCAAGACCTCGATCCCGTCGAAACCCAGGAATGGCTGGATGCCCTGGAGTCGGTCCTCGACAAAGAAGGCGAAGACCGCGCTCACTACCTGATGACCCGCATGGGTGAGTTGGCCACCCGCAGTGGCTCACAACTTCCTTACGCCATCACCACGCCGTACCGCAACACCATCCCCGTCACCCACGAAGCACGCATGCCTGGCGACCTGTTCATGGAACGCCGCATTCGCTCGTTGGTGCGTTGGAACGCACTGGCGATGGTGGTCCGGACCAACCTGCGCGACCCGGATCTGGGCGGCCACATCTCCAGCTTCGCCTCCAGCGCGACCCTGTACGACATCGGCTTCAACTACTTCTTCCAGGCGCCGACCGACGAACACGGCGGCGACCTCATCTACTTCCAGGGCCACGCCTCGCCTGGTGTCTACGCACGCGCCTTCATGGAAGGCCGCATCAGCGAAGACCAGATGAACAACTTCCGCCAGGAAGTGGACGGCAAAGGCCTGTCCTCGTACCCGCACCCTTGGCTGATGCCTGATTTCTGGCAGTTCCCGACCGTTTCCATGGGTCTGGGTCCGATCCAGGCGATCTACCAGGCACGCTTCATGAAGTACATGGAAGCGCGCGGCTACATCCCGGCCGGCAAGCAGAAGATCTGGTGCTTCATGGGCGACGGCGAGTGCGACGAGCCCGAATCCCTGGGTGCGATCTCCCTGGCAGGCCGCGAGAAGCTGGACAACCTGATCTTCGTCATCAACTGCAACCTGCAGCGCCTCGACGGCCCGGTTCGCGGCAACGGCAAGATCATCCAGGAACTCGAAGGCGTGTTCCGCGGCGGTGGCTGGAACGTCAACAAAGTGGTTTGGGGCCGTTTCTGGGACCCACTGCTGGCCAAGGACGTCGACGGTATCCTGCAGCGTCGCATGGACGAAGTCATCGACGGCGAGTACCAGAACTACAAGGCCAAGGACGGCGCGTTCGTCCGTGAGCACTTCTTCAATACTCCGGAACTCAAGGCCATGGTCGCCGACCTGTCCGACGACGAGATCTGGAAGCTCAACCGTGGTGGCCACGACCCGTACAAGGTCTATGCGGCCTACCATCAGGCGGTGAACCACAAGGAACAGCCGACCGTCATCCTGGCCAAGACCATCAAGGGCTACGGCACCGGTGCAGGCGAAGCCAAGAACACCGCGCACAACACCAAGAAGGTCGACGTCGACAGCCTGCGCAAATTCCGCGACCGCTTCGACATCCCGGTCAAGGACCAGGACCTGGAAAGCCTGCCGTTCTACAAGCCTGAAGAAGGCAGCGCCGAAGCGCGCTACCTGAGCGAGCGCCGTGCTGCCCTGGGCGGTTTCGTGCCGCAGCGCCGGGCCAAGAGCTTCAGCGTTCCGACCCCGCCACTGGAAACCCTCAAGGCGATCCTGGACGGTTCGGGCGACCGTGAAATCTCCACCACCATGGCTTTCGTGCGGATCCTGTCGCAGCTGGTCAAGGACAAGGAAATCGGTCAGCGCATCGTCCCGATCATCCCGGACGAAGCCCGCACCTTCGGTATGGAAGGCATGTTCCGCCAGCTGGGCATCTACTCTTCCGTCGGCCAGCTGTACGATCCCGTCGACAAAGACCAGGTGATGTTCTATCGCGAGGACAAGAAGGGCCAGATCCTCGAGGAAGGCATCAACGAAGCCGGCGCCATGTCGTCGTTCATCGCTGCTGGTACCTCGTACAGCAACCATAACCAGCCGATGCTGCCGTTCTACATCTTCTACTCGATGTTCGGTTTCCAGCGTATCGGCGACCTGGCCTGGGCCGCCGGCGACAGCCGTACCCGTGGCTTCCTGATCGGCGGCACCGCCGGCCGGACCACCTTGAACGGCGAAGGCCTGCAGCACGAAGACGGCCACAGCCATCTGCTTGCCGCGACCATCCCGAACTGCCGCACCTATGACCCTACCTACGGCTACGAGCTGGCGGTGATCATTCAGGACGGCATGAAGAAGATGACCGAAGAGCAACAGGACATCTTCTACTACATCACCGTGATGAACGAAGCCTACACCCAGCCTGCCATCCCGGCCGGCGCCGAGGAAGGCATCATCAAGGGCATGTACCTGCTCGAGGAAGACACCAAGGAAGCGGCGCACCACGTCCAGTTGCTGGGTTCGGGCACCATCCTGCGTGAAGTCCGCGAAGCGGCGAAGATCCTGCGCGAAGAGTTCAACGTCGCAGCCGACGTATGGAGCGTCACCAGCTTCAACGAACTGCGCCGCGACGGCCTGGCCGTGGAACGCTCGAACCGCCTGCACCCTGGGCAGAAGCCGCAGACCACCTACGTCGAAGAATGCCTGAGCGGCCGTAAAGGTCCGGTCATCGCGTCGACCGACTACATGAAACTGTTCGCCGAGCAGATTCGTCAGTGGGTTCCTTCCAAGGAATTCAAAGTCCTGGGTACCGATGGCTTCGGTCGCAGCGACAGCCGCAAGAAGCTGCGTCACTTCTTCGAAGTGGACCGCAACTTCGTCGTGCTGGCTGCCCTGGAAGCCTTGGCAGATCGCGGCGATATCGAAGCCAAGGTGGTGGCCGAGGCCATCGTCAAGTTCGGTATCGACCCTGACAAACGCAACCCACTGGACTGCTGAGGAGATTTTTTGTGAGCGAACTCATTCGCGTACCTGACATCGGCAGCGGTGAAGGTGAAGTCATTGAATTGCTGGTCAAGGTCGGCGACCGCATCGAGGCCGAGCAGAGTCTGCTGACCCTCGAGTCGGACAAGGCCAGCATGGAAGTGCCGGCGCCCAAGGCGGGCGTCGTCAAAAGCATCAAGGTCAAGCTGGGCGACCGCCTGAAAGAAGGCGACGAACTGCTGGAGCTGGACGTCGAGGGTGCTGAAGAAGCGCCCCAGGCTTCCGAGCCTGCCGCCGCGCCCAAGCTGGAAGAGAAAGCCGAGGCCACGCCTGCCGCTGCCCCGGCCGCCGCTCCCGCTGCCGCCTCTTCGAGCCAGGACATCCACGTGCCGGACATCGGTTCGTCGGGCAAGGCGCAGATCATCGAGATTTCGGTGAAGGTGGGTGACACCGTCACCGCCGATCAGTCCTTGATCACTCTGGAATCGGACAAGGCGAGCATGGAGATCCCTTCGCCTGCCGCAGGCGTGGTGGAGAGCATCAGCGTCAACCTGAACGACGAAGTCGGCACCGGTGACCTGATCCTCAAGCTGACTGTCGAAGGCGCAGCCCCCGCTGCTGCCCCGGCCGCCGCTGCTCCCGCGCCTGCCGCGGCGGCGCCTGCACCGGCTGAAAAGCCGGCCGCAGCGTCTGCCGGCGACAGCGTGCAGGACATCCATGTGCCGGACATCGGTTCGGCTGGCAAAGCCAAGATCATCGAAGTACTGGTCAAGGCCGGCGACACGGTCGAGGCCGATCAATCGCTGATCACTCTGGAATCGGACAAGGCCAGCATGGAGATTCCTTCTCCGGCTGCCGGCGTGGTCGAAAGCATCAGCGTCAAGCTGGAAGACGAAGTCGGTACCGGCGATCTGATCCTCAAGCTGAAAGTGGCTGGCGCTGCACCTGCGGCGCCTGCCCAGGCGGCAGCCCCTGCCCCTGCACCCGCCGAATCGAAACCAGCTGCCGCACCTGCACCTGCTGCTGCCGCTGAAAAGCCTGCTGCCGCACCGGCCAAGCCCGCCGGCGCCAAGGTTCATGCCGGCCCGGCCGTTCGCCAGTTGGCGCGCGAGTTCGGCGTCGAATTGAGCGCGGTGAGCCCGACAGGCCCACACGGCCGCATCCTCAAGGAAGACGTGCAGGTCTACGTCAAGGCGATGATGCAGAAGGCCAAGGAAGCACCGGCCGCTGCGGCCGGCGCTACCGGTGGTGCGGGCATTCCGCCGATTCCAGTCGTCGACTTCAGCCGCTTCGGTGAAACCGAAGAAGTGCCGATGACCCGCCTGATGCAGGCCGGTGCCACCAACCTGCACCGCAGCTGGCTGAACGTGCCGCACGTGACCCAGTTCGACCAGGCCGATATCACCGAGCTGGAAGCGTTCCGCGTGGCGCAGAAAGCCGTGGCGGAAAAGGCCGGCGTCAAGCTGACCGTGCTGCCGTTGCTGCTCAAGGCCTGCGCGCACCTGCTCAAGGAACTGCCGGACTTCAATGCTTCGCTGGCCCCTAGCGGCAAGGCGATCATCCGCAAGAAGTACGTCAACGTCGGCTTCGCGGTCGATACGCCGGATGGCCTGCTGGTACCGGTGATCAAGAACGTCGACCAGAAGAGCCTGCTGCAACTGGCAGCTGAAGCCGCGGCCCTGGCTGAAAAAGCCCGGACCAAGAAGCTCTCGGCCGACGACATGCAAGGCGCCTGCTTCACCATTTCCAGCCTCGGGCACATTGGCGGCACCGGCTTCACGCCGATCGTCAACGCGCCGGAAGTGGCGATCCTGGGTGTTTCCAAGGCCACCATCCAGCCTGTTTGGGATGGCAAGGCGTTCCAGCCCAAGCTGATGCTGCCGCTGTCGCTGTCCTACGATCACCGCGTGATCAACGGCGCCGCCGCTGCCCGCTTCACCAAGCGTCTGGGCGAGCTGCTGACCGACATCCGTACCATGCTGCTGTAAGGCTGGCCGGATAAGAAAAACCCACCTCGCGGTGGGTTTTTTTTGCCCCGAATTTGACCCCGAAGTTCATTATTCGCACGCAACCCATACGGTAGATGCCTTCATCACCCGGTATTTTCGGATCCAATTCCAGAATTTTGTGCGCCTGCCGACAACATGGAAGCACCGAGCCACTGTATCGCTTGTAAGCCCGAGCGCCATGATGCAACCTTGCCCCACGCGCGAGCCTGTAGGGACCCCAGCCTGTAGGGATTGTCGTCTCTGCGCGACCAGTACTCTTGAAGCGAGTGTTCAATGAAAAGCCAGCCCGATGCCGCCAACCGCATGGTGGCCGAGGTAGTGACGCAGTTGCCGGTGCCCTCGCGCCTGGGCATGCTGCGTTTCGAGCGGCTGAACGAGGCCAGTTGGGCCTTGCTTTTCCTGGATCCGAACTGCGAGCGCGTCTTTGGCCTGCCGGCGGCGGAGCTGTGCTCCCTGACCGGCTCGCCGTATGCGTGCCTGATGGAGCCGGCGGCCCGTCATCGTCTGCACGATGCCATTCAGGCGCAATTGGTCGACAGCACCCATTACGTCGTGCGCTATACCCTGCACAGCAACCAAGGCAGCTTGCACCTGATGGAGTTGGGCGAGGCGTTTCGCCAACGCAATCGACAGCTGTTGCGCGGCTACCTGGTGGTCGTTGACGATGCCGTCGATAGCGTGTCCGACAATGCTGCGCAGCCAAACGACGTGAGCGGTCCGTTGCAGATGGCGCTTGAACTGAACCAGTTGGCGCAACGCGAACAATTGCAACATCTTGAGCGCGCCAGCGCCCAGCAGGCCTTGATCCTGAGCCTGGCCCAGCAGCGCTACGGCACTCACAAGCCTTTGCTCGAAGCGGCGGAGCTGATCACGCGCAACGCCTGTGACATCTATGCCGTGGATTGCGCCAGCCTGTGGAATTTGCAGGGTCAGCAATTGCTGCCCATTACTGCCTACTATCGCGAGCGCCAGGCCCATGGCTGCCCGCAGGCGGTAGACCTGAGCGACTACCCGGACTATCTGACGGCGCTGCACACCAGTCGCGCTATCGACGCCAGCGATGTAGCCACCGATCGGCGCACGTGCCAGTTGGCGCCGTTGCTGGCGCTGCGCGACGTCCACTCCGTGCTCGATGCCAGTATCCGCATCGACGGTCAAGTGGTCGGTGTCCTGTGCCTGGAGCAGAGTGGCGGCGGACGTGTCTGGCGCGCCGACGAGATTGCCTTCGCCGGCGAGCTTGCCGACCAATTCGCCCAGGTGATCAACAACCATGACCGCCGCGCTGCCACCAGCGCCTTGAATCTGTTTCAACGTGCGGTGGAACAGAGTGCCAATGCCTTTTTGCTGGTCAATTGCGATGGCGTTGTGGAGTACGTCAATCCCAGCTTCACCGCGATCACCCAGTACAGCACCGAGGAAGTCCACGGCAAGCGCCTGGCGGATCTACCGGCTCTGGAAAACCTCAGTGAACTGCTGTTCGACGCACCATCGAGCCTGGCCAACGGCAACAGCTGGCAAGGCGAATTCAAGAGCCGGCGCAAGAACCTGGAGCCCTATTGGGGGCAGCTGTCGATCTCCAAGGTCTACGGCGATGACCGTGAACTGACCCACTACATCGGTATCTATGAGGACATCACCCAAAGCAAGCTGGCCCAGCAACGCATCGAGCGTCTGGCTTATACCGACAACCTGACCAATCTGGGCAACCGCCCGGCGTTCATCCGCAGCCTGGACGAAAGCTTCGCTCACGACAGCGACCGGCCGATCAGCCTGATGCTGGTGGACATCGATAATTTCAAGCGGATCAACGACAGCCTCGGCCACCAGACCGGTGACAAGCTGTTGGTCAGCCTGTCGCGTCGCCTGCGCAACAGCCTGAGCCCGGCCGGCAGCCTGGCACGCTTTGCCAGCAACGAGTTCGCCGTGCTGCTGCACGATACCGACCTGGAGGCCGGCCAGCGTATCGCCCAGCAGGTGCTGCTGACCCTCGATAAGCCGATGTTCGTGGACAACCAGTTGATCAACGTCACCGGCTCCGTGGGCCTGGCCTGTGCGCCGCTGCACGGGCGCGACCCGCAGACCCTGATGAAAAACGCCGGCCTTGCCCTGCACAAGGCCAAGGCCAACGGCAAGCACCAGGTGCAGGTGTTCACCGAAGCGCTGAACGCCGAGGCCAGCTACAAGCTGTTCGTGGAAAACAACCTGCGGCGCGCCTTGACCCAGAATGAACTGGACGTGTTCTACCAGCCCAAACTCTGCCTACGCTCGGGTCGCCTGCTAGGCATGGAGGCGCTGTTGCGCTGGAACCATCCGGAAAAAGGCATGATCCGGCCCGATCAGTTCATCAGCGTGGCCGAAGAGACCGGCTTGATCATCCCCATCGGCAAGTGGATCGCCCGGCAGGCCTGTCGCATGAGCAAGGCCATGACCGCCGCTGGCCTCGGTCGCCTGCAGGTGGCGATCAACCTGTCGCCCAAGCAGTTTTCCGACCCCGACTTGGTTGCTTCCATCGCCAATATTCTGCAAGAAGAAGCGCTGGACGCCTCGTTGCTGGAGCTGGAGTTGACCGAAGGCTTGCTGCTGGAAGCCACCGTGGACACCCATCAGCAACTCGACCAGCTCAAGCGCCTGGGCCTCACCTTGGCCATGGACGACTTCGGCACCGGCTATTCTTCGCTCAGCTACCTGAAGAAATTCCCCATCGATGTGATCAAGATCGATCGCAGCTTCATCCACGAGATCCCGGACAACCAGGACGACATGGAGATCACCTCGGCCGTGATCGCCATGGCGCACAACCTCAAGCTCAAGGTGGTGGCCGAGGGCATCGAGACCGCCGAGCAACTGGCATTCCTGCGCCGTCAGCGCTGCGATGTGGGCCAGGGCTATCTGTTCGACAAGCCGATTCCCGGCGCCGAGCTGATCGAACGGCTCAAACGCTACCCCCGCGGCCCGGCGGTCTGACGTTCTTGGCGAATTCGGGCAAACTGCAGGTCTGAGGGTTTGCCCGCACACGAGAGAGGAACAGCACGATGGTCCTGCGTTCGGAAATTCTGGTGAAGAAACAAGACTTGCCCACCGCGCAACAGGCCCTGCCCGGCCGGGACACCGCGATCAGTGTACCGGAGGCGCACTTCGTCAACGGCAAGCCGCTGCAGGGTCCCTTTCCCGAGGGACTGGAAACGGCAATTTTCGGCCTCGGATGTTTCTGGGGCGCGGAACGTCGCTTGTGGCAGCAGCCTGGCGTGTACACCACGGCGGCAGGCTACGCCGGCGGTATGACGCCCAACCCGACCTACGAGGAAACCTGCTCGGGCCTGACCGGGCACAGTGAAGTGGTGCTGGTGGTGTTCGACCCGCAGGTGACGTCCTACGAAGCGTTGCTGAAGGTCTTCTGGGAGTCGCACAACCCGACCCAGGGCATGCGCCAGGGCAACGACATCGGGACTCAGTACCGCTCGGTGATCTACTGCACAAGCCCGCAGCAACTGGCCGCCGCAGAGGCGACCCGCGAGGCTTTCCAGGCCGAGCTGACCGCAGCCGGACACGGTGAGATCACCACACAGATCGAACCGGCGCCGACCTTCTACTACGCCGAGGCGTATCACCAGCAGTACCTGGCCAAGAACCCGCAGGGCTATTGCGGGCTGGGCGGAACCGGGGTGTGCCTCACTCCCTGAGGGTCATTCGGCGATCAGCCAGTCCATCTTCCAGCCACCCTGGCTCTGGCCGAGCAGATTGGCCAACCAGGGCATCAGCGTGTTGAGCTCTTCTTCCAGCCCCCATGGTGGGTTGGAAATGACCAGGCCCGAGCCGTTCAGGCTCTGTGGCGTGTCCAGCGGGTGCACCAGCAGCTCTACGCGCAGAAGCTTGGGCGCGCCGCTGCTGGTGAGTTCCTGGTAGAAGCGCTTGAGGGCGCGCGAATCGTCCTTGATCGGGTACCAGATGGCGGCCACGGTCTGGCGCATGCGGCCGATGGTTTCCTTCATGGCCTTGGCGCAGCGCTGCAACTCGTCCAGCTGTTCGAATGGCGGATCGATCAGCATCACCGCGCGCTTTTCGGCCACGGGCAGCAAGGCTCGCGGCACGTGCCAGCCCTCGCCCAGGTGCACCGCAACCCGCGGGTCTTTCTTCATGTTGTCCTTGAGCAACTGGCCATCGTCCGGGTGCTTTTCGTTGAGCAGCACGCGGTCCTGCTGGCGCATCAGCCGCCGCGCCAGTTCGGGCGACCCTGGGTAGTAACGCAGCTCGCCTTCGGCGTTGAGGCGGTTGATCACCTTGACGTAGTCGTCCGTCAGCGCGGGGCGGTCGGTGGCTTGCCACAGGCGGGCGATGCCTTCGAGCCATTCACCGGTGCGGGTCGCCTGGTCGCCGCTCAGGTCGTACAGGCCGAGGCCGGCATGGGTGTCGATATAGGCGAACGGCTGTTCCTTGCGCGACATCAGCGCAACCAACCGGGTGAGGACGATATGTTTGAACACGTCGGCGTGATTGCCGGCGTGGAAGGCATGACGATAGTTCATGGGGACTCCTGCAGATGGGCAGGAGTCTAGCATTTCAGACAGAATTTTTGCGGTGACCCTTTGGCGGGCAGAGGGCTCAGCCGCCCGCCCCGCTCCCACAGGACGGCGGAGAACATGTGGGAGCGGGCTCTGCCCGCGAAGGCGATCGCCCAGGCACTGCATCACTTGCCTTGGTGGAAAGCCGCCTCGGCGCGTTCGAAGCGGCTGATCATGGCCGGTGACGGACCATGGCCCAGCTTGCTGACGATCACGATGGCCAGGCTGGCAAACGCGAAGCCCGGAATGATCTCGTACAACCCCAGCAGCTCGAAGTGTTTCCACAGGATCACCGTCACCGCGCCCACCAGAATGCCGGCCAGGGCGCCGTTGCGGGTCATGCCTTTCCAGACCACCGAAATCAGCACCACCGGCCCGAACGCCGCGCCGAATCCTGCCCAGGCATAGCTGACCAGACCCAGCACGCGATTGTCGGGATTGGACGCCAGCCAGATCGCGACAAGCGCCACCAGCAGCACCATCATGCGGCCGACCCAGACCAACTCGCGCTGAGACGCGCCCTTGCGCAGGAACGCTTTGTAGAAGTCCTCGGTCAGGGCACTGGAGCACACCAGCAACTGGCAGCTGAGGGTGCTCATCACTGCCGCCAGGATGGCCGACAGCAGCACGCCGGCAATCCACGGGTTGAAGAGGATCTTGGCCAGTTCGATGAACACCCGCTCGTGGTTTTCATTGACTGCACCTGCCAGCCCGGGGTTGGCAGAGAAATAGGCGATGCCGAAAAAGCCCACGGCCACGGTGCCGCCCAGGCAGAGGATCATCCAGGTCATGGAAATGCGCCGGGCCTTGGCAATGGACTTCACCGAGTCGGCGGCCATGAAGCGGGCCAGGATATGCGGTTGGCCAAAGTAGCCAAGGCCCCAACCCAACAGCGAAACGATGCCGATGAAAGTGGTGCCGCGCAGCATGTCGAAGTTGGCCGGGTTCTGCGCCTCGATGGCCAGGAACGCCGTGTCGACACCGCCGGTGGCCAGCACTACGACGATGGGCGTGAGGATCAGGGCGAAGATCATCAGGGTGGCCTGCACGGTGTCGGTCCAGCTCACCGCCAGGAAGCCGCCGACGAAGGTGTAGGCGATGGTCGCCGCGGCGCCAGCCCACAAGGCCGATTCATAGGACATGCCGAAGGTGCTTTCGAACAACCGCGCGCCGGCGACGATGCCGGATGCGCAATAGATGGTGAAGAACACCAGGATCACGACCGCAGAGATGATCCGCAACAGACCGCTGGTGTCTTCGAAGCGCCCGGCGAAATAGTCCGGCAAGGTCAGCGCGTCGCCGTTGTGTTCGGTCTGCACGCGTAGCCGGCCCGCGACGAACAACCAGTTCAGATAGGCGCCGATGATCAGGCCGATGGCGATCCAGCCCTCCGAAAGGCCGGACATGTAGATCGCCCCCGGCAGGCCCATGAGCAGCCAGCCGCTCATGTCCGAGGCACCGGCGGACAGCGCCGTGACCACGCTGCCAAGGCTGCGTCCGCCGAGAATGTAGTCGGAAAGATTGTTGGTGGATCGGTAGGCGAACAGTCCGATCAGGACCATGGCAGCGATGTAGATCACGAAGGTGATCAGCGTGGGGTTGCTGACACTCATGGGGTGTCTCCTTGATTTGTTTTTATGAGCCAGCGAGCGCGCTCAGGCGCTTCGCGTGCGGGTCGGCAGATTGCAAAACGTCTCGATTGGATGGAAGGGCCCGAACTTTAGGCCTGCTCTACGAACAGGCGCAACCCTTTTGGCAAGGTAGTTGCACCTTTGGAAACATCTGGACAAACACCCCGCATGTGCTTCCTTTCGGAGCATTTGCCTGTTTACGGCTACACATCTGCACCGGGTTTGTGCAGATTCAACCCATGCAAAAAGATTTTCCGTCGAGCGGTGCAACTTTCATCGAGATCGAGGTTGCACCTGGTTGCACCCGGCAAAGCGCACGGCTAATCTTGCCGCCGGCTTTATTGCCACGCACCGTGGCCCTGATGAGGACAAGAAATGGCAACCACCACCCTGGGCGTCAAACTGGACGACCCGACCCGCGAACGCCTCAAGGCTTGCGCGCAGTCCATCGACCGTACGCCGCACTGGTTGATCAAGCAGGCGATCTTCAACTACCTGGAGAAGCTGGAAGGTGGCGCGACGCTGAGCGAGCTGACCAGTGCCGGGGTGAGTGGCAATGACGATGCGGGCGACATCCAGCCCGACCATGCCCATCAGTGCTTCCTCGAATTCGCCGAAAGCATCCTGCCGCAGTCGGTACTGCGCGCCGCGATCACTGGCGCCTATCGTCGCCCCGAGCCTGAAGTGGTGCCGATGCTGCTGGAGCAGGCACGCCTGCCGGCCGACATGGCCGATGCCACCAACAAGCTGGCGGCGCGCATCGCCGAGAAGCTGCGCAACCAGAAAAGCGCGGGCGGTCGTGCCGGGATCGTTCAGGGCCTGCTGCAGGAATTCTCGCTCAGCTCCCAGGAAGGCGTGGCCTTGATGTGCCTGGCCGAAGCACTGCTGCGCATCCCCGACAAGGGCACCCGCGATGCGTTGATCCGCGACAAGATCAGCACCGGCAACTGGCACCCGCACCTGGGCAACAGCCCGTCGCTGTTCGTCAACGCCGCGACCTGGGGCCTGCTGCTGACCGGCAAGCTGGTGTCCACGCACAATGAATCAGGCCTGTCGTCGTCGCTCAGCCGCATCATCGGCAAGAGCGGCGAGCCGATGATTCGCAAGGGCGTCGACATGGCCATGCGCCTGATGGGCGAGCAGTTCGTCACCGGCGAAACCATCGGCGAGGCCCTGGCCAACGCCAGCAAATTCGAGAGCAAGGGTTTCCGCTACTCTTACGACATGCTGGGCGAGGCGGCGCTGACCGAGCACGACGCACAGAAATACCTGGCCTCCTACGAGCAGGCGATCCACTCGATCGGCAAGGCTTCCCACGGCCGCGGTATCTATGAAGGTCCCGGCATCTCGATCAAGCTGTCGGCGCTGCATCCGCGCTACAGCCGGGCCCAGTACGAGCGCGTAATGGAAGAGCTGTACCCGCGCCTGCTGTCGCTGACCCTGCTGGCCAAGCAATACGACATCGGCCTGAACATCGACGCCGAGGAGGCCGACCGCCTGGAGCTGTCGCTGGACCTGCTCGAACGCCTGTGCTTCGAGCCGCAGCTGACCGGCTGGAACGGTATCGGCTTCGTCATCCAGGCCTACCAGAAGCGCTGCCCGTACGTGATCGACTACGTCATCGACCTGGCTCGTCGCAGCCGTCATCGCCTGATGATCCGCCTGGTGAAAGGCGCCTACTGGGACAGCGAGATCAAGCGCGCCCAGGTCGAGGGCCTGGAAGGCTACCCGGTGTACACCCGCAAGGTGTACACCGACGTGTCCTATGTGGCCTGCGCGCGCAAGCTGCTGTCGGTGCCGGAAGTCATCTACCCGCAGTTCGCGACCCACAACGCCCATACCCTGGCCGCCATCTACCACATTGCCGGTCAGAACTATTACCCCGGCCAGTACGAATTCCAGTGCCTGCACGGCATGGGCGAACCGCTGTACGAGCAGGTCGTGGGCAAGGTCGCCGACGGCAAGCTGAACCGCCCGTGCCGTGTGTACGCACCGGTCGGCACCCATGAAACGCTGCTGGCCTACCTGGTTCGTCGCTTGCTGGAGAACGGCGCCAACACCTCGTTCGTCAACCGTATCGCCGATCAGTCCATCTCCATTCAGGAGCTGGTTGCCGACCCGGTGGCCACCATCGAGCGGATGGCGACCCAGGAAGGCCAGTTCGGCTTGCCGCACCCGCGCATCCCCCTGCCGCGCGATCTGTACGGCAGCGACCGGGCCAACTCGGCCGGCATCGACATGGCCAACGAACATCGCCTCGCATCGCTGTCGTCCGCCCTGCTGGCCACGGCTCACAACGACTGGAAAGCCCTGCCGCTGCTGGGCTGCGAGGCCAGCAACGAACCGGCCCAGCCGGTGCTGAACCCGTCCGACCTGCGCGACGTGGTCGGCCATGTCCAGGAGGCTACGGTCACCGACGTCGACAACGCCATTCAGTGTGCGCTGATCAACGGCCCGATCTGGCAGGCCACCCCGCCGGCCGAGCGTGCCGCCGTGCTGGAGCGTGCCGCGGATCTGATGGAAGCCGAGATCCAGCCGCTGATGGGCCTGCTCGCCCGCGAGGCCGGCAAGACCTTCGCCAACGCCATTGCCGAGGTGCGTGAAGCCGTGGACTTCCTGCGCTACTACGCGGTGCAGGCGCGCAATGACTTCAACAACGACGCCCATCGCCCATTGGGGCCGGTGGTGTGCATCAGCCCGTGGAACTTCCCGCTGGCGATCTTCACCGGTCAGGTGGCTGCGGCGCTGGCCGCAGGCAACCCGGTGCTGGCCAAACCTGCGGAGCAAACCCCGTTGGTGGCCGCTCAGGCCGTGCGCCTGCTGCTCGATGCCGGCATTCCGGAGGGCGTGCTGCAACTGCTGCCGGGCCGCGGTGAAACCGTCGGCGCACGGCTGGTGGGCGATGAGCGGGTCAAAGGCGTGATGTTCACCGGCTCCACCGAGGTGGCGCGGCTGCTGCAGCGGAATATTGCCGGACGTCTGGATGCGCAAGGGCGTCCGATTCCATTGATCGCCGAAACCGGTGGCCAGAACGCGATGATCGTCGATTCCTCGGCGCTGACCGAACAGGTGGTGATCGATGTGGTGTCCTCGGCATTCGACTCCGCCGGCCAGCGTTGCTCGGCCCTGCGCGTGCTCTGCCTGCAGGAAGATTCCGCTGACCGTGTGATCGAGATGCTCAAGGGCGCCATGGCCGAAGCACGCCTGGGCAACCCCGAGCGTCTGAGCGTGGACATCGGCCCGGTGATCGACGCCGAGGCCAAGGCCGGTATCGAGAAACACATCCAGGGGATGCGCGACAAAGGCCGTGACGTCTACCAGATGGCCATTGCCGACAGCGCCGAGATCAAGCGCGGCACCTTCGTCATGCCGACCCTGATCGAACTGGAAAGCTTCGATGAGCTGCAACGCGAGATCTTCGGTCCCGTGCTGCACGTGGTGCGCTACAAGCGTCGCGATCTGGATCAGTTGATCGCTCAGATCAACGCTTCCGGCTATGGCCTGACCCTGGGCGTGCACACGCGCATCGACGAGACCATCGCCAAGGTGATCGATAACGTCCATGCCGGCAACGTCTACGTCAACCGCAACATCGTCGGTGCTGTGGTGGGTGTGCAGCCGTTCGGCGGCGAAGGCTTGTCGGGTACCGGTCCCAAGGCCGGTGGTCCGCTGTACCTGTACCGCCTGCTGTCGACCCGACCCAACGATGCCATCGCGCAGTCTTTCCAGCGCAGCGACGCCGGGATCGCTCCGGATGTGCGCCTGCGCGATGCCCTGGGCAAGCCGTTGCAGGCGCTGCAAGCCTGGGCCGCGAGCACTCAGCAGGCCGAGCTGGCACAACTGTGCGGCGAATTTGCCATTCAGTCGCAGAGCGGCGTGACCCGTCTGCTCGATGGCCCGACCGGTGAACGCAACAGCTACACCATCCTGCCGCGCGAGCACGTGCTGTGCCTGGCCGAGGTGGAAGCCGACCTGCTGGTGCAACTGGCGGCGGTGATGGCCGTGGGCTCCAGCGCAGTGCTGCCGGACAATGCCTTGAGCAAGGCCGTGCGCGCCCGTCTGCCCAAGGAAGTCCAGGCACGGGTCAAGCTGGTACCGGAGTGGAACAAGGACGAAGTGCTGTTCGACGCAGTGCTGCATCACGGTGATTCCGATCAGCTGCGTGCGGTCTGCGAGCAAGTCGCCAAACGCGGTGGTGCCATCGTCGGCGTGCACGGCCTGTCCCAGGGTGAAACCGGGATCTGCCTGGAGCGTCTGGTGATCGAGCGGGCACTGAGCGTGAACACCGCTGCGGCCGGCGGCAACGCCAGCTTGATGAGCATCGGCTGATGCTGACCGATTGAAGCTGATCGGTTCGACACAACGGGCGCCTCAGGGCGCCCGTTGTGTTTGTGGACCGCGGACCCTGCGCGCTTGCCTGCGACGTATGGGCGGCGCCGGGCAAATCCTTTGACATACATGCGTTTACACGGGTTAGAATCCGTTGGCACGAGGCCTGCATGTTGCCGGTTCTGCCACTGCTTACGGAGTACTGCCCTTGGACGCCACCTTCATCAACAGCCTGTTCTTGATCGGCGCGTTGCTGGTGGGTGCAAGTATTCTGGTCAGTTCGCTGTCCTCGCGCCTGGGCATTCCCATTCTGGTGATCATCCTCGCCGTCGGCATGGCCGCCGGTGTGGATGGTGGCGGCATCATCTTCAACAACTACCCGACGGCCTACCTGGTCGGCAACTTGGCGCTGGCAGTGATTTTGCTCGACGGCGGCTTGCGCACACGGGTTTCAAGTTTTCGCGTGGCGTTGTGGCCGGCGCTGTCGCTGGCCACGGTCGGGGTGCTGATCACCACCGCGCTGACCGGCGCAGTGGCGGCCTGGCTGTTCGACCTGAGCATGATCCAAGGGCTGTTGATCGGCGCCATCGTCGGCTCCACCGACGCCGCGGCGGTGTTCTCGCTGCTGGGTGGCAAGGGCCTGAACGAGCGGGTGACCGCAACGCTCGAAATCGAATCGGGCAGCAACGATCCCATGGCGGTGTTCCTCACCGTGACCCTGATCGACATGATCGCCAGCGGCCAGACCGGCTTGCATTGGGGCCTGCTGGGCCACCTGCTGCGCGAGTTCGGCATCGGCGGCGTCATCGGCTTGGGTGGCGGCTGGGTCATGCTGCAACTGGTCAACCGCATCAACCTGGCCACCGGCCTGTACCCGATCCTGGTGGTGGCGGGCGGGCTGCTGGTGTTCGCCTTGACCAACGCCCTGCACGGCAGCGGCTTCCTCGCCGTCTACCTGTGCGGTCTGGTCATGGGCAACAAACCGATCCGTAGCCGCCACGGCATTCTGCACATGCTCGACGGCATGGCCTGGCTGGCACAGATCGGCATGTTCCTGGTATTGGGCCTGCTGGTCACGCCCCACGACCTGCTGCCCATCGCCCTGCCCGCCCTCGCCTTGGCGCTGTGGATGATCCTGGTCGCGCGGCCGTTGTCGGTGATGGTCGGGTTGCTGCCGTTCAAGGCCTTCCATGGCCGAGAAAAGGCATTCATCTCCTGGGTCGGACTGCGCGGCGCGGTACCGATCATTCTGGCGGTGTTCCCATTGATGGCCGGGCTGCCGGATGCGCAGCTGTTCTTCAACCTGGCCTTCTTCATCGTGCTGGTGTCGCTGCTGGTGCAAGGCACCAGCCTGCCGTGGGTGGCCAAGCTGCTCAAGGTCACCGTGCCGCCGGACCCGGCACCGATCTCCCGCTCGGCCCTCGAAGTGCACATCACCAGCGAGTGGGAGCTGTTCGTCTATCGCCTGGGCGCGGAAAAATGGTGCATCGGCGCCGCCCTGCGCGAACTGAAGATGCCCGAAGGCACGCGCATCGCCGCGTTGTTTCGCGGTCAGCAACTGCTCCACCCGTCGGGCAGTACCGTGCTGGAAGTGGATGACCTGCTGTGCGTGATCGGCCATGAACACAACCTGCCCGCCCTGGGCAAACTGTTCAGCCGCGCGCCGCAACGTGGTCTGGACCTGCGCTTCTTCGGCGACTTCGTGCTCGAAGGCGATGCCGAACTGGGCGCCGTTTCGGCACTCTACGGCCTCAAGCTCGACGGTCTCGACCCGCAGATGCCGCTCAGCCGCTTCATCATGCAACGGGTCGGCGGCGCACCCATCGTCGGCGACCACGTGGAGTGGAACGGCACGCTGTGGACCGTCGCGGTCATGGACGGGAACCGGATCATGAAAGTGGGCGTCAAATTCCCCGAAGGAAGTCGTCCAGCGCCTGGGCTCTTCCTCTAAACTGCCCATCTCTCTTCGAGCTGTACGACTCTTAACCTATGCGCAATTTTCTTTCCGCAGCCCTGCTGGGGCTGTGCATGGTTGTCGCCAGCGTTCAGGCTGCCGACCCGCTGAACCGCGAAACGGTGCAGCAGAACCTCGACAAGATCGCCGAACGCAAGCTGCCAGAAGCCGACCAGAAGGCTCTGCAGCAAGTGTTCGAGCAGACCCTGGGCCTGATCGGCAACCAGGAAGACAACGAACGCAAGCTGGCTGATCTCAAGCAGCAACTCACCGATGCCCCCAAGCAGACCCTGGAGGCGCAGCGCGAGCTGAGCCGCCTCAAGAGCACGCCGGTCATCCCGGTGACTCAGCGCTACGCGACCTTGAGTGTGCCGCAGCTGGAGCAGATCTTCAGCGAGCGCACCACCGAACAGGGTGAGCTGCAAAAGGCGCTGTCCGATGCCAACAGCCTGATCATTACCGCGCAGACCCGCCCGGAACGCGCGCAGACCGAGATCAGCGCCAGCCAGAACCGCATCCAGCAGATCAACGGCATCCTCAAGCTGGGCAAGAACGACGGCAAGGCGCTGACGGCCGACACTCGCAACCAGCTGGTGGCCGAACAGGCCTCCATCGGCGCCTTGATCAACCTGCGCCGCCAGGAACTGGCCGGCAACAGCACCCTGCAGGACCTGGGTAATGCCCGGCACGATCTGGTGCTGGAGAAAACCACTCGGCTGGATCAGGAAATCCAGGACCTGCAGACGCTGATCAATCAGAAGCGTCTGGCGCAGTCCCAGGAAACGGTGACCAAGCAATCGCTGGAAGCACAGAAGGCCGGTGGCAGCAGCGTGCTGGCCACTGAAAGTGCGACCAACGTCAAACTGTCCGACTACCTCCTGCGCAGCACCGACCGCCTCAACGAGCTGACCCAGCAGAACCTCAAGACCCGCCAGCAGCTCGACAGCGTGACCCAGAGCGACCAGGCCCTGGATGAGCAGATCAGCGTGCTCAAGGGCAGCCTGCTGCTCTCCAAGATTCTCTACAAGCAGAAGCAGGCCCTGCCCCACCTGAAGGTCGACCGCGACCTGGCCGATGAGATCGCCGACATCCGTTTGTACCAGTTCGAAGTCAACCAACAGCGGGAAGCCATCAGCAATCCGGCAGCCTATGTGGATAACTTGCTGGCCAATCAGGCGCAGGACCAGAACACGCCGCAGTTGCGCAAAAGCCTGCTGGAGCTGGCGGTCACCCGCAGCGACCTGCTCGAACGGCTGAACCGAGAACTGAGCGCACTGCTCAACGAATCGATCACCCTGCAGCTCAACCAGAAACAGCTGCTCAGCACCGCCCAAAGCCTGCGTGCCACGCTGGACGAGCAGATGTTCTGGATCCCCAGCAACAAGCCGCTGGATGACGAGTGGTTCAAGGCGGTGCCGCGACGCCTGGAAAACCAGGTCACCACCCTGCCCTGGGCGTCCAGCGTGAGCGAACTGACCGACGGCCTGGTGCAGCGACCCTTGCTGTTCCTGCCGCTGCTGCTGGTGATTGGCCTGCTGCAATGGAAGCGCGCGTTTCTCTACCAGAAACTCAATGCGGTGCATCAGGACATCGGCCACTTCAAGCGCGACCGCCAATGGCATACGCCTGCCGCTATCCTGATCAACATTCTGCTGGCCATGCCTATGGCCCTGGGCCTGGCCCTGTGCGGCTATGCCCTGTTGATCGATGCCCGCGGGCAGAATGCCGGGTTGGGCGCGGCCATGTTGCAGATCGCTCAGGCGTGGCTGGTGTTCTATACCGCTTACCGCATCCTCGCCCCCGGCGGCGTTGCCGAGCTGCATTTCCGCTGGGAGCGGGCGCAGGTGGCCTTTCTGCAAGGCTGGGTGCGCCGCCTGGGCTTCGTCGTGCTGGCACTGGTTTCGGTGGTGGCGGTGGCCGAACTGCAACCCTCGGCGCTGGCCGATGACGTGCTCGGCATCGCCGTGGTGCTTACCTGTTATGCATTGATGGCCTGGTTGCTGGGACGGTTGTTGATCAGCAGCCCGACGCACAAGAGCGCTTCACTGTTCCGCCGCGCCATCGGTCTGCTGTTCACCGCGTTGCCGATCGCGCTGTTCGTCGCAGTCTGCTTCGGCTACTACTACACCGCGCTCAAGCTCACCGACCGGCTGATCGACACCCTGTACCTGCTGATGATCTGGCTGGTCATCGAAGCCGCGTTCGTGCGAGGGCTGAGCGTCGCCGCCCGGCGACTGGCCTACCAACGGGCGCTGGCCAAGCGACAGCTGGCCAAGGACAGCGGCGAAGGCGAACCGGTGGCCGAAGAGCCGACCCTGGACATCGAACAGGTCAACCAGCAATCCCTGCGTCTGGTGCGCCTGGCCTTGCTGGCCGGTTTCATCGGCGCGCTGTATTGGGTCTGGAGCGATCTGATCAGCGTGTTCGCCTACCTGGACAACATCACCCTGTACGAATACACCAGCGGTACCGGCGCCGCCATGAGCATGGTGCCGATCAGCCTGAGCGACTTCATCGGGGCGGCCATGATCATCGGCATCACCATCGTGCTGGCCGGCAACCTGCCGGGGCTGCTGGAAGTGTTGGTGCTGTCCAAGCTGAACCTGGCCCAAGGCAGCGCCTACGCCACCACTACCTTGCTGTCCTACGTGATTGCCGGTGTCGGTTTCGTATCGACGCTGTCGACCCTGGGGGTGAGCTGGGACAAGCTGCAATGGCTGGTCGCGGCCTTGTCGCTGGGCATCGGTTTCGGCATGCAGGAGATTTTCGCCAACTTCATCTCCGGCATCATGATCCTGTTCGAGCGTCCGGTGCGTATCGGTGACACCATCACCATCGGCAACCTGTCGGGCACGGTGAGCAAGATCCGTATCCGCGCGACCACCATCACCGATTTCGATCGCAAGGACATCATCGTCCCCAACAAGACCTTCATCACCGGGCAACTGATCAACTGGTCGCTGACCGACACCATCACCCGGGTGACCTTGAAGCTGGGCGTGGACTACGGCTCGGACCTGGACCTGGTGCGGACCCTGCTGCTCAAAGCGGCACGGGACAATCCACGGGTGCTCAAGGAACCGGAGCCGCTGGTGTATTTCCTCAACTTCGGCGAGAGCACCCTGGACCACGAACTGCGCATGCACGTGCGTGACCTGGGCGACCGCAACCCGGTGCTGGATGAAATCAACCGGTTCATCAACAAGGAATTCAAGCGCCAGAACATCAACATTTCGTTCCGGCAGATGGAGATCTACCTGAAGAACACCACCGGCAAAGAGTACAAGCTGGTGCCCGCCGAGCCAGGCGAGAGCACCGGCACCCTGCAGCCGGCCGCCACGCCTGCACAGGCGGAGCCGCCGAGCACGCCTCGGGTCGTCGACGCACCCCAGCCGCCCCCCTCGAAACTTGACTGAGCGCACTACGCCCACGGAGAACGCACATGAAAGGCCTCGACGAACTGATTTTCGACAACCGCTTCGCCCGCCTGGGCGACGTCTTTTCCACTCACGTTCTGCCGGAGCCCATCGACAACCCACGGCTGGTGGTGGCCAGCGATGCAGCCATGAGTCTGCTGGACCTGGACCCTGCGTGTGCCCAGACGCCGCTGTTCGCCGAGCTGTTCAGCGGTCATAAGCTGTGGAGCGAAACCGAGCCGCGGGCAATGATCTATTCGGGTCATCAGTTCGGCGGCTATACCCCTCAGTTGGGCGACGGCCGCGGCGTACTGCTCGGCGAGGTGTACAACGACGCCGGCGAACACTGGGACCTGCATCTCAAGGGCGCCGGGCCCACGCCCTACTCGCGCCGAGGCGATGGCCGCGCGGTGCTGCGCTCTTCGATTCGCGAGTTCCTGGCTTCCGAAGCCTTGCATGCGTTGGGCATTCCCAGCAGCCGCGCCCTGTGCGTGATCGCGTCGGACACCCCGGTATGGCGTGAAAAGCAGGAACGCGCCGCCATGCTCCTGCGCCTTGCGCCGAGCCACGTGCGTTTCGGTCATTTCGAATACTTCTACTACACCCGCCAATCCGAACTGCAGAAACAGTTGGTCGACCATGTGCTGGCGGCGCATTTTCCCGGCTGCGCGACCCAGCCTGAGCCCTACCTGGACATGTTCCGCGAGATCGTCGAGCGCAACGCCGAGCTGATCGCGCAATGGCAGGCCTACGGCTTCTGTCACGGGGTGATGAACACCGACAACATGTCGATTCTGGGCATTACCTTCGACTTCGGACCGTTCGCCTTCCTGGATGACTTCGACGCGAACTTCATCTGCAACCACTCCGACCATGAAGGCCGCTACAGCTTCAGCAACCAGGTGCCGGTGGCGCACTGGAACCTGAGCGCCCTGGCTCAGTCGTTGACACCCTTGATCGCGGTCCCGGCGTTGCAGGAAGCATTGGGGCTGTTCCTGCCACTGTACGAGGCTGCCTATCTGGACATCATGCGGCGGCGACTGGGCTTCACCCTGGCCGAAGACGGCGACAAGCTGCTGGTCGAACGTCTGCTGGGCTTGATGCAGAACAGTGGCGTGGATTACAACCTGTTCTTCCGGCGCCTGGGCGAAGCCGGCGCGCTGTCCGAACTGCGCGATGACTTCGTCGACATCCAGAGCTTCGATACCTGGGCGGCCGATTATCAGGCGCGTATGGATCGTGATGTGAGCGACGGTCGTACCGAGCGCATGAATCAGGTCAATCCGTTGTACATTCTGCGCAATTACCTGGCGCAAAAAGCCATCGATGCCGCCGAAGACGGCGACTACTCCGAGGTGCGGCGGCTGCATCAGGTGCTCTCGAATCCGTTCGAGGCGCAACCGGGCATGGAGCGCTACGCGGAACGGCCACCGGAGTGGGGCAAGCATCTGGAGATCAGTTGTTCGTCGTGAGGGGTGGCTGACTCTCTATCATCAACGGCATGCATCGGACACCGCCTACATCGCTTTCAAGCCTGTCCAACTGTCGTTTCGTTGCAACCAGCCCATCATCGTGTGCCCCGAAACCCATGTCTGAAGCGGTACCTTTTTTTGGTACCATTTTAGAGTACGGAGCGCTACGATGAACCCTTCGAAGCTCAAACACATTGACGTGCTTGATGCGATCTAAGCTCGCCCTGTGTCAGGAACGATCCGCTGGTCACGCATCGAGCGATTGTTCATCGAATTAGGTGGCAAGGTGCAAGAGCGAGAAGGCTCCCGAGTGGCGGTAGTCCTTTTCGGGACCGTGCGGGTGTTCGATCGCCCTCATCCGTCCCCGGAAACCGACAAGGCCGCAGTGGCGAGCATCCGCAATTGGCTGGCAGTCAACGGAATCGAACCATGAACAACATCATGATCATCGACGGCCATCGGGCCGTCATCCAGTACGACCCGGAAGTCGGGACTTTTCGCGGGGAGTTCATCAATCTGAATGGCGGTGCGGACTTTCACGCCGACAGCGTCAGCGCATTGAAGACCGAAGGCGCCGAGTCGCTGCGAGTATTTCTGCAAGTGTGTGCTGAGGAAGGGATCGAGCCTGTCAAATGCTACTCAGGGAAGTTTCAGCTCCGGCTGCCTGAGACGCTGCATGCCCAGGTCACTGAAGCAGCAGCTGCGCTGGGCGTCAGCATCAATCAGTTCGTGCAGCGCAGCCTTGAGCATGAACTCAAGGCGGTGATGCCATGATTGACTCGTGCGCTATTGAGCAGTGGCATGGTCGATCGAACCTTCAGTCTTACAAGCCCCACTTGGGTGCAGCTCGACGAAACGCCACCCCATACCCGATTCACCTGTGCAACCGGAGCCCGGCATGAGCGACTCACTGGTAATCCCCTGCCCGCATTGCAACGGGCTCAACCGCATTCCTGCTTCGCGCCTCAAAGACCAGCCCAAGTGCGGGCGGTGCAAGGCGGCGGTGTTGCTCGATACACCCTTCGAGCTGACTCAAGGCGACTATGCCAGCCAGATCAAAGGCGACCTGCCATTGCTGGTGGACGTCTGGGCCGACTGGTGCGGACCGTGCAAGTCCTTCGCACCGGTATTCGAACAGGCGGCTAAGCAACTGCAGGGCCAATGCCGACTGGCCAAGCTGGACAGCCAGGCCAACCCGCAGTTGTCCACGCAATTGGGCATTCGTTCGATACCGAGCTTGATCCTGTTCAAGAATGGCCGGGAAGTCGCGCGGCAGAGCGGTGCAATGCCGCTGCCCCAGTTAGTGGGATGGCTACGCGCCCAAGGCATAGTTGATCGGTAGGAACCTGAAGAATCGCATAGCGGCCCTGACGCGGCTTGCGCCGCTGCTACAGGGATCGCGGTGTTTCTGTAGCAGCGGCGCGAGCCGCGTCGGCGGTGCATGCGGTGTACCTGGAAGGCCGCGTTGAGGCCGGACGCGGCTTGCACCGCTGCTACAGGGGATCGCAGTGTTTCTGTAGCAGCGGCGCGAGCCGCGTCGGCGGTGCATGCGGTGTACCTGGAGGACCGCGTTGAGGCCGGACGCGGCTTGCGCCGCTGCTACAGGGGCTCGCGGTGTTTCTGTAGCAGCGGCGCGAGCCGCGTCGGCGGTGCATGCGGTGTACCTGGAGGACCGCGTTGAGGCCGGACGCGGCTTGCACCGCTGCTACAGGGGATCGCGGTGTTTCTGTAGCAGCGGCGCGAGCCGCGTCGGCGGTGCATGCGGTGCATCTGGAGGACCGCGTTGAGGCCGGACGCGGCTTGCGCCGCTGCTACAGGGATCGCGGTGTTTCTGTAGCAGCGGCGCGAGCCGCGTCGGCGAGCGGTGCGGTGGGTCAGGCGGAGTGCGTTAGGCTCGGCGCAGATTCAGACTTTTTCGAGCAGGTCGTGCAACTCGACGAATTGCTGGGTCAGCTTGTGACGCGGATCCAGGTGGATCAGCGGGGTGTTCAGCTCATGGGACTCGCGCATCTTGACCGAGCTGTTCAGGTAAACCGGCAGCACGGGCAAGCCCTCCGCGATGAGTTCGTCGAGCATCTGCTGAGGCAGGCTGGCGCGAGGTTGGAACTGGTTCACCACAATGCCCTCCACTTCCAGGCCTTCGTTGTGGTCTTCTTTCAACTCTGCGATCTCTTCGAGCAGACCGTATAGCGCATGTCGGGAAAAGCTGTCGCAGTCGAAGGGAATCAACACACGGTCCGCTGCGATCAAGGCCGACACGGCATAGAAATTCAACGCCGGTGGCGTGTCGATATAGATCCGGTCGTAATCCTCACTGAGCTCGTCCAGCAATTTGCGCAGCTTGTTGATCTTGTGCTTGGCTTCGAGTTTTGGCTGCAAGTCGGCCAGTTCTGCGGAAGACGTGACCACATGCAGGTTGTCATAGGGCGTCTCGTGGATATCCACCTTGCCTTTCTTGCTGGCCGGTCCGGACGACAGGATCTGCTTGAAGAAATCCGCGATGCCCATCGGAATATCGTTACCGGTCAACCCGGTAAGATATTGGGTGGAGTTGGCCTGGGCATCGAGGTCGATCAATAACGTGCGAAAGCCCTCGTTGGCACTCACGGCCGCCAGGTTGCAGGCAATGCTGGATTTGCCCACGCCGCCTTTCTGATTGAACACCACGCGCCGCATCGATACCCCTCCATGACAGGCAAAGCCTCGAGTGTAGTGACCAGAATATTACAGTTGCTAGCGCGCCGGGATGTTCGTTCTCGGATTTTTCCTACAATCTGCTGCAACGAGCGCGCGGGGTGTTGGCAGGAATCATTAGCCAGCTATATAGTTTTCCTACTCCTGCCGCCCCAATCTCGAGGTCACCGTGAAGACTGCTGTCGCGCCTCCTGCGCAAGCTGTTGATACCCCTCATCCAAACGCCGAATCCTTCAACGAGCAGTACATCGAAAAAGGCACCCCGCAGTTCCTGCGGACCGTCCTCGCCTTGTTCAGCGGCGGCTTCGCCACCTTTGCCCTGCTGTATTGCGTGCAACCGATGATGCCGATCCTGTCCCACGAGTTCGGCATCAACGCCGCCCAGAGCAGCCTGGTGCTGTCGGTGGCGACCGGGATGCTGGCCATCGGGTTGTTGATCACCGGGCCGATCTCCGACAGCATCGGCCGCAAGCCGGTCATGGTCGCGGCCCTGTTCTGCGCTGCGGCATGCACGATCGGTAGCGCCTTGATGCCGAGCTGGGACGGCGTCCTGCTGTTGCGCGCCCTCACCGGGCTTAGCCTAAGTGGCCTCGCGGCGGTGGCCATGACCTACCTGAGCGAAGAGATACACCCCCAGCACATCGGCCTGGCCATGGGTTTGTACATTGGCGGCAATGCCATCGGTGGCATGAGCGGACGCTTGATCACCGGCGTGCTGATCGACTTCGTCAGCTGGCACACCGCTCTGCTGGTGGTGGGCGGGCTGGCACTGGTTGCAGCAGCGGTGTTCGTGAAAATCCTTCCCGAATCGCGCAACTTCCGCGCACGCAGGATGAATCCGCGCGGTTTGATCGAAGGCTTCACCATGCACTTCAAGGACGCCGGCCTGCCGTGGTTGTTCCTCGAAGCGTTCCTGTTGATGGGCAGCTTCGTCACCCTGTTCAACTACATCGGCTACCGCCTGCTGGCCGAGCCCTACAACATGAGCCAGGCGCTGGTGGGGTTGCTGTCGGTGGTGTACCTGGCCGGCATCTACAGCTCGGCGCAGGTCGGTTCACTGGCCGACAAGCACGGGCGGCGCAAGGTGTTCTGGATGAGCATCGTGCTGATGTTCGCCGGGTTGCTGGTGACCTTGTTCAGCCCGGTGCCAGTGATCCTGCTGGGGATGCTGATGTTCACCTTCGGCTTTTTCGGCGCGCATTCGGTGGCCAGCAGCTGGATCGGCCGCCGGGCGTTGACGGCCAAGGGGCAGGCGTCTTCGTTGTATCTGTTCAGTTATTACGCAGGATCGAGCGTCGCCGGGACGGCGGGGGGCATGGCCTGGCATTACGGCGGCTGGACGGGGGTGGGCGGGTTTATCGCGGGGTTGTTGACGGTGGCGTTGGTGGTGGCGGCGAAGTTGGCGAAGTTGCAGCCGGTGGGGATGTCGAAGCTCTAGAGCGGAGGCAACGCGTCAGGCCTCGACGCGGGCCGTCCGGATGCACCGCGTACACCGCCGACGCGGCTTGCGCCGCTGCTACAGGGGCGGGTGTTGCTGTAGCAGCGGTGCAAGCCGCGTCAGGAGTCGACACGGCAGGATGTCAACCGTGGTATTGCGCCGAAAACTCGTGCACGGCTCTGATGAAGGCACCGGCGTGCTCTGGATCCACTTCCGGCGTGATGCCGTGGCCGAGGTTGAACACATGGCCGGTGCCCTGGCCATAACTGGCAAGGATCCGTGCCACTTCGGCGCGGATCGCTTCGGGCTTGGCGTACAGCACGGTGGGGTCCATGTTGCCTTGCAGTGCGACCTTGTGACCCACGCGGCGGCGGGCTTCGCCGATGTCGCAGGTCCAGTCCAGACCCAACGCGTCGGCGCCGGCGTCGGCAATGCTTTCCAACCACAGGCCGCCGTTCTTGGTGAACAGAATGACCGGCACCTTGCGCCCCTCGTGCTCGCGGATCAGGCCGCTGACGATCTTGCGCATGTAGGCCAGGGAGAACTCCTGATACGCCGCCGCGGACAGGTTGCCGCCCCAGGTATCGAAGATCTGCACCGCCTGGGCGCCAGCCAGGATCTGGCCGTTGAGGTAGCTGGTGACCGACTGCGCGAGCTTGTCCAGCAGCAGGTGCATGGCCTGGGGCTGGTCGTAGAGCATGGCCTTGGTCTTGCGGAAGTCCTTGGACGAGCCGCCTTCGACCATATAGGTGGCCAGGGTCCAGGGGCTGCCGGAGAAGCCGATCAGCGGCACCCGGCCGTTGAGTTCGCGGCGGATGGTGCTGACCGCGTCCATGACGTAGCCCAGATCCTGCTGCGCGTCGGGGATCGGCAACGCTTCGATGTCGGCCAGGGTGCTGACGACTTTCTTGAAGCGCGGGCCTTCGCCGGTTTCGAAATACAGACCCTGGCCCATGGCATCGGGGATGGTAAGGATGTCGGAGAACAGGATGGCGGCGTCGAGCGGGTAACGCTCCAGTGGCTGCATCGTGACCTCGCAGGCGAACGACGGGTTCTTGCACAGGCTCATGAAGTCGCCGGCCTTGGCCCGGCTGGCGCGGTACTCGGGCAGGTAGCGACCGGCCTGGCGCATCATCCACACCGGGGTGACGTCGACGGGTTGCTTGAGCAGGGCACGCAGGAAGCGGTCGTTCTTGAGGGCAGTCATGTCAACATCCGGCAGAAAAGTGGGGGGATTTTCGCAGAGCGCAGGGCAACACGCTACCCGCGAGGGGTGGGCGGCGGACCCCAGGGGAGGACCGCCCTGCTGCCTGGGTGGATCAGTTTCCAGTGTCGCTGCAACGGCTGACCAAGGCATCGATCCGGCTTTTGCACTGGTCCATGGCCTGGGCATGGCCCTGGCTCAGTTCGACCTGGCGCTGGCACAGGTTCAACGCGGCCAGCACCAGCAGACGGTCGCCGACCAATGTCGGGTGACTGCGTTTGGTCTGTGCCAAGGTGCGTTCGAGCATGCCGAACGCCTGACGCAGCGCCTGCTGTTCGCCGGGCGGCGCTTTCACTGAATATTCGTTGCCCAGAATCGAGAAGACCTCGACCCCGTCGTCAAGGTTCATACCGCTGCCGCGGCAGCGCGCTCGACCAGAGCCTGAATGCGCGCAGTGGTCGCGCCCTGCTTCTCTTCATGTTCCAGCAGGTTGAGCTGCAACGTGTCATTGTCATCCTTGGCCTGAGCCAGCTCGCCGGCCAGTTGTGCATTGCGTTCGGCCAGTTCCCGGTTGTGCTTCACCAGCTCGTTTACCAGGCTTTCCAGTTGATTCAGAGACGCTTCCAACATTAGCTATTTCCAACACTTTTTCAGGGGGCGCGAACGATAAAGAAAAAATCTCGCTCGGGCCAGCTTTGATAGGACCTCGATGGACCTACCGATCGTCATTCGGTTCGTCCCGTTCATCGGTCTTCATGGGTCTGGCCATTTGCAATGACGCCAGCCCCTCAAGACTTTTCACGTTCGACCGATAAGCAGCGATGCTCCTTTCTGTGTCGCACGGACCGCGCCCTACCCTTCGGTATCCCTACATGTCTCTACGCAACATGAACATTGCTTCGCGTGCTTTGCTCGGCTTCTCGCTCATTGGCCTGCTGATGATCGTGCTCGGGGTGTTTTCCCTGAACCAGATGGGTCATATCCGTGCCGCCGGCCAGAACATCGAGAACAATACCGTCCCCAGCATCAGCAGCCTCAACGACCTGACCCAGCTGACCCTGCGTCTGCGCGTGCTGTCGTACCGCCTGCTGTTGAATCGCGAAGCCGATACCCAGCAGAAGACCGTGCAGCTGTTCGATCAGCGCAACCAACAGATCAACCAGGCGCAGGCACGCTACGAGAAAATGATCTCCAGTGCAGAGGAACAGGCGGCGTACGACGACTACACCCGCCTGCTGGGCCAGTACCGTCAGCTTGAGACGCGCATGAAGAATTTTTCGGCGAACGACCAGGTGGATGAACTGCGCGCAATGCTCAACAGCGACATGCTGAGCAACTCGGAGCAGGTCAATGCCGCGCTGGACAAGCTGGTCAAGATCAACAACGCGCAGACCCGCGAGATCAACCAGCAAGCCGATGACGAATACCGTTCGGCGCTCAGTTGGGTGGTAGGCATGCTGATCGTGGCCACGCTGCTGACATTTCTGTCCGCCTGGCTGCTGACCCGCAGCATCGTCAAGCCGATCGACCAAGCGCTGGTCGCCGCCGAGGCCATCGCCGAGGGCAATCTGACCCAGCCGATCCACGCAGAGGGACGCGACGAAGCCGCGCGCCTGCTGTTGGCCATGCAGAAGATGCAGGGCAAGCTGCGCGACACTCTGCAACGCATTTCCGGTTCGGCCACGCAACTGGCCTCTGCCGCCGAGGAGCTCAACAGCGTGACCGACGAGGGCGCTCGCGGCTTGACTCAGCAGAACAACGAGATCGAACAGGCCGCCACAGCGGTCAACGAGATGACCAGTGCGGTCGAAGAGGTGGCTCGCAATGCCGTGAGCACTTCCGAGGCTTCCCGGGACGCCACGACGTCGGCCAGCGATGGCCGTGATCTGGTCATGGAAACGGTCAGTGCCATCGAGCGCATGAGTGGCGACGTGCAGAGCACGGCCGAGCTGATCGGCCATCTGGCCGCCGAATCGCGGGATATCGGCAAGGTGCTGGACGTGATTCGTGGCCTGGCTGACCAGACCAACCTGCTGGCGCTCAACGCTGCCATCGAGGCGGCACGCGCTGGTGAGGCCGGCCGCGGCTTTGCCGTGGTGGCCGACGAGGTGCGTGCACTGGCCCATCGCACCCAGCAGTCGACCAGCGAGATCGAACGCATGATCGGCAGCATCCAGGGGGGCACCGAGCAGGCGGTGGATTCGATGCGCAACAGCACCGAACGCGCCGAGTCGACCCTCAACATCGCCAAGGGCGCCGGCATGGCGCTGGAGACGATCAATGGCGCCATCGTGCAGATCAACGAGCGCAACCTGGTAATCGCCAGCGCCGCCGAAGAACAGGCGCAAGTGGCACGCGAGGTGGATCGCAATCTGGTGAACATCCGCGACCTGTCGGTGCAGACCGCCGCAGGGTCGGCGCAGACCACGGCCGCCAGCGGCGAGCTGGCGCGCCTGGCGGTGGACCTGAACGCGATGGTGGCGCGCTTCAAGGTGTGACCCCTGGGCGCCTGGAAGCGGCTCGCGCCGCTGCTACAGAAGCGCCGCGATCCCCTGTAGCAGCGGTGCAAGCCGCGTCCGGCCTCGACGCGGTGGTTCAGGTACCCCGTAGAGCACGTCTCAAAACTCGATCCGCACATCCCCCTTCGGCACGCTGCAGCAGGACAGGATGTAGCCCTCGGCTTCGTCATCCTCGGTGATGCCGCCGTTGTGCTCCATCTCCACTTCGCCGCCCAGCTTCAACACCTTGCAGGTGCCGCAAATGCCCATGCCGCACGCCTTGGGGATCATCATGCCGAGCTTGGACGCCGCCGCGTGCACGGTTTCGCCCGGTGCCACGCGAATGCTCTTGCCGCTGGCGGTGAACTCCACCAGGTGCAGTTCGGAAACGTCTACCTCCGGCGCATCGGCCGCCTGCTCGGCCTGTTCCACGGCGTCGGCGCGCGCCTCCGGGGGCGTGGCGCCGAACGATTCCTCGTGGTAGCGGGTCATGTCGAAACCGGCGGATTCCAGCAAGCGCTTGACCGCGTTCATGTACGGGGTCGGCCCGCAGCAATACACCTCGCGCTCCATGAAGTCGGGCGCGATCAGTTCCAGCAGCTTGTGGTTCAGGTAGCCACGATAGCCCGACCAAGGTTCGCCCAGCCCGTGCTTCTCGCAGATGATGTGCAGGCTGAAATTGTCGACCCGCGAAGCCATGTGCTCCAGCTCGCGGTGATAGATGATGTCCTTGGGCGAGCGCGCGCTATGCACAAAGACCATGTCGACGTTGGCATTGGTGTCGTAGAACCAGCGCGCCATCGACATCACCGGCGTGATACCCACCCCGCCGCTGAGGTAGAGGATCTTCGGCGCTGGAAAATCGATCGCGTTGAACAACCCAACCGGCCCGTGCACCGCCAGCTCCTGACCTTCGTGCAGGGTGTCGTGCAACCAGTTCGACACCCGCCCGCCCGGCACCCGCTTGATGGTGATGGAAAAGCTGTACGGCACCGACGGCGCGCTGGAAATCGTGTACGAGCGCATCACCGGCTCGCCTTCGATTTCCAGCTCCAGGGTCACGAACTGGCCCGGCTTGAAGAAGAACAGAATGGGTTGGTCGGCCATGAAGCAGAAGGTGCGCACGTCCCAGGTTTCCTGGATCACCTTGACGCAACGAACGATGTGGCGCCCATTGGCCCAGGTCTGGGTATTGACGGGCATCAGGAAGGGGTTGGACATGCTGTTCTCCAAGGTCGATTACCGACGGTGCGTGCAGCGATTCTGCGGGCGCGCTGCCCCTGCCACATTCCCATCCGCGACATCCACATGCTTATGGCGACCAGGCCCATGCTGCCTAGCCTGCAGCGTCGGGAATGGATTTGGCCATGTCGCCCATGGATAAGGTTACCAGCGCGCCGAGTCGCACACTCCACCGCATCTGAACGCAGTTTCAGCCGCCTTGCGTCGACAACCGTAACCGCCACTTTTTTCGCGGCCACACTGCATGGCCATGAGGATCAACACGATGGATGCCACCACTACCCTGAGCCTGGGCGATCCACTGGAACCCGCACGCAAGGCCACCGCCCAGATGCTGCAGGAGCGCGAGCGTACCTTCTCGCTGCCGCAGCCGTTCTATAACGACGAGCGCCTGTTCCAGATCGACATGCAGGAGATCTTCAACAAGGAATGGCTGATCGCCGGCATGACGTGCGAAATCCCGGCCAAGGGTAACTACCTGACCCTGCAGATTGGCAGCAATCCGATCATCCTGGTGCGTGGTGCCGAAGGGGTGGTGCATGCCTTTCACAACGTCTGCCGCCATCGCGGTTCGCGGCTGTGCACCAAGGAAAAGGGCAAGGTCGCCAAGCTGGTCTGCCATTACCACCAATGGACCTATGAACTGGATGGCCGCCTGCTGTTCGCTGGCACCGAGATGGGCGCCGATTTCGACATGAAGCAGTACGGCCTCAAGCCCGTGCACGTGAAGACGTCCGGCGGCTACATCTTCATCAGCCTGGCCGAGAACCCGCCTGCGATCGACAACTTCCTCAGTACGCTGAACCATTACATGGAACCGTACGACATGGAAAACACCAAGGTCGCGGTGCAGACCGATCTGCTGGAAAAGGCCAACTGGAAGCTGGTGCTGGAGAACAACCGCGAGTGCTACCACTGCGGCGGCTCCCACCCCGAACTGCTCAAGACCCTGCTGGAATGGGACGACGTCACCGATCCACGCGCCGACCAGGCCTTCAAGGACCACGTGGCTGCTTCGGCCGCTGCCTGGGATGCCGAGAAGATCCCCTACGCCCACGCCAGCCACGGCCTGCGCAACCGCATCGTGCGCATGCCGCTGCTCAAGGGCACGCTGTCGATGACGATGGACGGCCAGGTCGGCTGCAAGAAACTGATGGGCCGCATCAAGAACCCGGACCTGGGCTCGATGCGCATCCTGCACTTGCCGCACTCCTGGAACCACTGCATGGGTGACCACATCATCGTCTTCACGGTGTGGCCGATCAGCGCCCAGGAAACCCTGGTCACCACCAAATGGCTGGTACACAAGGATGCCGTGGAAGGCGTGGACTACGACGTCGCCCGCATGCGCCAGGTGTGGGACGCCACCAACGACCAGGACCGGCGCCTGGCCGAGGAAAACCAGCGCGGCATCAACTCCACCGCCTACCAGCCAGGCCCGTATTCGAAAACCTACGAGTTCGGCGTGGTGAACTTCATCGACTGGTACAGCGAGCGCCTGCTGAGCAATTTGGGGGCGGAGCCTGCGGCCTATCTCAAGGGTGTGGCTGTGCACGAGTGACCCATGGCTGCGGCAAAAGCTGCGTCAGTGGCTGAAGCACCGGGCGTAACTGCAGCTGCAGCTGTGCGAAAGGTCTATACCATCGGTGTTCATGGCTGGGGGCTGATCGATCGGAGATAAAGAGGGAAATCTATCCGATCAAGGCAGGCCCCCTATGTCGCCTCACCCTCGTTTATCCGAGCAACTGACCATCCACAGTCGCACGCCAGCACTGGCGGTTTGCGACCCTCGAGGTTTAGCCGTTCGCAGTATTGGCTACTATCGCCAACAAGCCGGCACCCCGGCAGTGCCTCGTATCAATGCCCAGTGGCATGACCACGCCGGGCGTCCCGTCGCTCAATGGGATCCGCGCCTGTTCGCGCAGTTCTGCGCCGGCAACAGCGAGACACCCAACCAACGCACGACTTTCAGCCTTTCCGGCGCCACCTTGCGGCAGCACAATGTCGATTCGGGCTGGAAGATCATGCTGCATGAGCCCCAAGGGATGCCTATCTCTACGTGGGACAGTCGCGGGATTGCGACTCACTGCCACTACGATGATGTTGCGCGCCTGGTGGCCACGGTCAAATGCACCGCTGACGGCCAGCTACGCACCGCGCAGCGGGTCAGCTACGCCGCAGCGAATGCCGAGCAGGCTTCACGCAATCTATGCGGCGCCATTTACCGACACGATGACGACGCCGGTACCGTATTCACTGAAGCGCTGGATATCCAGGGCCAGACCATCAGCACTACCCGCCACTATCTGGCCGGCGAGGTCGCTGCCGATTGGCCGCAAGCCCACAGCGAACGCGACGCCTTGCTGGAATCTGGTGCTGGCTATCAAAGCACGTACCTGCATGATGCAACCGGCCAACTGCTGAGCCATGCCGATGCCCTGGGTAATGTCCAGCAGTTCGGTCATGACGTCAGCGGAGCACAGAACGCCGCCGGTCTGGTCACTGCCCAAGGCACGGAGCACGAATTACTACGAGCCACGGTACGCGATGCAGCTGACCGGGTGGTGTCGCAGACGACGGGCAACGGGGTCATTAGCCGCAATGAATATGATCCCATCGACCTGAGATTGCGACGCTCGGTCTCCAGGCGAGCCGATAACACGGTGCTGCAGGACCTGCATTACCTGTACGACCCCATTGGCAACGTCACCCAGATAAGCGATGAGGCCCAACCGGTCCGGTATTTCGCCAATCGGCGTACCGAGCCAACCAACCTGTACCGCTATGACTCCTTCTACCAACTGATCGAAGCCCGCGGCCGCGAAGCGGCCAACACCGGCGGCGACGGGCCGCTGCTACCTCCTCTACTGGCCCTGCCCCAGGATGCTTCGCTGCTGCTCAACTACACGCAACACCTGAGTTACGACGAAGCCGGCAACCTGGTCGAGCTTCGACACGTGAACGGCCAACGCAATCGGACCCAACGTATGGCTGTGGCACGCGCCAACAATCGGTCTTTGGCAGAGCGTAATGGGCAACTGCCCGACGAGACCCAATTGGCTGCCGCGTTCGACCGCAACGGCAATGCCCACGCATTGGAGGCAGGTCAGGCGTTGGCCTGGGACGAGTACAACCAGTTGCACGAGGTGGCGACCGTGCGCCGAGATGACGGGCAGAACGACTACGAGCGCTACTGCTATGACGTTTCCGGCGCTCGGGTGCGCAAGCAGTCCACAGCCCTGCAAAGCCGCGGCTCGCGCGTGTGCGAAGTGCGCTATCTACCTGGCCTGGAAATCCGTACCGATAGCCGCAGCGGCGAACAGCTGCACGTGATCATCGCCCAGGCCGGCAGTAGCGCCGTAAGAATGCTGCATTGGGCAGAGGGCAAACCTGAGGCATTGCCCAACGACCAACTGCGCTACAACCTGGGCAACCATCTAGGTTCGTGCACCCTGGAGGTCGACAAGGATGGGCATCTGCTCAGCCGTGAAGAGTATTACCCATTCGGCGGCACGGCCTGCTGGGCCGGGCGCAGCGCCTTGGAAGCCAAGTACAAGACCGTGCGTTACTCGGGCAAGGAGCGCGATGCCAGCGGCCTTTACTATTACGGCCTGCGCTACTACGCACCTTGGCTGATGCGCTGGATCAACCCCGACCCAGGCGGCGACATCGATGGTTTGAATCTGTATGCCATGGTGGGTAACAACCCGGTCTCCATGGTCGACAGCGACGGCCGAGCCAAGACCCGCTTCGACACGCTCGATGACATGATCGCTGCAGGCCCGACTGCTGAGTATCTGGAGGGTCAGCCCAGTTGGGGGCGGGGCTCGAAGGAGGAGCAGGCGCGAAAATACAACAACTGGAAAGGTCACTGCAAAACGTGGTTCAACCGCGCCAGGGACTCACGAGCACGGGTACTGCTAGCGTCGTTCGAAATCACCCATACTCGCAGCGCTGCAGTCATCCAGGCATTGAAAAACATGGAAAGCAACAGTGAGCTGGCCAAGTCGGTAGCCCTGCGCGGGGCAACGATTGCCGTCTCTAACTTGGCGTCCACAGGCGTGGGGGCGGCTACAGGTGCCGTAGTCGGAACTATGGTAATGCCCGGTCCTGGCACCATGGTCGGGACAGGCATCGGCATGGTGGTCGGCAAGCTGGCGAGTGTTGCCGCCGAAAAAGGCATGGAACATGCGGGGAACCATGCAACGCTGGATCTGCATACCGGAAGCCTGGGAGCGTCATCGATCGTCCACGATGGCAAGATCCGCAAGAACGGCTTCTTCGGCAAGGCGTACAGCAAATTCCGCGGTTTTGTACCGGACAACAAGAAGAACGGCGTAAACCTTGCGACCGAAGCCTTCAAAACCGTCGGTTCCAAAGCTTTGGGCCCCTACGGCATCCTGCTCAAGTTAGGCGTGGACGGAGGTAAGGCGGCCCTTGAAATCGTCAAGACACAGCAAGAAAAGGATCCGACCAAACTGGACCGTCTGGAAGCAGATCCAGACAAAACCTTTGCCATGCTGTACGAACGCACACTTCGTGTGGCGAAAATGTACGGCGCCAGCGAAGCGGATGACCCGCTGCCCGGACTCAATGAAACCTTATCAAGAACCATGACATTGGGTGATCTTGCTGCCAAGTTCGGTGCGGCGGTCGATAGCCTGCAAGAGGCCGGCGCAGCGGTAGCAGCGTTCCGCCAACGTCATCCAGACAAGACGCAGGCAGCTTGATTCGGACATACCCGAAAAGCCCTGGATTGCTGGAGGAAACATCCAGACACTGTGGAACATTTCACCCACAGGCTCCGTGAACTAGTGTCGCCCCCCAACAACAAAAAAGGGGCGTCACCATGTCATGCACTTCTCATCTGCCAAGCGCAGGCAATCGATCCACCGGGGGCTATCTACCCGGTATCGACGGCTTGCGCGCCATCGCGGTACTTGCCGTGATCGTCTTTCACGTCGAGTTCCTCGGGTTCCTTGCGGGGGGCTTCACCGGCGTGGACATGTTCTTTGTCATTTCCGGTTACGTCATCAGCCAGTCCCTGGCCGAACGAGGTGACCGGCCTATGCGTGAGTACCTGCTGGAGTTCTATCGCCGCAGGGCCCTGCGTATCCTTCCGGCGCTGTTGGTAGTGCTGTTGGTCAGCGTGATGCTGTCCGCCCTGTTGGTGCCGCCGGTGTGGCTCAGCAACCAGAACGACGAAACCGGCCTGGCCGCGTTTCTGGGCGTCAGCAACTTCACCCTGGCCTGGCAGAGCGACACGTATTTTTCACCCCGTGCCGAGTTCAATCCCTACCTGCACACCTGGTCACTGGGCGTGGAAGAGCAGTTCTACGTGATCTTTCCAGTGCTGTTTTTCTGCTGGCTGCGCTACCACACCACCCACCTGCTGGCCCGGATCGCATTGCCACTGCTGACCCTGGCGTCGCTGCTGTGGTGCGCGGTGCAGACCCAGGCCGCGCCGTTGTCGGCGTTCTACCTGTTGCCCAGCCGGTTCTGGGAACTTGCGGCTGGAGCGCTGCTGTTTCAGATGTTGAGTACCACCACCGGTGCTCGGCGCGAGGCAACGCGGCCGCTGGTTCTGCTGGGCACCGGACTGGGGTTGCTGGTGGCTGGGTTCATGTGGACGCCCGCGCGCAGCTTTCCCTTTCCCTGGGCGCTGGTCACGGTGGTAGGTACTGCGTCGGCGATTGCCGGCATCGTGCTCGCTGGCGGCGATCGCTCCAGCTTACTGCACCGAATCTTGAGTGCGCGGCCAGTGACCTACCTGGGGCGCTTGTCCTATTCGCTGTACTTGTGGCACTGGCCGGTGGCCGTGTTCCTGCGCTGGACCGTTGGCCTGGAGACAGTGCTCGTACAGGTGCTGTACCCGCTGGTCGTGCTGGGTCTGGCTGCCGCTTCCTACCACTGGATCGAACAACCCATACGCCGTGGCCGAAGTGTGCTTCAACGTCGTGCCAGCCTGACCCTCGGCGCGGCCCTGCTGGCCGTGGGGCTGTCTGCCTGGGCCGCCATGTGGACGGTGAACAATACCGAACGCCTGTCTTTGAGCACGGTCGCCGACAGTTACACCTGGCACGCCTACAAGCACTACCCCCGCGAACCCATCGAACCGATCGAGGACCCTGCACTGCAGGGTCGCCAATTGTTCGTGCTGGGCGACTCGCACACCGCTGCCTACCGCACGATGTTGAATATCGTCTCGCTGCGCTTGGGCATCGAGGTGGTGGAATACGAACGCGGCGGCTGCGCGGTGGTGAGTCTGCTGGCGGCCGATCCGCCCGCCTGCAGGGCCTGGCGAGACGCCGCCCTGGCCGATATTCGAGCACGTGCCAAGCCTGGGGACGTGGTGTTTCTGGCGTCATTGCGCATGCCGGAACTGGCGGGGCGCGATTGGCAGGGCGATGAGAAGGCGGTCTTTGCCCAGGCGCTCGGCGAGCACACCGCGCAAAAGGCACAAGAGGCTCGGGCTGCCGCCGACGTCGTGCTCACCCCTCTGCAGGCGGCTGGACTGACCGTGCTGATCGACGCGCCGGCGCCGGTGTTCAAGGCACCGGCAAACCGTTGCTCCGATGTGTTCAACCGCATGAACCCTGTATGCGCACCTGGATTGACAGTGGAGCGTGATCGGGTATTGCAGCTGCGTGCGCCACAGATGCATTTGCTGACGGTGTTGGCCCGTGAATACCCGATGCTGAAAGTCTGGGACCCGTTGCCGATTCTTTGCCCAGGCGCGACCTGCTCGGTATATGACACGGACGCGCAGCCGCTGTTCGCCGATGCCGACCATCTGAGCGGCCATGGCAATCGCGTGCTGGAGCCTTCGTTTACCCAGTTTTTGATACGCCTTTACCATCCGCTGTAGACGCGGCGGCAGCACAGCCTTGGCGTGTTTCTGTAGCAGCGGCGCGAGCCGCGTCGGCGGTGCGTGCGGTGTACCTGGAGGACCGCGTTGAGGCCGGACGCGGCTTGCACCGCTGCTACAGGGGATCGCAGTATTTCTGTAGCAGCGGCGCGAGCCGCATCGACGGTGCATGCGGTGTACCTGAAAGACCGCGTTGAGGCCGGACGCGGCTTGCGCCGCTGCTACAGGGGATCGCGGTGTTTCTGTAGCAGCGGCGCGAGCCGCGTCGGCGGTGCATGCGGTGTACCTGAAAGACCGCGTTGAGGCCGGACGCGGCTTGCACCGCTGCTACAGGGGATCGTGGTGTTTCTGTAGCAGCGGCGCGAGCCGCGTCGGCGGTGCATGCGGTGTACCTGGAGGACCGCGTCCGGAGTCGGCGCGTTGGCACTGCAGCAACGCGCGATGATCTCAACGCACCACACCTTCCTCGATCAACGCCTTGAGCACCGCCTGCGCGCCCTCCTCGGCGCTCAGGCCCTTGAGCACCTGCCCCCCGCCGCCGCTGGCCTTGGCCGTGGCGGCTTTCATGCGGTCGGCGCCGCTTTTGGCCTTGATCACCTTGAGCCGTTTGGGCCGGGGCTTGGCCGGTTGCAGTTCGGCGCTGTCGAACAGCTCGTCGTTTATCACTTCCACCTCATCGACCGCCAGCCTACCCCGTTGAGCGGGGCCATAGGCGCTTTGCCGGGGTTTGGGCGCCGCGTTGTCGACCGTGGCCAGCAAGGGCAGGCGCACGCTCAACCGACGTCGCTGACCACGGGGCAAAGCTTGCAACACCTGCGCTACCCCATTGTCGATGGACTCCACCTCCGCCAAACCCACGATCATCGGCCAGCCGAGCTTTTCGGCCAACAGAAACGGCAACATGCCCGAACCTTCGCCGGTTTCGGCCTGGGTCCCGGTCAGCACCAGCTGGGCGCCGGCGCCTTGCAGGTAGTCGCACAGTACCGGCAGCGCATCGGCGCCCTGCGGCTGCTCGAGCACGTGCAACTGTTGCAGGCCCATGCCCAGATAGGCGCGCAGGGCTGGCTCGGCGACGTCACCGGCATGCAGCACCTGCAAGTCGTCGCCCGCCAATTGCAGGCCCAGCTCCACGGCGCGCGAGTCCTGGTCGGCGCGCCGAGGCCGGCCGGAGGTCGGGTGGGCGCCGATGGAAACCAGACTGATGACCTTGGTGTTCATGGTTGAGCCTCTCTCATCGAGTCGTGCCTCAGGCAGCGTCGCGTTTGGCCGGGTTGCGGTAGGCCTGGATGGCGTCGATCAAGGCCAGCATGATCGCCTGGCTGTCGCCGATCACCGACAGGTCCGCGCGCTTGATCATGTCGCAGCCGGGATCCAGGTTGATGGCAATGACCTTGTCGCAGCCGCCGATGCCCTGCAAATGCTGGATCGCACCGGAGATACCCACGGCCACATAGACCCGTGCGGTCACCCAGGTACCACTGGCGCCCACCTGCCGGTCGCGAAGCATGAAGCCATCGTCCACCGCTACCCGCGAAGCCCCTTCGGTCGCGCCCAGCGCCTGGGCGGTGCGGTGGAACAATTCCCAATCCTTCACCCCGTTGCCGCCGGAGAAGATGAATTCGGATTCGGCCATCGGGATGGCCGCAGGGTCGACCGCCACGGCACCCAGGTCCTCGATGCGCGGCAGGCTGCGCGCCACGGCGGTGGACAACGCCACCGGCAGCATTTCGTGACGGGTTTCATCCACCGGTTCGGCGCATTCGGCGGCCGCCAGCATCAAGCGCGGCAGCGGCCGGGCAATGTCCTGCTGGCCGGCACCGGCACGGCTGACGCACTGGCCATCCTTGACCTGCCATACCCGTGTCGCGGGGCGCTCACCCAGACGAGCGGCAAAACGCCGTCCCAGTTCGCCACCGCCAGTGCGGCTGTCCGGCAGCAGCCAGTGCCGCGGGGCGAACTGGTTATCCACAGCCTGCAGGCCCTGAATGCGCTGCTCGGGTGCATAGCCTTCGAATTCGTTGCCATCGAGCACCAGCAAACGATCCACGCCGGCTGTGTCGAAGGAAGTTTCCTTGTGCTCGCCGAAAACGATGGCCAGTACCGCACCGCCCTCTGCGGCGAGTCGATGCGCCAGGCCCAGCAGATCGCGATCGTGACTGCTCAGGCGGCCACCGACCATGTCCGGTACCACTGCAACATAGAACGCTGGCGCCGCTACTTGATGCAGCGGCAGTTGCACGGTCGTCGTCGCCGAACGCTTGCTGCCACCGCCCTGTTGAGCACCGCTGCGATCGATTCGCTTGACGCCGTTGGGACCGAGGAAACCGATGCCATGGGGGTTCTTGCGCATCACCCCGTTGGGTCCCATCCACGCACTGGCCTGTGGCTGCATGGCACTGTGCAACGGGTGCAGCCGGTTGCGGGCGATCCACTCGGCCCGCGGATCGCGGCGAATAATGTCGCTCATCAGTTCACCTCCGCGGCGACTTCACGTTTGACCGGAACCGGCTTTACTGGCGCGACAGGCTCTTCCTGCAATGCCTCGGCCACTAGTTCGGCGATGTCCTTGATCAAGGGCCGCGGTTCGACCACGCCTTCGAGCATGGCCGTGCATTGCGGGCAGCCGACGGCGACCAGTTCGGCCTGAGTCTCGCGAATGTCTTCCATGCGCATATCAGGAATCCGCTGCTTGCCGGGAATGTCGGTGATCGGCGCGCCGCCGCCACCACCGCAGCAACGGGAACGGAAGCCCGAGCGCTGCATTTCCCTGACCTCGATGCCCAAGGCCTTGAGCACGTCGCGTGGCGCCTGGTACTCGCCGTTGTAGCGGCCCAGGTAGCACGGGTCGTGGTAGGTGACGCTACCCCCCTTGTGTTGGCCGAGCTTGAGCTTGCCCGCAGTGACCAGTTCAGCCATGAAGGTGCTGTGGTGCAGTACTTCGTAGTGACCGCCCAAGGCACCGTATTCGTTCTTCAAGACATGAAAGCTGTGCGGATCGCAGGTGACGATGCGCTTGAAGCTGTACTTGCCCAAGGTGCCGATATTGCGCTTGGCCAGCAGCTGGAAGGTCGCCTCGTCGCCTAGTCGCCGGGCCACGTCGCCGCTGTCGCGTTCTTCGAGACCCAGCACGGCGAAATCGACCTTGGCGGCTTTCAGCACCTTGACGAAGGCGCGCAGGGTGCGCTGGTTGCGCATGTCGAAAGCGCCGTCGCCAACCCAGAACAGCACATCGGCGTTTTTCTTGTCGCCGAACAGCTGCAGATTCAGGTCTGCGGCCCAGTTCATGCGGCCGCCGGGGTTGAAGCCGCCGGGGTTGTCGGTGGCGATCAGGTTGTCCAGCACTTCGGCGCCCTTGTTGGGGGTGGCGCCTTTTTCCAGCGTCAGGTGGCGGCGCATGTCGACGATGGCGTCGACGTGCTCGATCATCATCGGGCACTCTTCCACACAGGCGCGGCAGGTGGTGCACGACCACAGCGTGTCGGCATCGACCAGCCCGTTGACGATCGGCTGATGGGGATTGCCGCCGTGCTCGCCGATGGCCTTGCCAGGGTACGGGCTGCCAGCGAACCTGGCATCGGTGCCACCGGCCAGGCCCACGACCATGTCCTGAATGAGCTTCTTGGGGTTCAGCGGCTGGCCAGCGGCGAACGCCGGGCAGGCGGCCTCGCACTTACCGCACTGCACGCAGGCATCGAAGCCCAGCAACTGGTTCCAGGTGAAGTCCTTGGGCTTTTCCACACCCAGCGGTGCCGTGGGGTCATTCAGATCCAGCGGCTTCAGGCCGGTCGAGCGACCGCCGCCGAAGCGCTCGGCGCGGCGGTGCCAGGCCAGGTGCAAGGCGCCGGCGAAGGCGTGCTTCATCGGGCCGCCCCAGGTCAGCCCGAGAAACAACTCGGATACGCCCCAGGCCACGCCGATGCCCAGTACCACGGCCAGCACCCAGCCGCCGAAGTTCATCGGCAGGATACCGGCCACCGGCAAGGTAGCGATGAAGAAGGTCGCCGAGAACATCAGCAGGCTTTTCGGCAGGCGCATCCACGGGCCCTTGGACAAGCGCGCGGGCGGGTTGAGGCGGCGGGCGTAGACGAAGCAGGCCCCGACGAACATCAGCGCCGTGGCCAACAGCAGCGCGTAGCCAAGAATACGGTTGTGCAGGCCGAAGCCGTGCACCAACACCGCCAGCACCGCCGCCAACACCGCGCCACCGGCCGTGGCCACGTGGGTATTGGCGATGTATTTGTCGCGGGCGACCACATGGTGCAAGTCGACCATGTAGCGCTTGGGCATGGCCAGCAGGCCGCCCAGCAGATCGACCTGTGAAGGCCGGCCGCGGCGCCACATATTGATTCGCCGCACCGCGCCCAGGACAGCCAGGGCCAGGGCGGCGAACAGCAGGATGGGAAGCAGTGTATTGAGCATGGTGAAGCCCCTGCGGACCAATAGGTCCCAATAACGGGAAGCCGACGCGGACTCTGTGGGAGCGGGCTCTGTGAGAGCGGGTCGGCCGGCGTTCCGGTCTGCCCGCGAAAGAGGCACCGCGGGGGTCCAATTCGCGGGCAAAGCCCGCTCCCACAGAGATCACAGTGCACCGGGACGGCGTCAAAAATCCTTGCACAGGCGCAGCGCGTCGTAGATCGCGGCGTGGGTGTTGCGCTGGGCCACGCAGTCGCCGATGCGAAACAGCAGATAGTCGTCGCCCGTGGTACTCAACGACGGCTGCGGCTGAATCGCGAACAGGGCATCGATGTCCATCTGGCCCTTGTTGCGCGAACCCTGCTTGAGTTCGTAATAGAGCCTCTCGTCGGGCCGCACGCCGTTCTCCACCACCACCTGATCGACCACCCGTTCTTCCTTGGCGCCGGTGTATTCGTTCTCCAGCACCGCCACCAGCTTGTCGCCTTCGCGGTAGACCTTTTCCAGCATGAGGTCGCCGGTCATGATCACCTCCTTGGGGTACATGCTGCGGTAGTAGGTAGGGAACGACGTACCGCCGATGGCCACGCCCGGCTTGATGTCGTCGGTGACGATCTCGACCTGGCTGCCCTTGTCGGCCAGGAAGTCGGCCACCGACATGCCGGTGAACTCGCAGATGGTGTCGTACACCAGGACGTTCTTGCCCGGCGCGACCTTGCCGTCGAGCACGTCCCAGCTGCTGACCACCAGACCCTCGGCGGCGCCCCAGTGCTCGCCCTGCTCCAGAAACGGATGACCGCCCACGGCCAGCACGACGATGTCCGGGCGCAGGTCCATGATGGTGTCGGCATCGGCGGCAGTGCCCAGGCGCAGATCGACTTTCAAGCGTGCCAGCTCCAACTGGAACCAGCGGGTGATGCCAGCGATCTGGTCACGCTGCGGCGCCTTGGAGGCCGTGGTGATCTGACCGCCGATGAATTCCTTCTTCTCGAACAGGGTCACGTCGTGGCCGCGTTCGGCCGACACCCGTGCCGCTTCCATGCCGGCCGGACCGGCACCGACGATCACCACCTTGCGCTTGACGCCGGTGGACTTCTCGATGATGTGCGGCACGCCCATGTATTCCCGCGACGTGGCGGCGTTCTGAATGCACAGTACGTCCAGGCCTTGATACTGCCGGTCGATGCAGTAGTTGGCGCCCACGCACTGCTTGATCTGATCGACCTGGCCCATCTTGATCTTGGCGATCAGGTGCGGGTCGGCGATGTGCGCGCGGGTCATGCCGACCATGTCCACGTAGCCGCCTTCCAGAATGCGCGTGGCCTGATTCGGGTCCTTGATGTTCTGCGCGTGCAGCACCGGGATGTTCACCACTTCCTTGATGCCGGCCGCCAGGTGCAGGAACGGCTCCGGCGGATAACTCATGTTGGGAATGACGTTGGCCAGGGTGTTGTGGGTGTCGCAACCCGAGCCCACCACGCCGAGGAAATCGAGCATGCCGGTGTCGCTGTAGTACTTGGCGATTTCCTTCATGTCCTCGTGGCTGAGACCGTCGGGATGGAACTCGTCGCCGCAGATGCGCAGGCCCACGCAGAAGTCGTCGCCGACTTCCTTGCGCACGGCCTTGATCACCTCGATGCCGAAGCGCATGCGGTTTTCGAAGCTGCCGCCCCACTCGTCGGTACGCTTGTTGACCCGTGGGCTCCAGAACTGGTCGATCATGTGCTGGTGCACCGCCGACAGCTCCACGCCGTCCAGGCCACCGGCCTTGGCCCGCGCCGCGGCACTGGCGTAGTTGCCGATCACCCGCCAGATCTCTTCGGGCTCAATGGTCTTGCAGGTGGCGCGGTGCACCGGCTCGCGAATGCCCGAAGGCGACATCAGCGTCGGCCAGTGCTCGCCGTCCCAGCGCGAACGACGGCCCATGTGGGTGATCTGGATCATGATCTTGGCGCCATGCTTGTGCATGGCATCGGCCAGGTTCTGGAAGTGCGGAATGATCTTGTCGGTGGCCAGGTTCACCGATTTCCACCAGCCCTGAGGGCTGTCGATGGCCACGCTGGAGGAGCCGCCGCAGATGGCCAGGCCTATCCCGCCTTTTGCTTTCTCTTCGTAGTATTTGACGTAACGATCGGTGGTCATGCCGCCATCGGTGGCGTAGACCTCGGCGTGCGCGGTGCTGAGCACGCGGTTGCGGATCGTCAGCTTGCCGATCTGGATCGGCTGGAACATCGCTTCGAAAGCCATGGCGGCGTCTTCCTCGACTTACAACGGTTTCACGGTGAAGAGGCCATCTTCGTGACCTTCTTCGGAGCCGCCGTAGACTTGCTCGGCGACGGTACGAATGCTGCTGCCGCGGGCGGCGAGAATCTGGTCCATGGCCCCGGCGAACCAGCCGGTGAACATGTAGTCGACCTTGCGCCCGACCTTGCCGTACACGTAGACGAAGCAGGAGTGTTCCAGCTTGACGCTGCAGGTGCCTTTATCCAGATCGATGTCCTGGATCTTGAACAGCCCCCAGCCGCGCTGCGACAGACGCTTCATGTAGTGCTCGAACACCGCGACGCCTTCCAGGCCATGGCATTCGGCTTCTTTCTCGCACCAGTGCCAGGCGGATTTGTAGCCGGCCTTGTAGAGGATCTCCGCATAGGCGTCGGCGCCCAGCACTTCCTCGATGCCCATGTGGTTGTTGACGAAGAAGTGGCGTGGTACGTACAGCATCGGCAGGGCGTCGGAAGTCCAGACGCCGGTTTCGCTATCGACTTCGATGGGCAGTTGCGGGGCGATCTTGGCCATGTGCTTGAACTCCGGAATCAGTAGTTGGCTGCCACGAGCAAACACCGGGTTGCGGCGTTCGCGGGCAGAGCCCGCTCCCACAGGGGTGAGCGGCTGGAATAAGAAATGCGGCGTGTCAGGTCGGGCGTTATTCGCCCCAGACGTCCTTGAGGACGTTGACCCAGTTCTCGCCCATGATCTTGCGCACCACGCGTTCGCTGTGGCCGCGCTTGAGCAGGGTTTCGGTGAGGTTGGGGAATTCGCCCACGGTGCGGATGCCCAGCGGGTTGATGATCTTGCCGAAGCTGGTCAGGCGGCGGGCGTAGCCCTTGTCGTGGGTCAGGTATTCGAAGAAGTCCTGGCCATGGCCCTGGGTGAAGTCGGTACCGATGCCGATGGCGTCTTCGCCGACGATGTTCATGGTGTATTCGATGGCTTCGGCGTAGTCGTCGATGGTCGAATCGATGCCCTTGGCCAGGAACGGCGCGAACATGGTCACGCCGACGAAGCCGCCATGGTCGGCGATGAACTTCAGCTCTTCATCGGACTTGTTGCGCGGGTGCTCCTTGAGGCCCGAAGGCAGGCAGTGGGAGTAGCACACCGGCTTCTTGGATTCGAGAATGACTTCTTCACTGGTTTTCGAGCCAACGTGGGACAGGTCGCACATCACCCCCACACGGTTCATCTCGGCGACGATTTCGCGGCCGAACCCGGACAGCCCGCCATCGCGCTCGTAGCAGCCGGTCCCGACCAGGTTCTGGGTGTTGTAGCACATCTGCACGATGCCCACGCCCAGCTGCTTGAACACTTCCACGTAGCCGATCTGGTCCTCGTAGGCATGGGCGTTCTGAAAGCCGAAAAGGATGCCGGTCTTGCCGATTTCCTTGGCCTTGCGAATGTCGGCGGTGGTGCGCACGGGCATCACCAGGTCGCTGTTCTCGCGCATCAGCTTCTGGCTCTTGCAGATGCTGTCGACGGTGGCCTGGAAGCCTTCCCACACCGACACCGTGCAGTTGGCCATGGTCAGACCGCCCTTGCGCATGTCCTCGAACAGCTCGCGGTTCCATTTGGCAATGATCAGCCCGTCGATAACGATGCTGTCGGCGTGCAATTCGGCTGGGCTCATCAGGCGGTCCCCATCAGGCAAGTCAGGCGCCGAATCGTATGCCGGCGCTTCATGGGGCCAGCATATGCCTGCGCGACACGGCGACCGGATGCAAAAACGACAGGGGAATTGCCGAAAGCGTCAACGCCCGACGCAAAACGGAACCGCGTCCGGCCACTCCATGAAAAATGCTGCCTGCCATCGCTCTGCCCCTATGCTTTACCCCGCCCCTGAGACAGAATCACCGGTAATCATCACTGTTCAACGGGTTAGGTAGATCCTCATGAGATTCACGCTGCTGATGCTTGCCCTGCTGTCCTTCGCCGCCCAGGCCGAAGAGTCCGATGGCCCCACCCCGTGCGACAACGTGGAGACCGATCAGCAGAGCTACGATTGCTCGGCCTACAACCGCAAGACGTCGGAAACAGAAATGAGCGAGTCGTACACCGACCTGCTCGACCGTATCAATTCCCAGTTCCCCAAAGGCTCGCCCGAACTCAAGGCGTTCACCGACAAGCTCAAGGCGGCTCAGGACCTGTGGACCAAGTCGCGTGATGCCGATTGCGACGTGTACACGGTCAATGCCGGCAAAGGCACCAAGGCCTATGAAATTGCCCAGAACGACTGCCGCGCGCAGAAGAGCGACGAACGTTCCGAGTTCCTGCAATCGGTGGGCCTGGAGTGAGCGTGAAAATAGCCGGGGTCGAGATCAAGGGCAGCGAAGCGATCTTCGCGGTGGTGGAATACGGTGATGCCGCGTTGGCGCATCTGCCCACCTCCCTGAAGAAGATTGCCCTGGAAGACGATGACATCGCCGCGAACGTGCGGCAGTTCCAGGGACAGGTAGCCGCTTTCGTCCGCGATAACGGGTTGAAGATGCTCGCCGTCAAGAAGCGCGGCAAGAAAGGCGAGTTCGCCGGCGGGCCGACCACCTTCAAGATCGAAGGCGTGCTGCAGCTGCTCGAAGGCTGCGAGGCGGTGCTGGTATCGCCGCAGACCATCAGCGCCCAGGCCAAGAAGCTGGCCGAGCTGCCGGGTACCTTGAACAAGTACCAGCACGAGGCCTACAAGGCCGCCTGCGCAGTATTGCTCAAGGCCCGGTGATCAAGCGCCAGTGATCAAGGGAGCATCAGCCACCCTTCACTCCTCCTCGTTTACCCGGCAATTCAGGCTGATGTCGGTGGGATTGCCAGGGTCCTGCGCCATGAAGGCGCGGGTCTTGCCCTCGGCATCCGCCAGGTTGTCGGCCTCCACAGGCAGGTCCACCAGCGTGTTGTCCCAGGCGTCGGTCGCTTGATTGTCGATGACGCGACAGTCGTACCAGGCGGCCGATGCCGGCCCGGCCAAGGTCAGAAGCGCTGCGGTAACCAGGCTCGATGCAATGACGTGCTTGCCCATTTCGATGATTCCTTTATCAATGAATGAGCGCGCAGGTTAGCGGCCGCATGGCGTGCAGGAACGGTACATATGCATTGGCTTTACTGGCGCCGATCCTCCCGCGGACAGCGGGCAAAGCGCGCCCGATAGCTGCGGGTGAAATACGACGGTGAATCGAAACCGCAGGCGATGCTCACCTCCAGTACACTCATCGGCGTCTGGCGCAGCAGTTGCCGGGCTTTCTCCAGACGCAGGCGCAGGTAGAAGTTGCTTGGCGTGTCGTTCAAGTGCAGCCGGAACAAGCGCTCCAACTGGCGTCGCGTGACCTTGGCCAGCTCGGCCAGTTGCAGCGTGCTCAACGGTGGCTCGGTGTGCTGTTCCATCTCGCCGATCACTTGCACCAGCTTCCTGTTGTCGATGCCGTAGCGCGAGGCGATCTGCATGCGCTGATGGTCCTTGCGCGGCCGGATGCGGCCGACCACGAATTGCTCCGACACCTGGATCGCCAGCTCGCTGCCGTGGGCCTGGCCGATCAGATCGAGCATCAGATCGATGCAGGCGGTACCACCGGCGCAGGTGATGCGCGCGCTGTCGGTTTCGAACAGTTCCTGGCTGGCGCTCAGCGCCGGATAGGACTCGCGGAAGGCATCCAGAGCCTCCCAGTGCAACGCGACCCGGTGGCGCTCGAGCAGGCCCGCTTCGGCCAGGACAAAGCTGCCGGTGTCGATGCCGCCCAGGGTCACCCCTTCGCGATCCAGACGGCGCAGCCAGTCGCGCAATGCCACATCGAAGGTCGCCAACGGCTCGAAGCCGGCCACCACCAGCAATGTCGCGCCTTTGGCCAGCGACCCGAGCGCGCTGTCGGCATTCACCGACATGCCGTTGCTGGCCAGCACCGCGCCGCCATCCAGGCTGACCACCTGCCAGCGATACAGCTCGCCACGAAAGCGGTTCGCCACCCGCAGCGGCTCGATCGCCGAGATGAAGCCGAGTGCGGAGAAACCGGGCAGCAGCAGAAAGTGGAAGTCTTGGGCCATGGCGTGCTCGGTGATTTCTGCGGCGCGATCCTGTGGGCGCGGGGCGGGCGGCGAGCCCTCTGCCCGCGAAGAGGGCTTTGTGAAACACCACTAATACCCAGCACGTCGCCACTGTGCAAGCGCCGGTCGCCGCAGTGCGATTTTTCCCGCAGCAGGCTGCGTACCTTATGCAAACGGTGCGTAGACACCGCCCCCATAACAATTCGAACTGCCGCTTGAGGGAGCCATCATGAACAGACTGATCAGCTGCTGCCTGCTGATGCTTACCGGTACCGCGCTGTTGACCGGCACCGCCAGCGCTGCGGAACCGGCCAGCTGCAAGAACGTGCGCCTGGGCGTGGTCAACTGGACCGATGTGATCGCCACCAGCGCCATGACTCAAGTGCTGCTTGAAGACCTGGGCTACAACGTCAAACAGACCAGCGCTTCGCAGCAGATCATCTTCGCCGGGATTCGCGACCAGCGCCTGGACATGTTCCTGGGCTACTGGAACCCGCTGATGACCCAGACCATCACCCCCTTCGTGGAGCAGAAGCAGGTGCGCGTGCTCGACCAACCGAGCCTCAAGGACGCCCGCGCCACCCTGGCCGTACCGACCTACCTGGCCGACAAGGGCCTGAAAAGCTTCGCCGACATCGCCAGATTCAAGAAGGATCTGGGCGGCAAGATCTACGGCATCGAGCCGGGGTCCGGCGCCAATACCCAGATCAAGGACATGATCGCCAGGAACCGCTTCGGCCTGGGCGACTTTCAACTGGTGGAGTCCAGCGAGGCCGGGATGCTGTCGGCGGTGACTCGCGCGGTGAAGCGCAACGAGGCCATCGTGTTCTTCGGCTGGGCGCCGCACCCGATGAACGTCAACCAGGACATGACCTACCTGACCGGCAGCGAAGACGCCCTGGGCCCGAACGAAGGCATGGCCACGGTGTGGACGGTGACCGCGCCGGACTACGCCAGCCGCTGCCCGAACGCGGACAAGCTGCTGAGCAACCTGACCTTCACGGCCGCAGACGAGAGCCGAATGATGCAACCGTTGCTGGAGCACAAGGACGCCTTCGACTCGGCCCGACAATGGCTCAAGGACCACCCGCAAGACCGTCAGCGCTGGCTGCGGGGCGTGACCACCTTCGACGGCAAACCCGCCTCCTGAGCAATCCCTGTAACAGCGGCGCCTCTGGGAGCGGGTTCTGCCCGCGAACGGTTGACCACCGTAGACGGAAGACCGCGCCGCACCTGTGGGAGCGGGTTCTACCCGCGAAGGGTTCACCACCGTAGACGGAGGACCACGCCGCACCTGTGGGAGCGGGTTCTACCCGCGAACGGTTCACCACCGTAGACGGAGGACCGCGCCGCACCTGTGGGAGCGGGTTCTACCCGCGAAGGGTTCACCACCGTAGATGGACAAGACCGCGCAGCACCAGCCACACAGCTCAGACCCATAAGGATCCCTGCAATGAATCACGACGTCATCATCACCTGCGCCTTGACCGGTGCCGGCGATACCACCGCCAAAAGCCCTCACGTTCCTGTTACGCCGAAGCAGATCGCCGCTGCGGCCGTGGAAGCCGCCAAGGCCGGGGCCACCGTGGTGCACTGCCACGTACGCGACCCACAGACCGGCCGCTTCAGCCGCGACGTGGCGCTGTACCGGGAAGTGATGGAGCGCATCCGCGAAGCCGACATCGACATCATCGTCAACCTCACCGCCGGCATGGGCGGCGACCTGGAAATCGGCCCCGGAGAAACGCCGATGGCCTTCGGTGCTGGCACCGACCTGATCGGTCCTCTGGCACGCCTGGCCCATGTCGAAGCGCTGCTGCCGGAGATCTGCACCCTGGACTGCGGCACCCTGAATTTCGGTGACGGCAACAGCATCTACGTATCCACTCCCGAGCAACTACGTGCAGGCGCCCGGCGCATTACCGAGCTGGGGGTGAAGGCGGAGCTGGAAATCTTCGACACCGGCCACCTGTGGTTCGCCAAGCAGATGATCAAGGAAGGGCTGCTGCACGAGCCGCTGTTCCAGCTGTGCCTGGGCATCCCCTGGGGCGCGCCGGCCGATACCACCACCATGAAGGCCATGGTCGACAACCTGCCGGCGGAGGCGGTGTGGGCCGGCTTCGGCATTGGCCGCATGCAGATGCCCATGGCCGCGCAGGCCGTGCTGCTCGGCGGCAACGTGCGGGTCGGGCTGGAGGACAACATCTGGCTGGAGAAAGGCGTGCTGGCCACCAACGGTCAACTGGTGGAACGGGCCGGCGAGATTCTGACCCGGCTGGGGGCACGGGTGCTGACGCCGGCCGAGGGGCGGCAAAAGATGAACCTCGTTCGGCGGTGATTTTTTTGTGCCCTCAAAGGCCTCTTCGCGGGCAGAGACCCGCTCCCACACGGTTCGTGCGGGCGCGAGCCCTCTGCCCGCGAAGAGGGCCTCACCCCACACACTTCTCCAGGAACAACCAATGACCTACATCACCCACATCAACACCTTCGCCGCCTTGGGCAGCGGAGTCATTGGCAGCGGCTGGGTTGCCCGCGCCCTCGCCCATGGCCTGGACGTCGTCGCCTGGGACCCGGCGCCCGGCGCCGAAGCTGCCTTGCGCCAGCGCATTGCCAATGCCTGGCCTGCCCTGGTCAAGCAAGGTCTGGCAGCGGGTGCGGCGCAATCGCGGCTGCGCTTCGTGGCCACCATCGAGGACTGCGTGCGCGACGCCGACTTCATCCAGGAAAGCGCGCCGGAGCGGCTGGAACTGAAGCTGGAACTGCACGCCCGCATCAGCGCCGCCGCCAAGCCTGACGCCTTGATCGGCTCCAGCACCTCAGGCCTGCTGCCCAGCGAATTCTACGAGGGCGCCACACACCCGGAACGCTGCGTGGTCGGGCACCCGTTCAACCCGGTCTACCTGCTGCCGTTGGTGGAGGTGGTCGGCGGCCGACACACCGCACCCGAGGCAGTCCAGGCGGCCATCAGCGTTTACGAAAGCCTGGGTATGCGCCCGCTGCACGTGCGCAAGGAAGTGCCCGGCTTCATCGCCGACCGCCTGCTCGAAGCGCTGTGGCGCGAAGCCTTGCACCTGGTCAACGACGGCGTGGCCACCACCGGCGAGATCGACGACGCCATTCGTTTCGGCGCCGGCTTGCGCTGGTCGTTCATCGGCACCTTTCTGACCTACACCCTGGCGGGCGGCGACGCCGGCATGCGGCACTTCATGAACCAGTTCGGCCCAGCCCTGAAGCTGCCCTGGACCTACCTGCCCGCGCCGGAGCTGACCGACACGCTGATCGACGATGTCGTCGCCGGGACCTCGGCGCAACTGGGGGAACACAGTATCGGCGCCCTGGAGCGTTACCGCGACGATTGCCTGCTGGCAGTGCTGGACGCGGTACGGATGACCAAGGCCCGTCACGGCATGAGTTTCGCCGAATGATCACCTACCAGACGCCCGTGCTCGCGGAGTGGGTGGACTACAACGGCCATCTGCGCGATGCGTTCTACCTGTTGATCTTCAGCTACGCCACCGACGCATTCATGGCCCGCATCGGCGTCGATCCGCAGCGTGACCAGCACTCGCTGTTCACCCTGGAATGTCACCTCAACTATCTGCACGAGGTGAAACGGGGGGCCGAGGTGCAGGTGCGCACGCGGGTGCTGGCCCATGACCGCAAGCGGGTGCAGGTGTACCACACGCTGCACTTGCAAGGCGCAGACGAGGTACTGGCAGCCAGCGAGCAGATGCTCTTGCATGTGGATCTGCAGGGGCCGAGGTCGGCGGTGTTCGGGGAGGCTTCGCTGGCGGTGCTGGGCGAGGCTTTCGAGGCGCAGCGGCATCAGCCTGCAGCCGAGTATGCCGGACGACGGATTGCGTTGCCTGGCTGAATACCGTGTCGCGCCCTTCGCGGGCAGAGTCCCGCTCCCACAAGACAACCTTGCCTTCCAAGGCGAGTACCCTCTTGTGGGAGCGGGGCGGGCGGCAAGCCCTCTGCCCGGGAAGAGGCCAACACTGCCCTTCCAGTTCAATCAACCATCCCGCCGCTCCACCGCCCCGGCAATCAGCGGCGCCATCTCGCGCAGCCCTTCGAGCCCGATCTTGCCCTCCTCATACAAGCGCAACCACTGCCGTCGCACGCGCATCACGCGCTCGTCGTCGCGTAGTGGCAGGTGCTTGAGGGTGTACTCGGCCCGCGCCCGGACCGCTTCGGGCACCTTGTCGGTCAGCACCAGTTGCAGCGACGGCAGCAACACCTCGAACCAGCCCTCGCGCACCTCGAACGGATCGAGAAAGTCCTCGGCTTTCTTGCTGCCCTTGGCACTGTTCATCCAGGCATCGACATAGCGGTAGTTGCTCCACTCGTAGGCCATGCCGCGGTCTTCGTCACAGCTGATGAAATGCTCCACGGTGCCGCTGGGAATGTACATCGCGCCGAAGGCACAGCGGTTGGCAAAGCCTTCGCCCAGCTGCGGACGAAACGGCGACCAGTAGTCCCGCGGCCTGCCAACGTCGGGATTATCCTGCAACCAGGCATTACCGCGCTGGCGGCAGCGCTCGTCGAAGCCGTGGGGCTCGGGCAGTGGATGAACGAGCTCGATCATGCCGGCAGGCCTCTTTTGGCGACGACCCACGCCGGCCAGAAATGATCCCCGGCGGGCAAGGTTAGCAACAACTGCGACTGGATTGCGTCCTCGCTGTCCAGCCCCTCCGGCAGGTCCGATCGCTCGCCGCGCATCCAGGCCTCGGCGGCGCCGATCGCGGCTTCCGCTTCCACCGAGCGCGCCTGGCGCAGACCGAAGCTCTGGGACACCAGCCAGTTCACCGCATCGCCCTGAGCCGCCCAGATTTGCTGGTGCAGCTGCACCTGGCCTTCCTCCACGCTCAGGGTAAACAGCGCATCGCGCGCCTCGACGAACTGTGCCTCCATGGAAGCCAGCACCAGCGGCGAATGGGTGGCCACGATCATCTGCACTGCCAGGCGCTGGCGAGTCAGCGCGCCGACCACGTCCATCAGCGCAGGCACGATGCGACGCTGCCACTGAGCATGCAGATGGCACTCGACTTCATCCACCAGAAACACCAACTCATCGCTCGGCCGTACACCGGCCAGGCGGCAAGCTCGACGGTGCCCTTCCCAAGTCCAGACCAGCATGTAGGCCAGGGCCACCACGCGGCGAATCGCACTGGAGGTTTCGGGCAAGGGCACTTGTCCCTGGGGCCGCTGCAGGGTCGGGTATTCGATCTCATCGAGCAGGCCGATGTGGCACGGCCGGCCGGGCAGCAGCAACTCCTCGCGCGACGGCGACAATGCGCGCAGGACCTGCTTCAGGGCAGCGAACGCCTTGCAGCCGTGGGTTCGCTGCCAGCGTACCCAGTCGTTGATCAAGCCGTTGCACAGGCGCCCCTGCCCCGCCATCGACGTACCGTGCCACAGCTGGGTTTCATCGAAGTGATAGGCCGCCAGCTCACCCGCGTTGCGCACCGGATCCCAGGCACTGAAGGTGCCATTGGCATGGGCATACACCACCAGCGAACGGTTCGGCGTGGCGTCGCCTACTGGTGTCCAGCGGTCTCGCTGCCAGGCCCATTGCCCGGGGCTGCGGTCCGCGCCGGTGAAACGATAATCGATGACCGGCAGCGCCGACGACTGGCGCGCCTTGATCGGCTTGCCTGCGGCCCAGGTGCGGGTCAGCACCCACCATGCCGTATCGAGCACGAAGCTCTTGCCCAGGCCGTTGTCGCCGGTGATGAAGTTGAGGCGTGGCGCCAGTCCGATCGGGCCCAGGGCTGGAGAGGGGCCGACGCCTTGAAAGGAGAGAAAGTCGAGCATTTCCATTGCCGTCCATTGAAAGTGAACGGCAAGGGTATTCAGGCCCGCCCCGCCAGGTGCCATACCCGGTTGCTACATGGCTGGCTTACAGCCGCTGCGAACACGGCGAAAAACGACCTGTTCGTGTGCAATCCGGCCATGCTGACCACCGCCTCTTGCCCAGCGCGTGCGCGGCTACCAGAATCCGGACAACGTCACGCCACCCATAAAAAGGATCAGCATCATGATGCATGCGGACTTGATTGATCAGGAGGACCTGCTGGGCCAGCTGCGCGCACTGGGTTTCGAGATGCCCGCAGGCGCCACGGCCGAGCAGGCCTGTGAATGCGCAGTGCGCGGCCTGGACAGCGGCCGTGCCCAGGCCCTGCGCAAGATGGTGGAACAGATGCTGACGGGCAGCGCGACCATCCTGCCGGCGGTCCGCCAGGCGATCGACCGGACCTTGCTGCCGGCATTGGCCCAGCATTCGAAGCGGGCCTGAATTTCAATCCGGCCCCAGCTGAGCCCATTGTGGGAGCGTGGCGGGTAGTCTGACCTATCGCGGCGCGCTCTTCGCGGGCAGAGCCCGCTCCCACAGATGTGATGCAAGCTCTGTGTGATGTAAACCCTGTGGGAGCGGGGCTCTGCCCGCGAAGAGCGCGCCGCGGTATCAGATCCTCACACTGGCAAAGGTCGATTCGTTGCGCGCCTGGCTCAACGCCGACAACGGTCCGGCCAGGACCATGGCTTGCGGGATGGGCAGCATCGCCACCTGCTGGGTGGTATTGGAGCCGACGCGTTCGTCACGCGGCGGAATGCCGAAATACTCGCGATAGCACTTGGAGAAATGCGGCGTGGACACAAAGCCGCACACCGACGCCACCTCGATGATCGACATGGGCGTCTGCTTGAGCAACTGTCGGGCGCGAATCAGGCGCAACTTGAGGTAGTAGCGCGACGGCGAACAATGCAGGTACTTCTGGAACAGCCGCTCCAGCTGGCGTCGCGACACCGCCACATACACCGCCAACTCGTCCAGGTCGATCGGCTCTTCCAGGTTCGCCTCCATCAACGCGACGATCTCCTGCAGCTTGGGCTGGTTGGTGCCCAGCATGTGCTTGAGCGGCACCCGCTGGTGATCCTGTTCGTTGCGAATGCGCTCGTAGACGAACATCTCGGAAATCGCTGCGGACAACTCGCGGCCGTGATCGCGGCTGATCAGGTGCAGCATCATGTCCAGCGGCGCCGTGCCGCCCGAACTGGTGAAACGATTGCGGTCCAGGGTAAACAGGCGCGTGCTCATGGCCACGCGGGGAAAGGCCTCTTGCATCGAGGCCAGGCATTCCCAGTGCACGCTGCACTCGAAACCATCGAGCAGACCGGCGCAGGCCAGCGCCCAACTGCCGGTACAGACCGCACCCAGGCGCTTGGACTGCCGTGCCTGGCTCTGCAGCCAGCTGACGTGGTCGCGACCCACCGCTCGCTGGATACCGACACCGCCACAGACGATCACCGTGTCCATCGGCGCGGCCTTGTGCATGGCCGAATCCGGAGTGATCTGCAGACCATCGCTGGCCCATACCTGGCCACCGTCCGCGCTCAGGGTGGTCCATCGATACAGCTCGCGCCCGGACAACTGGTTGGCCATGCGCAGCGGTTCGACTGCCGAGGCCAGGGAGATGAGGGTGAAGTTGTCGAGCAACAGGAAGCCGATGGACTGAGGACTGCGAGTCTGCGGCTGAGCGCCGGTGGTGAAGGATGTCATTGCGGTATCTCCTTACGCGAAGCGGATGGTGGCCTCAGGCAGGCTCTTGTTATTGCCCTCTGTTTAACAGGGGCTTTGTAATCACCACGCAAACCTCATGCCTAAAAACTGAGGACGCACCCGATAAATCCTGAAAACGACGTCGCTAAGGGTGATTGCAGGCTACTGTCGCCGGCATGTGTCATGCGCAAAGGAAGGCACTATAGGTATAGCAGGGAGGAATTTGAGCAGATCCGTAGCAACACCTACGGGCACTGTAGGAAGACTGTCACCGCAAGCACGGGCAATCAGCGGTCTTGGCTTGTACTGCCGTGCGAGAGGTACCTGCAGGCACACACGCGCAAAAAGGATGCAAGACTTACAAAGCGTGTACGAAAACGGCGCGGGCATCAGGACTTCTCACCGTAGGCGCAATCGCGAAAAGTCCTGAATGTTGGGTATGGCCGCGCCCAACGGGCCTCGCACCCCTCAGATTGACCAGTATGCTTTTATCGGAAGAACCACCCAGTGTTCGAAGACCTTCTCACCTGACGGAAATCAAGCTTTGTTAGGAGGTGATGAGAAGAATCCAGAAGAGATAGTTATCCTGGGCCCCATTTTGATTTCGACCACGACATTTTCCAATCTACCCTGCACATGCCTATTGGTCAGGTCAAACACTTCCAAAATCACATCGCCACTCTGGACGAAACCCGTTTCTGGAGCGTCAACATCATCACGTATTGTGATTTCCATGAAAGCCGGAAAATCGTTGGGGCCCAAGGGGTATGTCCCAGGCACGATATGACTATCAAAGTAGAGCCCGAATCTTTCTACCTTAAATTTTTCTTGCCCCCCGTGGAATATCGTCATTTTCAGCGGGCTTTCAATGACCTTCAGCTTACTGTCGGGCAGTACCAACTGTCCGCCAAAGTAGTCGGAACTCAAGTGTACGGTTGCGGGAAACGACACGGCATGGCCGGTGTCATTTGTCTTGCCTGCTAGCTGCACAGCAGCTTCACGGGTTAAGCCATGATTTTTCATATTACACCTCAAATTTTGTAGTGGCTGGTAATAGGTACAGGTAAGGCTTGGCCAAGCAGACAAACTCGATATTGGTCCTTTGAACGTCTTCGGACCTGTAGCCGCTGGCATTGACGTACGGCTGCAGGCTTACATCTGCTGATAAGTTAACGAGATGTAGTCACCTGCAGAGATAAGCGTAGCGTTCAATAAAACGAGCGCAAATCGATTAAAAACCGAATAACCTTTGGCATTTCGTGCAACTGCCTGATAACACGACAAAACCTTTATCAGCTCCGAAAAAACATCTTCGCCAGGTAATTTAATAAAATTATTTTAACAGGCGTTAAAGAATAGAAAACTGAACGCATCACTACATACCGACAACCGCTATGAAACCCTCGCCTTTCTCTGACACCGAAAAATCATATGGAAAAATATTTACCGATTAACGGTGAAACTACAGTGAAAGCATTACTAGCACGGAATTGACTCTTAGCCCCCCTTCGAAGGGTATCGAATCGAGCAAATATGCCGTTACCGGAATGCGACTGTCGAATCAACCGTCTCCGCCGCTGACCCACCGAGCCCATCATCATCTCAGTGTTGCCATCCTGGAGAATGCACATGACCAAAACGAGCCCGACGTAGATACTACGAGGCGACATACCTACTTCAGGCCCCGAACTCGATTTGGGCATGCAACTGGTAACTACGCGAAATCGACACAGGCCCGGCGTGCGCGGTACCTGCAGTTTTGGGTATGCTCGCCAGCGCCTGGGCACTGCTACGCTGACAGATACCTTTTCCCGGCCAAGGCTTTCCCACATCCGCACCACGACTGCCTGCGATGTGATCATGCTTAACTGCGCCTGCTGGAAATAGCGATGTCTCAACCAGCGAGCACGCTGAAAAGCACGTTCGATGACAGCAAAAAATCTGTAAGCGACGTCACCGACACTGGATGCGACTCTGCCCGCACTGGATACGACGCACCCGGTAGGCGGCTGATTTGCGCTGGTACATGATCACTCACGGCCCGATCGCCTGGCACCTTGGCGGCGCACCCGTCGCGGACGCGGCGATCGAGCATTCAAACAAGCGTGGCATGCCCTTGCGCCCCACGCCGAGAAAACCAGGAGCACACCATGAAAGGTCCAACATCGATTCTGCTGGCCACCCTGCTGGGCCTGCCTGTACTGGCTCACGCAGCGGAACCGGCGCGATGCGCCACTGTGAATTTCTCCGATGTCGGCTGGACCGACATCACCGTCACCACCGCCGTCACCAGTGCGGTGCTGCAGTCACTGGGCTACAAGACCAAGACCACGATGATTTCCGTGCCGGTGACCTACAAGTCCCTGGCCGATGGCAAGAACATGGACGTTTTCCTGGGCAACTGGATGCCGACCATGGAAAACGACATCAAGCCCTACCGCGACGCCGGCACTGTGGAAACAGTACGGGCCAACCTGGAAAACGCCAAGTACACCCTGGCCGTCCCCCAGGCGCTGTACGACAAGGGCCTGAAGGATTTCGCCGACATCGTCAAATTCAAGAAGGAGCTGGACGGCAAGATCTACGGCATCGAACCGGGCAACGACGGCAATCGCCTGATCCAGAGCATGATCGACAAGAACGCCTTCGGCCTCAAGGACGCCGGTTTCAAAGTGGTCGAATCGAGCGAGGCCGGCATGCTGTCCCAGGTCGACCGCGCCCAGCGGCGCAACACCGACGTGGTGTTCCTGGGCTGGGAACCGCACCCGATGAACACCCGCTTCAAGCTGCAGTACCTGACCGGCGGCGATGACTTCTTCGGCCCCAACTTCGGCCAGGCCACCATCTATACCAACACACGCAAGGGCTACACCCAGGAGTGCAGCAACGTTGGCCAGTTGCTGAAGAACCTGCAGTTCAGCCTGGCCATGGAAAGCACGCTGATGGGCAACGTCCTGGACGACAAGCAGAAACCCGACGTCGCTGCTCGGGCCTGGCTGAAAAACAATCCACAGGTGCTCGACACCTGGCTCGCGGGCGTCACCACCGTCGATGGCAAGCCGGGTCTTGAAGCCGTCAAGGCCAAGCTCGCGCAATAACGCTGGCAGGCGGGCCGGCGGTTGCCGGCCTCACCGGCCGGCCCTTCGTTTCCTCGCATGCGGACACTCACTACCATGCTGACAGACCACAAGATCCCCCTGGGCGAGTACATCGCGGCTTTCGTCGACTGGCTCACCCAACACGGGGCTTCGACGTTCGATGCCATCGCGTCCACGCTCGAAGCGATCATTCATGGTTTCACCGCCGGTCTGACCTGGTTCAACCCCTACGTACTGACCGCCCTGATCGCTGCGCTGGCGCATTTCATCCAGCGCAAATGGGGCCTGACGCTGTTCGTGGCGCTGTCGTTCCTGCTGATCCTCAACCTGGGGTACTGGCAGGAAACCATGGAGACCCTGGCGCAGGTGCTGTTCGCCACCCTGGTCTGCGTGATCATCGGCGTGCCGCTGGGCATAGTCGCCGCGCACAAGCCGATGTTCTACACCATGATGCGGCCGGTCCTCGACCTGATGCAGACGGTACCGACCTTCGTCTACCTGATCCCCACGCTCACCCTGTTCGGGCTGGGCGTGGTACCGGGCCTGATTTCCACGGTGGTGTTCGCCATCGCCGCGCCCATTCGCCTGACCTACCTGGGCATCCGCGACGTGCCGCAGGAACTGATGGACGCCGGCAAGGCCTTCGGCTGCTCGCGCCGCCAGCTGCTGTCGCGCATCGAATTGCCGCACGCCATGCCGAGCATCGCCGCCGGCATCACCCAGTGCATCATGCTGTCGCTGTCGATGGTGGTAATCGCCGCCCTGGTCGGCGCCGATGGCCTGGGCAAGCCGGTGGTCAACGCACTGAACACCGCCGATATCGCGCTGGGCTTCGAAGCCGGTCTGGCCATCGTGTTGCTGGCGATCATGCTCGACCGTATCTGCAAACAACCCGACGTCAAGATAGGGGGTGATGCATGAGCATTATTCGATTCGACAACGTCGATGTGATCTTCGCCAAGGACCCACGCGAAGCGCTGAAACTGCTCGACCAAGGGCTGACCCGCAACGAGATCCTGAAGAAGACCGGGCAGATCGTCGGCGTGGAAAAGGCCAGCCTGGACATCAACAAGGGCGAGATCTGCGTGCTGATGGGGTTGTCCGGTTCGGGCAAGTCGAGCCTGCTGCGCTGCATCAACGGGCTGAACACGGTGAGCCGCGGCAAGCTGTTCGTCGAGCATGAAGACCGCCAGATCGACATCGCCTCGTGCACGCCGGCAGAACTGAAGATGATGCGCACCAAGCGCATCGCCATGGTGTTCCAGAAGTTCGCCCTGATGCCCTGGCTGACGGTGCGCGAGAACATCAGCTTCGGCCTGGAGATGCAGGGCCGTCCGGAAAAGGAACGGCGCAAGCTGGTCGACGAGAAGCTCGAACTGGTGGGCCTGACCCAGTGGCGCAACAAGAAGCCCGACGAGCTGTCCGGCGGCATGCAGCAGCGTGTGGGCCTGGCCCGGGCGCTGGCGATGGACGCCGACATCCTGCTGATGGATGAACCCTTTTCGGCGCTCGACCCGTTGATCCGTCAAGGCCTGCAGGACGAGTTGCTGGAGCTGCAACGCAAATTGAGCAAGACCATCGTCTTCGTCAGCCATGACCTGGACGAAGCGCTGAAGTTGGGCAGCCGCATCGCCATCATGAAAGACGGGCGGATCGTCCAGTACAGCGTACCCGAGGAAATCGTCCTCAACCCGGCCGACGATTACGTGCGGACCTTCGTCGCCCACACCAACCCACTCAACGTGCTGTGCGGGCGCAGCCTGATGCGCACGCTGGACAAGTGCACCCGCGTCAACGGTTCGGTATGCCTGGATCCGGGCGTGGATTCATGGCTGAACCTGGGCGCCGGCAATTCGCTGACCAGCGCACGCCAGGGCGACACCGTGCTCGACGTGCAGGGCTGGGCGCCCGGGCAGGCGATGGAAGGACTGGGCCGCCGGCCGACACTGGTCAGTGCCGACATCGGCATGCGCGACGCCTTGCAGATCCGCTATCAGACGGGCCACAAACTGGTCCTGCAGGACAGTGACAAACAGGTGGTGGGCATTCTGGGGGATACCGAGCTGTACCATGCTCTGCTGGGCAAGAACCTGGGCTGATCCTCGCTGGCAGGAGCCCTGATGCGGTTGGTCTGATACACCGCGGCGTCTTTTTCGCGGGCAGAGACCCGCTCCCACAGGTTGATGAAGCCGTGTGGGAGCGGGTCTCTGCCCGCGAACGCCTCACCGCAATCTCCCTGATACCCCCCCGCTCAAACCTTATTGCCTTCCCCTCCCCGATCCTCTAAAAACCCTGCACACATTCCCCCATCCTTTTTTATTGATTGATCGTTCAATCAAAATAAACTAGACTGGCTTCAGTCGGCTGTCACTCACTGCCCGTACTGCAGGTCCAAGGAGATTCGCGCAATGCCCAAGGTCGGTATGCAACCCATCCGCCGCCAACAGTTGATCGAAGCCACGCTCCAGGCTGTCGACCAGGTCGGCATGAGTGACGCCAGCATTGCTCTGATCGCCCGCCTGGCGGGTGTGTCGAACGGCATCATCAGTCACTACTTTCAGGACAAGAACGGCCTGATCGCAGCGACCATGCGTCACTTGATGAACATGCTGATCGACAACGTCGCCACGCGCCGACAGGCCTTGACCGACGACAGCGCCAGGGCGCACCTGCAGGTGATCATCGAAGGCAACTTCGACGCCAGCCAGGTCAACGCTCCGGCCATGAAGACCTGGCTGGCCTTCTGGGCCACCAGCATGCATCAGCCGTCCTTGCACAGGTTGCAGCGGATCAACGACCACCGCCTGTATTCCAACCTGTGTTGCCAGTTCCGCCGTGAATTGCCGGTGGAACAGGCGCGCAGCGCCGCACGCGGCCTGGCTGCACTGATCGACGGTCTGTGGTTGCGCGGCGCCCTGTCGGGCGATGCTTTCGATACCGCGCAGGCACATCGCATCGCCTGCGAATACATGGACATGCAACTGGCAAAACAGCAGCGCTGAAGCTTCGCGCCTCGCCTGCTGCCACCTTAACTGCACCGCGAGGATCTTATGGCCCGTTTCCCAACGCAAAAACTCTACATCGATGGCGGCTACGTGGACGCCAGCGGCAGCGGCACCTTCGATGCCGTCAACCCGGCCACCGGTGAAGTGCTGGCGCAGGTCCAGCGCGCCACCGCCGAAGACGTCGAAAAAGCCGTCGCCAGCGCCGAAAAGGGCCAGAAGATCTGGGCCGCGATGACCGCCATGGAGCGCTCGCGCGTGCTGCGCAAAGCCGTCGACATCCTGCGTGAACGCAACGACGAACTGGCCCTGCTGGAAACCCTGGACACCGGCAAGGCCTACTCGGAAACCCGCTACGTCGACATCGTCACCGGCGCCGACGTGCTCGAATACTACGCCGGCCTGGTGCCTGCCATCGAAGGCGAGCAGATCCCGCTGCGCGACACTTCCTTCGTCTACACCCGCCGCGAGCCCCTGGGCGTGACCGCCGGTATCGGTGCCTGGAACTACCCGATCCAGATCGCTCTGTGGAAGTCCGCTCCAGCGCTGGCAGCCGGCAACGCGATGATCTTCAAGCCCAGCGAAGTCACCTCGCTGACCACCCTCAAGCTGGCCGAAATCTACACCGAGGCCGGCCTGCCCGCTGGCGTGTTCAATGTGCTGACCGGTAGCGGCAGCGAAGTCGGCGCCTGGCTCACCGAGCATCCTGGCATCGAGAAAGTCTCGTTCACCGGCGGCGTCAGCACCGGCAAGAAAGTCATGGCCAGCGCCTCGAGTTCCTCGCTCAAGGAAGTAACCATGGAACTGGGCGGCAAGTCGCCGCTGATCATCTTCGACGATGCAGACCTCGACAAGGCCGCCGACATTGCCATGATGGCCAACTTCTACAGCTCCGGTCAGGTCTGCACCAACGGCACTCGGGTGTTCGTGCCCAATGCCCTCAAGGCGCAACTCGAAGCCAAGATCCTGGAGCGCGTGCAGCGCATCCGCATCGGCGACCCTGAAGACGAAAACACCAATTTCGGCCCGCTGGTGAGCTTCGCCCACATGGAAAACGTGCTGGGCCATATCGCCAAGGGCAAGGCCGAAGGCGCGCGCCTGCTGTGCGGCGGCGAGCGGCTGACCAACGGTGAGCTGGGCCAGGGCGCGTTCGTCGCACCGACCGTGTTCACCGATTGCAGCGACGAGATGACCATCGTGCGCGAAGAAATCTTCGGCCCGGTGATGAGCATCCTCGGCTACGACAGCGAAGACGAAGTGATCCGCCGCGCCAATGCCACCGAGATGGGCCTGGCCGCCGGCGTGGTCACCCGCGACCTGAACCGTGCGCACCGCGTGATCCATCAGCTCGAAGCAGGCATCTGCTGGATCAACGCCTGGGGCGAATCCGACGCGAAGATGCCGGTGGGTGGCTACAAGCAATCCGGCGTGGGCCGCGAAAACGGCATCAGCTCGCTGGCGCAATACACCCGGATCAAATCGGTACAAGTGGAACTGGGCGATTACGTTTCGGTGTTCTGAGCCTGAATCCCGTGTGGGGCGGGCGGTGAGCCCACTGCCCAAGAAGGGGCCTTGAGCAACACTGCGGCGCCTTCTTCGCGGGCAGAGCCCGCTCCCACAAGGATCAGCTGTGTCGGGCTTTTTTGTGGGAGCGGGCTCTGCCCGCGAATAGGCCAGACCTGACACCCTGCCCACCTTGCCATTTTTCAAAGAGGGAACCTACATGTCCCAGGAATTCGACTACATCATCATTGGCGCCGGTTCGGCCGGTAACACCCTGGCTACGCGCCTGACCGAAGATCCAGGCGTCACCGTCCTGCTGCTCGAAGCCGGCGGCCCGGACTATCGCCTGGACTTCCGTACCCAGATGCCCGCCGCCCTCGCCTTCCCCCTGCAAGGCCGCCGCTACAACTGGGCCTACGAGACCGAGCCCGAGCCGCACATGAACAACCGGCGCATGGAGTGCGGCCGCGGCAAGGGCCTGGGTGGCTCTTCGCTGATCAACGGCATGTGCTACATCCGCGGCAACGCCATGGACTACGACGGCTGGGCCAAGCTGCCCGGCCTTGAAGACTGGAGCTACCTGGACTGCCTGCCGTATTTCCGCAAGGCCGAAACCCGTGACATCGGCCCCAACAATTACCACGGTGGCGAAGGTCCGGTCAGCGTCACCACGCCCAAGCCCGGCAACAACCCACTGTTCGCCGCCATGGTCGAAGCTGGCGTGCAGGCAGGCTTTCCGCGCACCGACGACCTCAATGGCTACCAGCAGGAAGGCTTCGGCCCCATGGACCGCACCGTGACGCCCAAAGGCCGCCGCGCCAGCACCGCACGTGGCTATCTGGACCAGGCCAAGCAACGCGACACCCTGACCATCGTCACCCACGCCTTGACCGACAAGATCGTCTTCGAAGGCAAGCGCGCGGTCGGCGTCAGCTACCTGGTCGGTGACAGCGACGAGCGCATCCAGGCCCGTGCCCGCAAGGAAGTCCTGCTGTGCGGCGGTGCGATCGCCTCGCCACAGATTCTCCAGCGCTCCGGTGTGGGCCCTGCCGAAGTGCTGCAGCCGCTGGGCATCGACGTCGTGCACGACCTGCCAGGCGTCGGCCAGAACCTGCAGGACCACCTGGAAATGTACCTGCAATACAGCTGCACCCAGCCGGTCTCGCTGTACCCGTCGCTGAAGTGGTGGAACCAGCCGCAGATCGGCGCCGAATGGATGTTCCTGGGCACCGGTATCGGCGCCAGCAATCAGTTCGAGGCCGGTGGTTTCATCCGTTCGCGCCCTGAGTTCGAATGGCCGAACATCCAGTACCACTTCCTGCCGGTGGCGATCAATTACAACGGCACCAAGGGTGTTCAGGAGCATGGTTTCCAGGCCCACGTCGGCTCCATGCGCTCGCCGAGCCGCGGCCGGGTCAACGTCAAGTCGAAGAATCCGCGCGACTACCCGAGCATCCTGTTCAACTACATGGCCAGCGAGCAGGATTGGCAGGAATTCCGCGACGGCATCCGCCTGACCCGCGAAATCATGCAGCAACCCGCGCTGGACCAGTACCGCGGCCGCGAAATCAGCCCCGGCATCGAGGTGCAGACGGACGAGCAGTTGGATCAGTTCATCCGCGAGCACGCCGAAACCGCCTATCACCCGTCGTGCTCGTGCAAGATGGGCACCGATGAGATGGCCGTGGTCGATGGTCAGGGCCGCGTGCATGGCCTGCAAGGCCTGCGTGTGGTCGACGCCTCGATCATGCCGATCATCACCACCGGCAACCTGAACGCGCCGACCATCATGATCGCCGAGAAGATCGCCGACCGCATTCGTGGCCGCAAGCCCGAAGCACGCTCGACCGCGGCCTACTACGTGGCAGGCGATGCGCCGGTGCGTGGCAAGCCGATGCGCGAAGTGGGTGCGCCTCACAGCTGATATGGATTTGCCCCATGGCGGCGGTGGGGCCTAAGCTGTGGGCCTGCTCAACTCGGCTCGGCATGCCGGCCCCTTCGCGGCTGCTAGCCGCTCCTACGTGGGATCGCGTTTCCTCTGTAGGAGCGGCTAGCCGCCGCGAAGGGGCCGAAACTGCCCCACCACAGAGGCCTTTGAATGTTCGATTCCACCGCGCTGTTGCAACAACGCTTCGCCGCGCTGCGCACTCGCGCCGAATTCTTCTCCCTGCGCCATGTGCGCCAATCCAGCCAACACCTGGCGGTGCGCAAGAACATCGCCGAGCCGCCCAGCCTGAGCAGCGACGAAGGCGTGATGATCACCGTGCGCGTCAACGGCGTGGAAGCCTATGCCGCGACGGGCAACCTGTCCCAAACCGGTCTGCAACAGGCCCTTGAGCATGCCGAGAGCCAGGCCCGCGGCATCTCCGCTCATGCCCTGCTCGACCTGCGCGAGCAGCCCGTGGCCGATGCCCGTTTCGACTACCTCTCGCCTGACCTGCAGCAACCCTTTCCCAACCTCGCCGACTGCTACCAATTGCTCGCCGACGAGTCCGCACGCGTGCCGGGCGATCCGCGGCTGGTCAGCTGGTATGCCGGCCTGGGCATCACCGATGTCGAACAGATCTACCTCAACAACGCCGGCGCGCAGATTCGCCAGGCGCAGCGCTTCGTCTTCCCCGGCCTGAGCGTGACGGCCTTCGATGGCAGTGACAGCCAGACCCGCAGCCTGGGCCGCGACAACTTCGGCCAGCAAGGCGGTGTCGACGTGATCGAGCGCTGCGGCATTGTCGGCGCCGGCCGCCAGGTCGCCGACCAGGCCCTTCAGTTGCTGTTGGCGCCCAATGCCCCGCAAGGCCCGCGTGACCTGCTGCTGACACCCGACCAGATGATGCTGCAGATCCACGAATCCATCGGTCACCCCCTGGAGCTGGACCGTATTCTGGGCGACGAGCGCAACTACGCAGGCACCAGCTTCGTCAAGGTCGAGGACTTCGGCCACCTGCGCTATGGCTCGCCGTTGCTCAACGTGACCTTCGACCCCGATATCCCGCACGAACTGGCCAGCTACGCGCACGACGACGATGGCACTCCAGCCAGCAAGCAGTGGCTGATTCGCGATGGCGTGCTCGTGCGCCCACTGGGCGGCGCCATGTCGCAATACCGCAGCGGCATGGACGGCGTCGCCAACAGCCGTGCCAGCAGCTGGAACCGGGCCCCGATCGATCGCATGGCCAATCTGAACATCGAGCCGGGCGAGCACAGCCAGGCGCAGCTGATCGCCGGCATCGAGCACGGCATCCTGATGTCCACCAACCGCTCCTGGTCGATCGATGACGCACGCAACAAATTCCAGTTCGGCTGCGAGTGGGGCCAACTGATCGAGAACGGCGAACTCAAGGGCGTGGTCAAGAACCCCAACTATCGGGGTATCTCCGCCAGCTTCTGGAAAAACCTGCGGGCGGTCGGCGACGCCAGCACCCTGCAGGTGCTGGGTACGCCCAACTGCGGCAAGGGTGAACCCAACCAGGTGATCCGTGTGGGGCATGCATCGCCCAGCTGCGTGTTCAGCCAGATCGACGTGTTCGGAGGTGACGCATGAGCCATCACGCCGAGCATTTCCAGGCACTGGTGCATGGGTTGCAACACACCGTCGCCCCGAGCCAGCGCTTCACCCTGAGCTACAACGCCGAAGCCTCGGATTTCATCCGCTTCAACCATGCCAAGGTGCGCCAGGCGGGACAGGTGGCCCAGGCCACGGTGTCGCTGAAGCTGATCGAAAACGGCCGCCAGGCCGAGTTGCAGCTGACCTTGTCCGAGGATCTGGAGGTGGACCGACAGCGTCTGACCCAGGCCGTGCACCAGCTGAGCCAGACGCTGCCGCTGCTGCAACCGGACCCTTACCTGCAACTCAACACCTCGCAGTGGCAGACGCACCATGTCGACGACACACCATTGCCCGATGCGGCTGAAGTCGTCGAGCAGATCGGCGCGGCAGCCCGTGGTCTGGACCTGGTCGGTATCTATGCCGCGGGCACGATCTGCCGGGGTTTTGCCAGCAGCGACGGGGCCACTGGCTGGCATCAGGCCAACAGCTTCAATTTCGATTTCAGCCTGTTCCATGCCAATGGCGAAGCGGTCAAGGCCAACTACGCCGGCCAGCAGTGGCAGGCACAAGCCTTCGCCAACCGCCTGGCCCAGGCCCGCGAGCAACTGGACCACCTGAGCCGTCCGCTCAAGGTGCTGCCACCGGGCGCCTATCGCGCCTACCTGGCACCGGCTGCGCTGGATGAAATCATCGGTATGCTGGGCTGGGGCGGTTTCTCGGCGCAGGCCATTGCCAGCAAAAACAGCCCGTTGCAACGACTGTATGCAGGCGAGGCCCGGTTGAGCGCACAGGTGAGCTTCGAGGAGCGCGTCAGCGGTTCGTTGACCCCGGCGTTTTCCCAGGAAGGCTATCCGCGCAAGGACCTTTCGCTGGTCAGCCACGGGCTCGCCGCCGAGCGCCTGGTGGACTCGCGCAGCGCGGCCGAGTACGGCTTGCAGGGCAACGGCGCGGACAACTCGGAGATGCCGGGCGCGCTGCAGATGGCAGCGGGCGATCTGCCCCTGGCCGACGTGCTGCAACGCCTCGGAACCGGGCTGTACATCAGCAACCTGTGGTACCTGAACTACTCCGACATGCCAGCGGCGCGCATGACCGGGCTGACCCGCTTTGCCACTTTCTGGGTGGAGGACGGTCACATCGTTGCACCGGTCAATACCATGCGTTTCGACGACAGCGTCTACAGTGTCCTGGGTGACCAGCTGGAAGCCTTGACGACCGAGCGCGAGCTGATTCTCTCGACCAGCACCTACGGCGAGCGCCAGACCCATTCCAGTTTGCTCCCCGGCGCGTTGGTGAAGCGGTTGCTGTTGACGCTGTAGGAACCGTCTCTGGTCGCGAAAACCACACCGCGGTGGATCAGGCTCACCGCAGTGCATGTTTCGCGGCCGCTGACCGCTCCTGCCGGCTGGCCATGAACATTCATCATCAACCTCAAACAACAAGAGGCCCCATGTCCACGCGCCCAACACTGGATCCCGTTACCGCTCGCTGGCTGCCCTGGGTCATCGCCATCGCCTTCTTCATGCAGGCCCTGGACGGCACTATCCTCAACACCGCGCTGCCGGCCATGGCCAGCGACCTGGCGGAAAACCCGTTGCGCATGCAGTCGGTGATCATCGCCTACATGCTGACGGTCGCGCTGCTGATTCCGGCATCCGGGTGGATTTCCGACCGCTTCGGCACGCGCAAGGTGTTCTTCAGCGCCATCATGCTGTTCAGCATCGGCTCGCTGTTGTGCGCGCTGTCCCAAAGCCTGGCGATGCTGGTGGTGGCCCGGGTGATCCAAGGCCTGGGCGGTGCCCTGATGCTCCCGGTGGGGCGGCTGGTGGTGCTGCGCGCCTACCCGCGTTCGGAGCTGGTGCGCATCCTCAGCTTCATCACCGTGCCAGCGCTGCTCGGCCCCCTGCTCGGGCCGACCCTGGGCGGCTGGATGGTGGAATGGTTGAGCTGGCACTGGATCTTCCTCATCAACCTGCCGGTGGGCGCACTGGGTTGCTGGGCGGTCTGGAACCTGGTGCCCGACCTGCGCGGTGCCGAACGCACGCGCTTCGACGGTATCGGCTTCCTGCTGTTCGGTGCCGCCATGGTGCTCATCACCATCGCCATGGAAGGCCTGGGCGAGCTGCACCTGCCGCACTTGCGGGTGATGCTGCTGCTGTTCGTCGGCATGGCTTGCCTGGCCGCCTACTGGCTGCGTGCAGGCAAGATCGACAACCCGCTGTTCTCGCCGAAACTGTTCCACACGCGCACTTTCGCCATCGGCATTCTGGGCAACCTGTTCGCGCGCCTGGGCAGCGGCGCCCTGCCCTTCATGGTGCCCTTGCTGCTGCAAGTGGCGCTGGGGCACTCGCCCTCCGAAGCCGGCATGAGCATGATCCCGCTGGCGGCGGCGGCCATGGTGGCCAAATCGTTTTCCCGGCCAATCATCGAGCGCTTCGGCTATCGCATCGTGCTCACCGGCAACACCTTGCTGCTGGGCCTCTTGCTGGCCAGCCTCGGCCTGGTGTCGGAAACCACCCCCTACTGGCTGCTGCTGACCCAGCTGGGCCTGCTCGGCGCGGTGAACTCGTTGCAGTTCGCGGCGATGAACACCGTGACCCTGATCGACCTGGATGACGAAAGCGCCAGCAGCGGCAACGGTCTGCTCTCCGTGGTGGCGCAGCTTTCCCTGGGCTTGGGCGTGGCCTGCGCCGGTGCTCTGCTGGGCGGTTTCACCGCGTCGTTGGGCAACGAGGGCGTGGACACGGTGCTGGGCGCCTTCCAGGCGACCTTCCTGACCATCGGCCTGATGGCAATGCTGGCCGCCGGGATCTTCGTGCAGCTGTCCGACAGCGATGGACGGCGCGCACCTCGTCAGGAACCTCCGGTTGAACACTAAGGAGGCTTAGGGCGAAAGGTCACGGGGCTGATACACTGCGCGACATTTTGTTTTGCAGGCCCGTCCCGTGACCACCATTGCCACTGCTTTCAACACGCTGCCCCTGTCCGCCGCCATGCTGGCCAACCTGGAATCCCTCGGGTATGCCCAGATGACGCCGATCCAGGCGCAGAGCCTGCCGGTGATTCTCAAGGGCATGGACCTGATCGCCCAGGCCAAGACCGGCAGCGGCAAGACGGCCGCGTTCGGCATCGGCCTGCTGAACCCGATCAATCCGCGCTATTTCGGCTGCCAGGCGCTGATCATGTGCCCCACCCGCGAGCTGGCTGACCAAGTGGCCAAGGAGATCCGCCGCCTGGCGCGCGCCGAAGACAACATCAAGGTGCTGACCCTGTGCGGCGGCGTCTCGTTCGGCCCGCAGATCGCTTCGCTGGAGCACGGCGCGCACATCATCGTCGGCACCCCGGGACGCATCCAGCAACACTTGCGCAAGGGGTCGCTGGTGCTCGACGGGCTCAACACCCTGGTGCTCGACGAAGCCGATCGCATGCTCGACATGGGCTTCTACGACGCTATCGCCGACATCATCGAGCAGACCCCGGAGCGGCGCCAGACTCTGCTGTTCTCGGCCACCTACCCGGTCGGGATCAAGCAGCTGTCGTCCAAGTTCATGCGCGATCCGCAGCAGGTGAAAGCCGAGGCCCTGCACGCCGACAGTCAGATCGAGCAGCGTTTCTACGAGATTTCGCCGGATGACCGCATGGCCGCCGTGGTGCGTGCCCTGGGTCACTTCCGCCCGCAGTCGTGCGTGGCGTTCTGCTACACCAAGCAGCAGTGCCAGGAAGTGGTCGATCACCTGACCAGCAAAGGCATCAGCGCCGTGGCGCTGCATGGCGACCTGGAGCAGCGTGACCGTGATCAGGTCCTGGCGATGTTCGCCAACCGCAGTACGTCGGTGCTGGTGGCGACCGACGTGGCTGCCCGTGGCCTGGACATCGATGCCCTGGACATGGTGATCAACGTCGAACTGGCGCGCGATTCGGAAATTCACATCCACCGTGTGGGCCGTACCGGTCGCGCCGGGGAGAAAGGTTTGGCGATCAGCTTCGTCGCTCCGGCCGAGGCGCACCGTGCGCAGGCCATCGAGCAGTTGCAGAAATCGCCACTGGCCTGGGCCGAGCTCGACAGCCTGACGTCCAAGGGCGGCGAGCCGCTGCTGCCACCGATGAGCACCCTGTGCATCGGCGCCGGACGCAAGGACAAGGTGCGTCCGGGCGACATCCTCGGCGCACTGACCGGCGATGCGGGCATTCCCGGCACCCAGGTCGGCAAGATCGCCATTTTCGATTTCCAGGCCTACGTGGCCGTGGAACGCGGGATCGCCAAGCAGGCGCTGCAGCGTCTGAACAGCGGCAAGATCAAGGGCCGTTCGCTGCGCGTGCGGATTCTCTGACTGCAGGTCAGGCCCTTTCGCGGGCAGAGCCCCCCGCTATCGTGTGGGAGCGGGCTCTGCCCGCGAAGAGGCCATCCCTGACACCCCACGAAGCAAGAGGACCCAGCAGTGCGCTCTACCCCCGTCATCATCATCGGCGCCGGCGCTGCCGGTCTTATGTGTGCCCTGAGCGCCGCACAGCGAGGCCGTGAAGTGCTGCTGATCGACCACGCCAACAAACCGGGCAAGAAGATCCTCATGTCCGGCGGCGGTCGCTGCAACTTCACCAACATGTACACCGAACCTGCCAACTTCCTCTCGCAGAACCCGCATTTCTGCAAGTCGGCCCTGGCCCGCTACACCCAATGGGATTTCATCGCCCTGGTGGCCAAGCACGGCGTGCCCTATCACGAGAAGAAACTGGGTCAACTGTTCTGCGACAACAAGTCCAGCGACATCCTGGGCCTGCTCCTGGCCGAGTGTGAAAGCGCAGGGGTCGAGCTGCGCATGGACACCTCGGTGCAGGCCATCGAGAAAACCGCCGAAGGCTATCGCTTGCAGACTTCAATGGGGCCGTTGGCGTGCCAGTCCTTGGTGGTGGCCACCGGTGGCCTGTCGATTCCGACCCTGGGTGCCACCGGTTTCGGCTACCAGATCGCTCGCCAGTTCGGCCACAGCGTCCTGCCCACCCGCGCCGGCCTGGTGCCGTTCACCATCACCGACCAGCTCAAGGAGATCTGCGCCGAGCTGTCCGGGACCTCGGTGGATTGCCTGGTGAGCTGCAACGATCAGGCGTTTCGCGAGAACCTGCTGTTCACCCATCGCGGCCTGAGCGGCCCGGCGATCTTGCAGATTTCCTCCTTCTGGCAGCCTGGCGACAGCGTCGAGATCAACCTGCTGCCCGATCACGATGCACTGGCCTGGTTGCAGCAACAGCAGGCCGAACGACCCAATTCGGAGCTCAAGACCCTGCTGGGTGAAGTCTTCACCAAGAAAATGGCTAACCTGCTGGCCGAGCACTGGTTCGTGTCCAAGCCGATGAAGCAGTACACCCCGGCCGAGCTGCAGGCGGTGGCGAACGCGTTGGGCGCCTGGCAACTGGTGCCCGCCGGCACCGAAGGCTATCGCACTGCCGAGGTGACCCTGGGCGGGGTCGACACCCGCGAGGTATCGTCCAAGACGATGGAATCGTTGAAGAGCCCGGGCCTGTATTTCATCGGCGAAGTGCTCGACGTCAGCGGGCACCTGGGCGGGTTCAATTTCCAGTGGGCCTGGGCCTCAGGCTACGCAGCCGCGCAGTACGTGTAGCCCAGCACGAGGTGTCGGACGAATCGCGGTACAGGTGGGAGCGGGGCTCTGCCCGCGAAGAACACAGCGCGGTGTCTCAGGTAAATCGCAATGCAGTCAAAACCGCCCCACCTCCACGCAGTACCCGTCCACCGCCGACAATGATAAATTGGCGCCGTTCATCAGCTCCCTTGCCTACAGGTCGATCCCCTCTTCATGGCATCCAGGTCGTTCCGCCAATCCATGCGCCGCTTGTGGGCGCTGGACAAGTTCAGCTACAGCGTCCGGGTGTTCATCGCCCTGTCCGGCAGCATGGCGCTGTGCTGGTATGAAAACGAGATGCGCCTGCTGGTCCCGCTGTTCCTGGGCATCATCGCCTGCGCCCTGGCCGAAACCGACGACAACTGGCAAGGCCGCATCCGCGCCCTCGCGGCCACGCTGACCTGCTTCACCGTCGCTGCCTTCTCCGTCGAGCTGCTGTTCCCCTACCCCTATGTGTTCGTCACGGCCCTGGCCGTGGCCAGCTTCGCCCTGACCATGCTCGGCGCGCTGGGCGAACGCTACGGAGCGATCGCCTACGCCACGCTGATCCTCTCGGTCTACACCATGATCGGCGTCGACCAGCGCGGTGGCGAGGTCAGCAACCTGTGGCGCGAGCCGTTGCTGCTGGTCGCCGGTGCCGCCTGGTATGGCCTGTTGTCGGTGCTGTGGCAGGTGCTGTTTTCCAACCAGCCGGTGCAACAGGCCCTGGCGCGGCTGTTCAGCGAACTGGGGCAGTACCTCAAGCTCAAGGCAAGCCTGTTCGAACCGATTCGCCAACTGGATGTGGAGGCCCGCCGCCTGGAGCTGGCCAAGCAGAACGGTCGAGTCGTGGCGGCGCTCAATGCTGCCAAGGAAATCATCCTGCACCGGGTCGGCAACGGCCGCCCCGGCTCCAAGGTCAGCCGCTACCTGAAGCTGTATTTCCTCGCCCAGGACATTCACGAACGCGCCAGCTCTTCGCACTACCCGTACAACGCCCTGGCCGAGGCGTTCTTCCACAGCGACGTCCTGTTCCGCTGCCAGCGCCTGCTGCGCCAGCAAGGTGTCGCCTGCCAGCGCTTGGGCGAGTCGATCCAGTTGCGTCAGCCGTTCATCTACGACGACAGCTTCGCCGAAGCACTGAGCGACCTGCACGCCTCGCTCGAACACCTGCGCATCCAGAGCAACCCCGCCTGGCGCGGTCTGCTGCGATCGCTGCGCGCGCTGGCCGCCAACCTCGGCACCCTCGACCGACTGCTCAGCGACGCCGGCAACCCCGACCGTCTCGCCGACGCCCGCGACAGCAGCCTGCTGGACCGCTCGCCGCATACCCTCAAGGACTTCTGGGGCCGCATTCGGCAGAACCTCACGCCCACCTCGCTGCTGTTCCGCCACGCCCTGCGCCTGCCTCTGGCGCTGGTGATCTGCTATGCCATGGTCCATCTGATCCACCCCAGCCAAGGCTACTGGATCATGCTGACCACCCTGTTCGTGTGCCAGCCCAGCTACGGCGCCACCCGACGCAAGCTGGGCCAGCGCATCATCGGCACCGCCATCGGCCTGACCGTGGGCTGGGCGTTGTTCGATCTGTTCCCCAGCCCCATCGTGCAATCGCTGTTCGCCATCGGCGCCGGGCTGGTGTTCTTCGTCAACCGCACCACGCGCTACACCTTGGCCACGGCAGCCATCACGCTGATGGTGCTGTTCTGCTTCAACCAGACCGGCGACGGCTACGGCCTCTTTCTGCCGCGCCTGTTCGACACCCTGCTCGGCAGCCTGATCGCCGGCCTTGCAGTGTTCCTGTTCCTGCCCGACTGGCAGGGCCGCAAACTGAACAAGGTGCTGGCCAACACCCTGACCTGCAACAGCATCTACCTGCGCCAGATCATGCAGCAATACGCCAACGGCAAGAGCGACGACCTCGCCTACCGCCTGGCCCGGCGCAACGCGCACAACGCCGACGCCGCGCTCTCCACCACCCTGGCCAACATGCTCATGGAGCCGGGGCACTTCCGCAAGGAAGCCGACGTCGGCTTCCGCTTCCTGGTGCTGTCGCACACCCTGCTCAGCTACCTGTCCGGACTGGGCGCGCACCGTGGCACCGAGTTGCCAGCCGAGGCGCGTGAGCAACTGATCGGCGAGGCCGGCGAAAGCCTGGCGCGCAGCATCGATGAAATAGCCACCGGCCTGGCCACGCGTGAACCGGTGCAGGTGCAAAGCGACAGCGAGGAAGCGCTGGCCGACACGCTGGAGCAGATGCCCGACGAGGTCGACGAAGGCCAGCGCCTGGTGCAGACCCAACTGGCGCTGATCTGTCGTCAATTGGGGCCGTTGCGCACCCTGGCCGCGCATCTGATCAAAGGGCCGACCGCAGTCGTCACCTGATGGCGCTGCGGCTTGCCGGAATCGAAACACCGAACGAGGTAAACATGGCCATTGAATGGACGTGCATGCACCACCGCGAGCTGGATATCCACCAGCTATACGAAATCCTGCGCCTGCGCAGCGAGGTCTTCGTGGTCGAGCAGCAATGCCCCTATCAGGACGTCGACGGGCAGGATCTGCACGCCGACACCTGCCATCTGCTGGGCCGGGACAACGGCCAACTGGTGGCCTACCTGCGCCTGCTGGACCCTTCGACCCAGGGCGGCGACGTGGTGATCGGCCGGGTGATCACCGCCGCATCGGCTCGCGGCACCGGACTGGGCCACGCGCTGCTGACCCACGCACTGGAGCAGGCCGCCCAACGCTGGCCGCAGGTGCCGATCCAGCTATCGGCCCAGGCCCACCTGCAGGGCTATTACGGCCGCTACGGTTTCATCGCCCAGGGCCAGGAATACCTGGAGGACAACATCCCGCACATCGCCATGCGGCGCGAGGTCGGGGCCGCTCAGGGGTAGCCGAGCACCTGGCGGATCTGGCCCAGGTTCTGGCCGATCCATTCGCGATCGATCGCACCCCACTGCCTGATCACATAGCGACCGATGTGGTTGCGCTCGCCGTCCTGCTGCTCGAACTCGCAGGCAATGTCCAGATCGGCGAGGGCCGCAATGGTGTCCTGAGCGGTACGCCGAGGCATGCCGGTCGCCTCGATGAGGGCCGGCACGGTGGCCGCCTGGCCACTGTCGATCAGCCACGCCACGTAGAGCCGGCGGTAGAAACTGCTGCGGGTCTTGCTGACTTGCATGGGAGTATCCTTCACGTCGCAGGGGGCAGATCACGGTAGGTCAGGTAGACGCGCAGGTCGAATTCCAACTGGTGATAACCGGGCAGCATGTGCTCGCACAGTTGGTAGAACGCCTTGTTGTGGTCACTCTCGCGAAAGTGCGCCAGCTCGTGCACCACGATCATTTCGAGAAACTGCGGCGCCGCGTCCTTGAACAATGAAGCGATGCGGATTTCCTTCTTGGCCTTGAGCTTGCCGCCCTGCACCCGCGACACCGCCGTGTGCAGGCCCAGCGCGCGGTGCGTGAGGTCCAGCCGGTTGTCGAACAGCACCTTGTCGATGGCCGGTGCGTTGCGCAAGTGCGCCTGCTTCAAGGCCACGGCATAGTTGTACAGCGCCTTGTCGCTCTGCACGGCGTGACGATCGGGGTAACGCTGGCCGAGATAGTCCGCCAGCTGCCCGCGCTCGATCAGTTGCCGTACCTGCTCCTGCAGTGCGGGTGGGTAGGCTTGCAGGTACTTCAGCGCGATCATGGTGCCCGTTTCGACTTGAGAAAGGCGCCCAGTGTAACGCCTGCCCGGTGCCGGCGTCACACCGCCGCCGGCTGCACGCCCGCGCTGACCAATGGAAAATCGCTGGCGGCCTGCGCGGTCAACGGCCGGGCAATGACAAAGCCCTGGATCCACTCGCAGCCAGCAGCGCGCAGCCACCGACACTGCTCGGCGGTCTCCACCCCTTCGGCGATCACCGTGATGTCGAAAGCGTTGCAGGCCTGGATCACGCTGCGTGCGAACACACCATCAGGGTGAGAGTCAGGCAACTTGGCAATCAGGTGACGGTCCAGCTTGAGCGTGTCGATGGGCAGATCGCGCAGCAGCTTCAGCGAACACGGGCCGGTGCCGAAATCGTCCAGGGCGATGCGCACGCCCAGGTTGCGCAGCTGGTGCAGCTGTGCGGTGGCCTGGGCCAGGTTGTGCATCAGGGAAGACTCCACCACTTCCACTTCGAGCTGCTGCGGGCGCAACCCGTGCAAGGCGATGGCGCGCTGCAGCTCGGAGACCAGATTGGGCATGGCGAACTGGGCGTTGCTGAGGCTGATGCTGAGTACCAGCTCGTCGGGAAAGAGGTTGAACCAGGCGCGACGCTGGGCGGCGCCCTCGGTGTAGATCCAGCTCGACAGGCGGCTGATCAACCGCGCTTGTTCGAGCAGGGGAATGAACAGCCCCGGCTGCACGTCGCCGACACTGGGATGGCACCAGCGCAACAGCGCTTCGAAACCGCGCAGACGACCGTCGAGCAGCGACACCTGCGGCTGGTAGACCAGGCTGAAATCGCGGTTCTCGATGGCTTCGCCGACACTGGTTTCCAGCAGCAGACGCGATCGCGCCCGACCGTTCAAATCCTGGTCGTAGTAACGGTATTGCTGACGGCCCGCCTGCTTTGCGGCATACATGGCAATGTCGGCGGCGCGCAGCAGGCTGTCCAGGTTGGCGCCGCACTCGGGATAGGTGGCGATGCCGATGCTCACGCCCAGATTGATGTCCACCCCGTCCACGGTCTGTTCCATGGCGATGCGTTCCATGAGTTTTTCCGCCACCTTGGCGGCCTGCTCGGGGTAGTCGAGGTTGTCCAGCAGCGCGGTGAATTCGTCACCGCCCAGGCGGGCCACCACATCGAAGGGGCGCAGCACGGCCTTGATCTGTTCGGCCACCCAGCGCAAGGCCCGGTCGCCCGCGTCATGGCCATGACGGTCGTTGATCCGCTTGAAACCGTCCATGTCCAGATACAGCAAGGCCTGGGCCTTTTCCGCGCGCTCGTTGCGCACCAGGGCGCTCTCCACTGCCTGATAGAAGCCACGGCGGTTGAGCAGCCCGGTCAACGGGTCTGTGACGGCCTGGTATTCGAGTTGCTGGTGCAGGCTGCGCACCACCGACATGTCCAGGATCGTCACCACCATCGCACGCTGCTCGCCGGGCAACGGCGCGCATGACAAGGCCACCGGCAGTTGCTGGCCATTGGCCGTGCGCATCAGCCCATCGTGAACGCGGTACGTCGTGCGCGTGCTGTAGGCGCGATAGAAGTCGGACTCGAACCACACGGGGATCTGCGGCTTGTGCAGATGGTTGGCCAAGGCACCACCCTGCAGTTGCTCGACACTGGCACCGAGCAGGCGCGAGATGGCCGGGTTGGCAAAGGTGATCAGGCCCTGTTCATTGACCACGAGAATGCCTTCCCCGGCGTTTTCGAGCACCGATGCGTTGAAGGCGCGTGCCGCTTCCAGGTCCCGGCTCAGGCGCTGCAGGTCGCGTCGGTTGCGCTGCTGCTCGAGCAGGGCCTGGACCTTGGGCCGCAGAATCTGCGGATCGAACGGCTTGAACAGATAGTCCACCGCGCCCGTGGCATAGCCCTTGAGCACGGCAGCCTGCGACTGCTCGTTGGCGGTCAGGAAGATGATCGGAGTCAGGCGCGTACGCTGGCTGCCGCGCATCAGGCGCGCCACTTCGAAACCGTCCATGCCGGGCATCTGCACGTCCAGCAGAACCAGATCGACCTCATGCTCCAGGAGCTTGCCCAACGCTTCCACACCGGAAGCGGCAGTGATCACCTGCCAGTCCTGGCGCTCGAGCAGAGCTCTCATGCTCAGCAGGTTTTCCGGGTAATCATCGACCACCAACAACGTAGAACCGCCGTCCGTGGACGGATAAAGGGCGCATTCCATGCTACTACTCGTTCAGACGGGGCTTGATCCGGAGGCATCCGGAAAATTCATGCATCACTTTAGACGGGCCCCGCACAAAGCTGTAGGACAATTTCCAGGTGTTTGCGGCATGGACCGATATCGGCCGATGGACGGCGCGTTTGGTGCAGGGACCGTGGAGCTTGCGAAACACCCGGCCAAAACGAAAGAACCCGCCAATAGGCGGGTTCTCTGGTCGCGATGACGCTTAGTTGACCTTGGCGTTCAACTCGCCGCTGGCGTAGCGCTGGAACATGCCTTCCAGGGAGATCGGCTTGATCTTCGAGGCGTTGCCCGCGGTGCCGAACGCTTCGTAGCGCGCGATGCACACGTCACGCATGGCTTTCACGGTTTCGGCGAAATACTTGCGTGGGTCGAACTCGGCCGGGTTCTGCGCCATGAAGCGGCGAATCGCACCGGTGGAGGCCAGGCGCAGGTCGGTATCGATATTGACCTTGCGCACGCCGTACTTGATGCCCTCGACGATTTCCTCGACCGGCACGCCGTAGGTTTCCTTGATGGCGCCACCGTACTCGTTGATGATCGCCAGCCATTCCTGCGGTACCGAGGAGGAGCCGTGCATCACCAAGTGAGTATTGGGGATCCGCGCATGGATTGCCTTGATGCGGTCGATGGCCAGGATGTCGCCAGTAGGCGGCTTGGTGAACTTGTAGGCGCCGTGGCTGGTGCCGATGGCGATGGCCAGGGCGTCGACCTGGGTCTTGGCGACGAAATCAGCCGCTTCTTCCGGGTCGGTCAGCATCTGGCTGTGATCCAGGATGCCCTCGGCACCCACGCCGTCTTCTTCACCGGCCTGGCCGGTTTCCAGCGAACCCAGGCAGCCCAGCTCGCCTTCTACCGACACGCCGCAGGCGTGGGCGAAGGAAACGGTCTGCGAGGTCACGCGCACGTTGTAGTCGTAATCGGTCGGGGTTTTGCCGTCGGTGCCCAGCGAGCCGTCCATCATCACCGAGCTGAAGCCCAGTTGAATCGAACGCTGGCAGATGTCCGGGCTGGTGCCGTGGTCCTGGTGCATGCACACCGGGATGTGCGGGAATTCCTCGATCGCCGCGAGGATCAGGTGGCGCAGGAACGGGGCACCGGCGTATTTGCGGGCGCCGGCCGACGCCTGGACGATGACGGGGGAGTCGGTCTTGTCGGCCGCTTCCATGATGGCGCGCATTTGCTCGAGGTTGTTGACGTTGAAAGCTGGTACGCCGTAGCCGAATTCGGCGGCGTGATCCAGCATCTGCCGCATGCTGATAAGTGCCATTATTATGTGTCTCCCGGTTCAGGGTCGTTGATCGTTGCAGCTCACCGCAGGCGGCCGCTATTGAAGTAATGCCTATCATCGGGCAGGCCCTGGGGCCCAGCCGTCACGGAGCCTTGCAACCCCGGCCAATCAAATCGTCGGTAGCGACCCAGTACACCAGGCCTTCGTCACCTTTCTTGTGGAACGCCAGCACACCATCGCTGAACAATTCACCCTCGGCACCGGCCTGAGGGGTCAACGCATACTCCTTGTCGCTGCCCGCCAGGCGCACTTGCATCGCGCTCTTGTCGGCGGCGCTGTAGCGCCATTGCACATCGACTTGGCTGTCACATTGCCAGCGTGTCCAATTAGGAGACACCGGCATCTGTTTGTCCATATAGGCGCAGCCGGACAGCAGCGCCAAGACCATTATCGCCATACCGCCTTTCATTCATATACCTCGAAGCGCGGGGCACTGCTGCCCCATGCAGCACTGGCTCAGGCCCCACAATCCTGCGCCGTGTTCTGAGTACTGGCCGGCGCGCCCGTGGAGTTGGTCTGCACGCGCTGATCATCTTGTGTGGTCGGCGTGACCACTGCCGCCGGGCTGAACACTTCACAGGCGCTGCCTGCGCCGGAACTCATGCAACCGCTGGATAGCACTGCTGCCAGCAGGGTGACCAAGCCGAGTGTTGCGGAACCGATCTTCATGGTGAACTCCTTGTGCCAAAGGCGGTGATAATCGTGAAACTCACCACAGAAGACCGCTGGCGAGCACTATTGGTTGCCCTCAAGGACAACCGGGTGCCTGCGCCTGCTGTTCCGGCTCGTAGCGCTCCAGCGCCTCGGGCCCCATGCGTTTGCCCACCACCGGGATGCTTTCGGCTTGCCACTGCGACTGCGAACAGCCTCCAGGGGTCGCTGACGGCTCGTCGTCAATCGAGGTTGCCGGCGCACCGGAACAACCGGCCAGCAGGCCGACCAGCAACGCCAGAGTGGCAGCCTTGAGCATCCGTCTCTCCTCGAAACTCACAGGGCGTCAGGCCTTGGCACGCTGTTCCAGCATTTCCACGGCCGGCAGGACCTTGCCCTCGACGAATTCGAGAAACGCACCGCCACCGGTCGAAATGTAGGAAATGTCTTCAGCGACGCCGTACTTGTCGATGGCCGCCAGGGTGTCACCGCCACCGGCGATGGAAAAGGCTGGGCTCTGCGCGATCGCCTTGGCCAGCACTTGGGTACCGTTGCCGAACTGATCGAACTCGAAGACGCCTACCGGGCCGTTCCACAGGATGGTCTTGGACGATTTGAGCAACTCGGCGAACTGTTCGGCGGTCTGTGGGCCGATGTCGAGGATCATGTCGTCATCGGCCACATCGGCGATGAGCTTGACCGTGGCTTCGGCGCTTTCGGCGAACTCCTTGGCCACCACCACGTCGACCGGCAACGGGACGCTGACCTTGGCAGCGATGGCGCGCGCGGTGTCCAGCAGGTCAGGCTCGTACAGCGACTTGCCGACCTTGTGCCCGGCCGCGGCCAGGAAGGTGTTGGCGATGCCACCGCCGACGATCAACTGATCGCAGATGGCGCTGAGGCTGTTGAGCACGTCCAGCTTGGTCGACACCTTGGAACCGGCGACGATGGCCGCCATCGGCTTGGCCGGGGCACCCAGTGCCTTGCCCAGTGCCTCCAGTTCGGCGGCCAGCAGCGGACCGGCAGCGGCCACCTTGGCGAACTTGGCCACGCCATGGGTGGAGCCCTCGGCGCGATGCGCGGTGCCGAACGCGTCCATCACGAACACGTCGCACAGGTCGGCGTACTTCTGCGCCAGCTCATCGGCGTTCTTTTTTTCGCCCTTGTTGAAGCGCACATTCTCGAACAGCACGACAGAGCCGGGCTCGACCTGAACGCCGCCCAGATAGTCGGCCACCAGCGGCACGTCGCGGCCCAGTGCCTTGCTCAGGTACTCGGCGACCGGCTTGAGGCTGTTCTCGGCCGAGAACTCGCCTTCGGTGGGCCGGCCCAAGTGCGAGCAGACCATTACCGCTGCGCCCTTCTCCAGAGCCAGCTTGATGGTGGGCAACGAGGCGACGATGCGCGCGTCGCTGGTTACCTTGCCATCCTTGACGGGCACGTTGAGGTCTTCGCGAATCAATACGCGCTTACCTTGCAGGTCGAGGTCGGTCATCTTCAACACGGTCATTGCGTTCAGTCCTTTCAAGCTCGTTTGGAATTGTTCATGACGCGCAGGTAGTGCCCCGCGACGTCGAGCATACGATTGGCGAAGCCCCATTCGTTGTCGAACCAGGCCAGCAGGTTCACCAGGCGCGGCCCGGATACACGGGTCTGGCTGGCATCGACGATGGCCGAATGGGGGTCGTGGTTGAAATCACAACTGGCGTGCGGCAGCTCAGTGTAGGCCAGCAGACCTTGCAGCGGGCCGCTGCCTGCGGCTTCACGCAGGATCCGGTTGACCTCGACGGCACAGGTGTCGCGCGCCATCTGCAGGGTAATGTCCAGGCATGACACGTTGACGGTCGGCACGCGCACAGCTTTGGCCTGGATCCGGCCGGCAAGTTCCGGCAACAGGCGTTCGATACCGCGGGCCAGGCCGGTGGAAACCGGAATGACCGACTGGAAGGCCGAGCGCGTGCGGCGCAGGTCTTCGTGGTGATAGGCATCGATCACCGGCTGGTCGTTCATGGCCGAGTGAATGGTGGTGATGGACACGTATTCCAGGCCAATGGCCTGATCCAGCAGGCGCAGCAGCGGCACGCCGCAGTTGGTGGTGCAGGACGCGTTGGACACCAGCTTTTCGTGCCCGGTGAGGCAGTCCTGGTTGATGCCGAACACGATGGTGGCATCGACATCGGCCTCGCTGGCCATGGGCTGGGAAAACAGCACGGCCGGTGCGCCGGCAGCCAGAAAACGCTGGCCGTCGGCGCGGGTGTTGTAGGCCCCGGAGCATTCGAGCACCAGGTCGATGTCCAGCGCAGCCCAGTCGATCGCCTCGGGCGTGGCGCTGCGGATGACCCGTATGGGGCGCCCGTTGATCAACAGATGGTCGGCTTCGACCGTGACTTCACCGGGAAAACGTCCGTGGGTCGAGTCGAAGCGCGTGAGGTATTCGAGACTGGCCATGTCGGCCAGGTCGTTTATCGCCACTACCTCGAAGTCAGCCTGCGCGCCGCGCTCGCACAACGCACGCAGCACGCAACGGCCAATCCGGCCGTAACCGTTGAGGGCGACTCTGTAGGGGCGTTTCTGAGACATGGAGAGTTACGCCTGAAGTCATTCAGATCATGTGGGAGCGGGTTCTACCCGCGAAGAGGACACTGCGGCAGCACATGACTGCGTGTTGTGTTCTTCGCGGGTAGAACCCGCTCCCACAGGGGTGTGGATCAGTCTTCGAGCAATTCTTCGGCGGTGGCCAGGATGTTCTCCAGGGTGAAGCCGAACTCTTCGAACAGCGCCGGTGCCGGTGCCGACTCGCCAAAGCTGGTCATGCCGATCACCCGACCTTCAAGGCCCACGTACTTGTACCAGTAGTCGGCGTGCGCTGCCTCGATGGCGATGCGCGCGCTGACCTGCAGCGGCAGCACCGATTGCTTGTAGCCGGCGTCCTGCGCGTCGAACACGCTGGTGCACGGCATCGACACGACGCGCACATTGCGGCCCTGTTCGGTCAGCTTGTCGAAGGCTTTGACGGCCAGGCCCACTTCGGAACCGGTGGCGATCAGAATCAGCTCAGGCTCGCCAGCGCAATCCTTGAGCACGTAACCGCCACGAGTGATGTCGGCCAACTGGGCCTGATCGCGTGCCTGGTGATCGAGGTTCTGACGCGAGAAGATCAGCGCCGACGGACCGTCGTTGCGCTCCAGGGCGAATTTCCATGCTACCGCCGACTCGACCGCATCGGCAGGACGCCAGGTGTCGAGGTTCGGGGTGCAGCGCAGGCTCGCCAGCTGTTCGATCGGCTGGTGGGTCGGACCATCTTCGCCCAGACCGATGGAGTCGTGGGTGAACACGTAGATCACGCGCTTCTTCATCAGCGCCGACATGCGTACCGCGTTACGGGCGTATTCCATGAAGATCAGGAAGGTCGCGCCGTATGGCACGAAGCCGCCGTGCAGGGCGATCCCGTTCATGATCGCGCTCATGCCGAATTCGCGTACGCCATAATAGATGTAGTTGCCAGCGGCGTCATCCGCTTCGACACCCTTGCAGCCTTTCCACAGGGTCAGGTTGGAACCGGCCAGGTCGGCCGAGCCGCCGAGGATCTCCGGCAGCAACGGACCGAAGGCATTCAAAGCGTTCTGGCTGGCCTTGCGGCTGGCGATGGTCTCGCCCTTGGCAGCCACTTCGGCGATGTAGGCGCTGGCCTTTTCGGAGAAGTCGGCAGGCAGCTCGCCACTCATGCGGCGCACGAATTCGTTGGCCAATTCAGGGTAGGCAGCAGAGTAGGCGGCGAAGCGCTGATTCCACTCGGCTTCCAGGGCCACGCCGGCTTCCTTGGCGTCCCATTCCTTGTAGATGTCGGCCGGGATTTCGAACGGGCCGTGGTTCCACTTCAATGCTGCGCGGGTCAGGGCGATTTCCTCGGCACCCAGTGGCGCGCCGTGGCAGTCTTCCTTGCCCTGCTTGTTCGGCGAGCCGAAACCGATGGTGGTCTTGCAGCAGATCAGCGTCGGCTGCTCGCTCTTGCGGGCGGTTTCGATGGCGGTCTTGATTTCGTCCGCATCGTGGCCGTCGACGTTGCGAATCACCTGCCAGCCGTAGGCTTCGAAGCGTTTCGGCGTGTCGTCGGTGAACCAGCCTTCGACTTCGCCGTCGATGGAAATGCCGTTGTCATCGTAGAAGGCGATCAGCTTGCCCAGGCCCAGGGTACCGGCCAGCGCGCTCACCTCGTGGGAGATGCCTTCCATCATGCAGCCGTCGCCCAGGAACACGTAGGTGTTGTGGTCGACGATCTTGTGGCCGTCGCGGTTGAACTGCGCTGCCAGCACTTTCTCCGCGAGCGCAAAGCCCACCGCGTTGGCCAGGCCCTGGCCCAGAGGACCGGTGGTGGTCTCGACGCCTGGGGTGTAGCCGTACTCGGGGTGACCCGGCGTGCGGCTGTGCAGCTGGCGGAAGTTCTTCAGGTCTTCGATGCCCAGGTCATAGCCGGTGAGGTGCAGCAGCGAATAGACCAGCATCGAGCCATGACCGTTGGACATGACGAAACGGTCGCGGTTGGCGAACGCCGGGTTGGCCGGGTTGTGCTTGAGGAAGTCACGCCACAGTACTTCGGCGATATCCGCCATACCCATGGGGGCACCTGGGTGACCGCTGTTGGCTTTTTGCACGGCATCCATGCTCAGTGCACGAATGGCATTGGCGCGCTCACGACGGCTGGGCATCGCTTATCTCCTGGGGTCTGTGTAGGCAGGGATACAACAAAGGAGGGCATTTTCCCCCACCGGCAGGGGGTTGGGCAATCGGACATTTACCCTGAGCGGCAATTGCCGGCCAATGAACCTGCCGAAGCAATATCAAAACTTTTTGATATTGGTCTTGCGACGCCGCCCGTCGCTCTCTAGACTGCCAAGCCTATGAACCTTCGTGCCCCTGCGTTCGACCATCAGGCAAGTGACGATCTGGCTGCCCTGTGCAAAGCCGGTGGCGACCCCCTGCGCCTGAACGTGCTACGCGCGCTGGCCAGCGATTCGTTCGGCGTGCTGGAACTGGCGCAGATCTTCGCGGTGGGCCAGTCGGGGATGAGTCATCACCTCAAGGTGCTCGCGCAGGCCGACCTGGTGGCCACGCGACGCGAAGGCAACGCGATTTTCTATCGTCGCGCCCTGCCCAACGGTCGTGTGCTGGGCGGACGCCTGCACAGCGCCCTGCTCGAGGAAGTCGACGGGCTGAGCCTGCCGGCCGAGGCCCAGGCGCGCATGGCCGTGGTGCAGCGCCAGCGCGCGGCGGCCAGCGAAGACTTTTTCTCGCGCATGGAAGAGAAGTTCCGCGCTCAGCAGGACCTTATCGCTGGCCTGCCGCAGTACCGCGAAAGCCTGCTGGCCCTGCTCGACAAACTGAGCTTCGCCCACCAGGCCAGCGCTCTGGAAGTGGGTCCGGGCGATGGCGGCTTCCTGCCCGAACTGGCCCGACGCTTTGCCCAGGTCACGGCGCAGGACAACAGCCCGGCGATGCTCGAACTGGCCCGCCAGGTCTGCCTGCGCGAGCAGTTGAGCAACGTGCGCCTGGAACTGGCCGATGCCTTGGCCCCCACCAGCCTGCGCGCCGACTGCGTGGTGCTGAACATGGTCCTGCACCATTTCAGCGACCCGGCTCAGGCGCTTGGCCATCTGGCGCAGCGGGTGCAGCCAGGCGGCAGTCTTTTGGTAACAGAATTGTGCAGCCACAATCAGAGTTGGGCCAAAGAGGCCTGCGGTGATCTCTGGTTGGGGTTCGAACAGGAAGATCTGGCCCGTTGGGCCATCGCTGCGGGGCTCGTTCCCGGAGAGAGCCTCTACGTGGGCTTACGTAATGGTTTCCAGATTCAGGTCCGCCATTTCTCGCGGCCGGCTGGCGACACTCACCATCGGTCAATTTAGGAAACCGTCGAGATGAGCGAATACTCCCTTTTCACCTCCGAGTCCGTCTCCGAAGGACACCCGGACAAGATCGCCGACCAGATTTCCGACGCGGTGCTGGACGCCATCATCACCCAGGACAAGTTCGCCCGCGTGGCCTGCGAAACCCTGGTCAAGACCGGCGTGGCGATCATCGCCGGCGAAGTCAGCACGTCGGCCTGGGTCGACCTGGAAGACATCGTGCGCAAGGTCATCGTCGACATCGGCTACAACAGCTCCGATGTCGGCTTCGACGGTGCCACCTGTGCGGTCATGAACATCATCGGCAAGCAGTCGGTGGACATCGCCCAGGGCGTGGACCGCAGCAAGCCGGAAGACCAGGGCGCTGGCGACCAGGGCCTGATGTTCGGTTATGCCAGCAACGAAACCGACGTGCTGATGCCTGCACCTATCTGCTTCTCGCACCGTCTGGTCGAGCGCCAGGCCGAAGCGCGCAAGTCCGGCCTGCTGCCGTGGCTGCGCCCCGATGCCAAGTCCCAGGTCACCTGCCAGTACGAAGGCGGCAAGGTCGTGGGTATCGACGCCGTGGTGCTGTCGACCCAGCACAACCCGGACGTGTCCTACGCCGACCTGCGCGAAGGCGTCATGGAGCTGATCGTCAAGCACGTGCTGCCGGCCGAACTGCTGCACAAGGACACCCAGTTCCACATCAACCCGACCGGCAACTTCATCATCGGTGGCCCGGTGGGTGACTGCGGACTGACCGGACGCAAGATCATCGTCGACAGCTACGGCGGCATGGCTCGCCACGGCGGCGGCGCCTTCTCCGGCAAGGACCCGTCCAAGGTCGACCGCTCGGCCGCCTACGCTGGTCGCTATGTGGCCAAGAACATCGTCGCCGCCGGTCTGGCCGAGCGTTGCGAGATCCAGGTGTCCTACGCCATCGGCGTAGCCCAGCCCACGTCGATCTCGATCAACACCTTCGGCACCGGCAAGATCAGCGACGAGCAGATCGTCAAGCTGGTGCGCGCGCACTTCGACCTGCGTCCGTATGCCATCACCACCATGCTCGACCTGCTGCACCCGATGTATCAGGCCACCGCTGCCTATGGCCACTTCGGTCGTGCACCGGTGGAAATGACCGTCGGCGACGACACCTTCACCGCGTTCACCTGGGAGCGCACCGACCGTGCCGCCGCCCTGCGCGATGCCGCCGGCCTGAAATAAGCGCCTTGCAGCACCCCGTAAAAAGCCCCGGCCGGGTGACTGGCCGGGGCTTTTTTTCGTGTCGGCGCCAACGTTCCGGAACTGGCCAGGACGCGATCGCTTTGACCTGGCGGGCAAAAGGTCCTTCAATAGGTGGATCTCGTCGCCGGCGACTGCACCCTCTCGATCTATCCAGCCGTGAATAAGACGCGTCCTACAGACAGCCACTTCAATTCATCGTCAACTATTCAGAATCATCTTCTCGGAGTCACCATGAACACGTTTTCCTCGCTGTGCGCCGTACTGGTCGCCGGTGTGCTGGCCGGCCAGGCGATCGCAGCGCCCGCCGCTCCCGCCTCGGCCCCTGCAGCCACCGGCTGCGCCGCCAAGCAGCAGCATGTACAGGCGCAGATCGACATCGCCGAGGCCAACGGCAATCAGAACCAGGTCGACGGGCTGAGCACCGCGCTACGGGAGATCCAGAACAACTGCACCGAAAACGGACTGCGCAAGGAGCGTGAGGGCAAGGTGCTCGATGCCAAGCGCGAAGTCAGCAAGCGTCAAAGCGATCTGGACAAGGCCATGAAGAAAGGCGATTCGGAGAAGATCAACAAGCGCAAGGACAAACTTGCCGAAGCCCGCAAGGAGCTGCAAGACGCCATGGATGAGTTGGACAAGTAACGAGCATCCGGCGGCGCGTCATATCGATGACCCGTCGCCACTGCCGCACCCTGTTGGCTACATCGAAACGAAGAAGTAACTGACGATGATCGCAAATCCGGCGAACCATACCAGCGATCGCAACGTCGCCCAGTCGGCCAGATAGCAAATGATGTACAGCAGACGCGAAGTGATGAACACCACCGCCAGTACATCCAGCGTCACCTGCTGCGCATTGCCGACGATATCGGAAATCACCACGGCGGCAATGAAGCCGGGGAGAATCTCGAAACTGTTCAACTGAGCCGCGTGCGCCCGCTTGGGCAGGCCCTCCAACGCATCCAGATACGTGCGCGGATCATGGTTCTGCTTGAGGCCGAACTTGCCGCCCGTGAACTTGGCGATATACGCGCAACCGTAGGGCAATATCAAAGCGATCAAGACACACCAGAAGGCGACGGTCATACAGAGTTCCTTGTGCAAGTAGTCCACAGCGATGTGCCCATGCACGGCCGGTACGGAGTAAGAGGACAGGTGCCGGGAAAGGTTCGCTGGCGCAGAGTTCCATTGCAATTATCAATTTTGCCGACTTAAGTGGCCTCCCTATAATAAGCGTCGCTGTATCGTTACAGCTTTTTGCGCACCCATTCCAATAAATCGTGTTCTCTGCAGCTCATGCGGAGGCTGGCGCATGCCCTCTTCGGGCAACTCACCTCCTACTCGAGAGAATCCGTATGCCACTTGCATTGTTTGCATTGGCCGTCGCCGCATTCGGCATCGGCACCACCGAATTCGTCATCATGGGCCTGTTGACCGATGTGGCCAAGGACCTGTCCGTCAGCATCCCGGACGCTGGCCTGCTCATCACCGGCTACGCGCTGGGCGTGGTGTTCGGCGCGCCGGTGCTGGCGGTGCTCACTGCCAACCTGCCACGCAAGGCTACCCTGCTGGGCATGACCCTGATATTCATCCTCGGCAACGTGCTGTGCGCGATGGCGCCCAACTACGCCACGCTGATGGGTGCACGGGTCATCACGGCCCTGTGCCACGGGGCCTTCTTCGGGATCGGCTCGGTGGTCGCCGCAGGGCTGGTGGCGCCGACCAAGCGAGCCCAGGCCATCGCCCTGATGTTCACCGGACTGACCCTGGCCAACGTGCTGGGTGTACCGCTGGGGACCGCTCTGGGGCAGTTCGCGGGCTGGCGCTCCACGTTCTGGGCGGTTTCGGTCATCGGCGTCATCGCCCTGCTGGCGCAGATCGTCTGGCTGCCCAAGGCCATTCCCATGGAGCGCGGCAACCTGGCGCGCGAGTTCCGCGTGTTGCGCAAACCCAACGTGTTGCTGCCGCTGGCGATGAGCGCGATGGCCTCCTGCAGCCTGTTCAGCGTGTTCACCTACATCGCGCCGATCCTGCAGGACGTTACCGGTGTCAGCGCCCACGGCATCACCGTGATGCTTCTGCTGTTCGGCGTCGGCCTGACCATCGGCAGCATGCTTGGAGGTCGTCTGGCCGACTCACGCCTGTTGCCTTCGTTGCTGGGCATGGCGATCGCGGTGGTGTTGATCCTGGCCCTGTTCACGCAGACCAGCGGCTCGCTGATCCCGGCCGCGATCACCTTGCTGGCCTGGGGCGTGTTCGCCTTCGCGCTGTGCCCGATTCTGCAATTGCTCATCATCGACCAGGCGCACGAGGCGCCGAACCTGGGATCGACGCTGAACCAGAGCGCCTTCAACCTCGGCAACGCAGCAGGCGCCTGGGTCGGCGGCCTGGTCGTGGCCAGTGGTGCGCCGCTGGTGGACCTGCCCTGGACCGGCGCCATCACCGGTCTGGGCACGCTTGCCTTGGCATTGGTGTTCATCTATTGGCAGCGACGGCCGGTGGCGGTCAACGCTGCGGGATAAATGAAGTGTGCCGTGCGGGCATGCGGCAACATCCAACCATAGCAGGGCGCCTGATAGGCGCCCTCTATCGATAGATCTTCACCACCTGAACCAGGGAGCCCGGATGCTCGAGATAGTCGCGACATTCATTTGCCTCACCACACTGCTCACCTACGTGAACTTCCGCTTCATCGGCCTGCCCCCGACCATCGGCGTGATGGTCACTGCCCTGATGTTCTCGCTGATCCTGCAAGGCCTGAGTTTCATCGGCTACCCAGGCCTCGAGGATCGCGTCGAAGCACTGATGAACCAGATCGACTTCGGCGACCTGCTGATGAACTGGATGCTCTCGTTCCTGCTGTTCGCCGGCGCGCTGCACGTGAACCTGGCTGACCTGCGCAACTACCGCTGGCCCATCGGTCTGCTGGCCACCTTCGGCGTACTGATCGCCACCTTCGTGATCGGCACCCTGGCCTTCTGGATCTTCGGCCTGTTCGGCTGGCACGTCAGCTTCCTGTATTGCCTGCTGTTCGGCGCCCTGATTTCACCGACCGACCCTATCGCGGTGCTGGGCGTGCTGCGAACGGCCAACGCCTCCAAGCCGCTGAAGACCACCATCGTCGGCGAATCGCTGTTCAATGACGGCACGGCAGTCGTGGTGTTCACCGTCCTGCTGGGCATCGCCCAACTTGGCGAAACCCCCACGGTTGGCGCGACGGCCATGCTGTTTCTGCATGAAGCCGTGGGCGGCGTGCTGTTCGGTGGGCTGATCGGCTACATCGTCTACCGCATGATCAAGAGCATCGAGCAGTACCAGGTCGAAGTCATGCTGACCCTGGCGCTGGTCATCGGCGGCTCGGCCATGGCTTCCGAGCTGCATGTCTCGGCGCCGATCGCGATGGTGGTGGCCGGGCTGATCATCGGCAACCTGGGACGCAACCTGGCGATGAACGACATGACCCGGCGCTATATGGACGGCTTCTGGGAGCTGCTCGACGACATCCTCAACGCCCTGCTGTTCGCCTTGATCGGGCTGGAGCTGTTGCTGCTGCCGTTCTCCTGGCTGCACCTGTTGGCAGCCTCCCTGCTCGCCGTGGCGATCCTGCTGTCGCGGTTGCTCACCGTGGCCCCGGCGATTCTGCTGCTGCGGCGCTTTCGTAGCGTGCCGCGCGGCACGATTCGCGTGCTCACCTGGGGCGGCCTGCGCGGCGGCGTCTCGGTCGCCCTGGCCCTGGCTCTGCCCATCGGCCCGGAGCGCGACCTGCTGCTGAGCATCACCTACATCGTCGTGCTGTCCTCGATCCTGCTGCAAGGCCTGAGCATCGGCAAGCTGGTCAAGGCCGTCACCCGCGAACCCGACCCGCAGGCAGTGCGCGAGCACTGATCACTGCCCTTCTGCGCAAAACAAAAAACCCCGCGAATGCGGGGTTCTTGTTCAGTGCCGGGTCGACATCAGAAGATGTTGATCGGGTACTCGACGAAGGCGCGTACTTCGTTGCCGTCGTCGTTGTAGCCCGAGGCACGGACGTTGTCCGAAGTGCGCAGCCACGAGCCGCGCAGGCGCAGGGTCAGGTCCTTGGCCGGGCCGTTCTGTACCACGTACTGGAGCTGGTTGAAGATCTCGCGCTCCTGACCGTCGCCGGTCGGGGTGCGGATGTTGTCGCCACGCACGTAGGCCACCTTGTAGGTCAGGCCCGGCACGCCAAATGTGCGGAAGTCGATGCCGTAGCCCAACTGCCAGGAGACTTCGTCTTCGGCGTTGAAGTCCGACCAGTACGAGTTGGCCAGGAAGATGGTCGAGCCACCGTCACCCACACCGCCGGCGTTCTGGTAGAAACCGTAGTTGTAGCCGGTGTCACCGGTGCTGCGCTGATGCGCCAGAGTCAGCGAGTGCGGACCGAAGGCCCAGGTAGCGGCCAGGCTCCAGATCTTGTTGTCGCGACCGGTGCCCAAGGTGCTGGCGTAGTCCTTGTCCAAGTGGGAGCGGTAGCCGTTGAAGTCGAACGTCAGCGATTGCTCGCTCGGCAGGGCCAGCACGTAGTTGAGGTTGATGTACTGCTTCTTCAGTCGATCTTCGACATCCGAGGCATACAAGGCGCCGGTCAGGCTGTCGGTGAACTGATAGCTGCCGCCGTACACGTCGATCTTCTTCAGGCCGCCACTGTCGCGGGCTTCGGCGCTCTTGCGCGCTTCCTGGGTGAAGCGCCCGGCGTTGAGCACCAGGCCGTCGATTTCCTTGGAAGTGATCAGGGTGCCGGTGAAGCTTTCCGGCAACAGGCGTGAATCGTCGAAGTTGAGCACCGGCAGTGCTGGCATCTGATCGCCGTACTTGATCACGGTGTTGGAAATACGCACCTTCACCGCTGCCCCGGCGCGGGCCAGGTCGTGGGGCGCGCTGCTCGGATCATCCGAAGTACCGCCACGCTTGAAGAAGTCGATGCCGCCAGCACCGGCGCGACCGGTACCGCCATCCAGGCGCAGAGCATACAGACCGAAGGCATCGACGCCGACGCCGACCGTGCCCTGAGTAAAACCGGAGTTGAACTTGGCGATCACGCCCTGGCCCCACTCGGCCTTGTCCTGCCCGCCATGCTTGTAGTCACGGCTGATATAGGCATTGCGCAGCAGTACATTGAGGTGGCTGTCTTCGACGAAACCCTTGGCATCGGCCTGCTCGTTGGCCATGGCTTGGGTAGCCGCCATCACGCCCAAGGCGAGGACAGCCCATTTCTTGTTCAACATCTTGTTTTCCCTAATCACCAGTGAGGACGCTACACGACCACCCGCTTGTTTTCCGTCGTTCGTGCGACCTGCGCAGCGCTCTGCAACAGGCGTTCGAACGGTGGGGCAGGGTCTATGAGGATCCGTGTGCGGGGTCGGATCCTAGCGATGGGGGACAACGAAAGTCAAAATTTCGTGAAACTTTGTGGCTATAAGAGGGTCGCGCGATGGAATAACGCCCATGAAAAAGCCCGGCATCAGGCCGGGCTTTTCAGGACGTCTCAGGCCGACTCAACCGCGCAGAGGTGCCGGCTGCTGCTGGGTGAGGCAGTGGATGTTGCCGCCGCCGAGCAGCAGTTCGCGGCCCGGCACCATGACCACTTCATGCTCTGGAAACAGCTTCTGCAGCAAGGCCTGCGCCTCGCCGTCGAGCGGATCGTCGAAGCTTGGGGCGATGATGCCGCCGTTGACGATCAGGAAGTTCACGTAGGAACCGGCCAGACGCACGGACGGATGACGCTCCTGGCTGCCGGCAACTAGATCGACGCCGTCGCATTCCTCCTGAGTGGCGTACAGAGGCCCGGGGATCGGCATCTTGTGCACCACCAGCGCCCGTCCCTTGGCATCGACGCTGTTTTCCAGCACCTGCAAAGCGGCCTGGCAACGCGGATAGTTCGGGTCGCTGGCGTCGTCGGTCCAGGCCAGCAGCACTTCACCGGGGCGCACGTAGCAGCAGAAGTTGTCGACGTGGCCGTCGGTCTCGTCGTTGAACAGGCCGTCGGGCAGCCAGATGATCTTCTCCACCGCCAGATGATCGGCCAGGATGCGTTCGATCTGCCCGCGGTCCAGGTGTGGGTTGCGATTGCGGTTGAGCAGGCACTCTTCGGTGGTGATCAGCGTGCCTTCGCCGTCAACGTGGATGGAGCCACCCTCGAGCACGAAACCCTGGGTGTGATAACGCTGGCAACGTTCCATGTCCAAGACCTTGCTGGCGACCTGCTCGTCGCGGTTCCAGGGCGCGTAGAGCCCGCCCAGAAAGCCACCCCAGGCGTTGAAGGCCCAGTCCACGCCACGGACTTCGCCACCGTGGTCGACGACGAAGGTCGGCCCGGTATCGCGCATCCAGGCATCGTCGCTGCTGATCTCGACCACGCGAATGTTGGGCACGTCCAAGCGTGCGCGCGCGTTGTCGTATTGCCCGGCAGACACACCGACCGTGACCGGTTCGAAACGCGCGATGGCCTTGGCCAGGGCGACATGCGCCGCCTGCACCGGCTTGCCACCCAGGCGCCAGTTGTCCGGGCGCTCGGGCCACAGCATCCAGGTCTGGGTATGGGGTGCCCATTCGGCCGGCATGTGGAAACCGTCGGCGCGAGGGGTACTGTCGAGCGTGGTCATGGGTCAGGGCTCCGGTGGTCCATGAAAAGGTATGGGCGCACTCTACAGGTGTCGGGCGGATCGTGAAACACGCCCGCCGTAGGACGCGCCAGCGGCGGTTTCAGCAGGTCATTTCGCCCAGCACCTGCGCCACGCTGTCGACGAAGAAATCCACGCTCTGCCGGGTAGTCACCATCGGTGGCTTGATCTTGAGGATGTTCAGATAGTCACCGGTGGGTTGCATGAAGATGCCCAGTTCCCGCAGCCGCTCGCACAACAGCGCCGTCTCCTGGGTCGCCGGCTCCAGGCTGTGGCGGTCGCGCACCAGTTCCAGACCCAGATAGAAGCCGGAACCGTGCACGGCACCTACCAGCGGATGCTCATCGAGCAAGGCCAGCAGGCGGGCCTGGAAATGCCCGCCGATCACCCGTGCATTCTCCCAGAGACCTTCCTCGGCCATGACGTCGAGCACTGCCAGGCCAATGCGACAGCTCACCGGGCTGCCACCGGCCGACGAGAAGAAATAACCCTCGGATTCCAGCGCTTCGGCAATCTCGCGGCGGGTGATCACCGCACCCAATGGATGACCATTGCCCATGCCCTTGGCCATGGTGATGATGTCCGGCACGACGCCTTGCTGTTCGAACCCCCAGAAATACTCGCCGAGTCGCCCATACCCGACCTGCACTTCGTCGGCGATGCACACGCCTCCGCGGGCGCGGACCCGTTCGTAGACCTGTTGCAGATACCCCTCGGGCAGGGCAATGCCACCGGCGTTGCCGTAAACCGGCTCGCAGATGAAACCGGCCAGTTGACGCCCCTGCGCATCCAACCGATGCAAGGCATCGTCGACACTGCGCACGTAGCCCGCAGTGCTGTCGGCGCCGCGGAACGTGCCCCGATAACTGTTGGCCGCAAGCACCGGATGGACCCAGTCCGGACGCGTGCTCAGGGCCTGGGGATTATCGGCGATGGAGGTGGAGATGGCATCGGTGGCCACCGACCAGCCATGGTAGGCCTCGAGCATGCTGAGCATGTCGCGACCACCGCTGGCCGCCCAGGCCAGCCGAATCGCCAGGTCGTTGGCCTCCGTGCCGCTGTTGACCAGAAACACCCGATCGAACCCTTCGGGCGCCAACGCCAGCAGGCGCTCGGAAAACTCGGCGATCGCGGCATAGTGGAAGCGTGAGTTGGTATTGAGCAACGACCATTGTCGCGCCGCCACCTGGGCCATGCGCGGATGCCCATGGCCAAGTACCGCGACGTTATTGAGCATGTCCAGATACGCCTGGCCGTGCATGTCGAACAGGTGGTTGCGCCAGCCGCGCTCGATCTGCGGCGGCGCCTGGTAGTAATGTTTCTGCGAACGCGCGAAGCTGGCGTCGCGACGCTGCAGCAGAAGGTCCGCGTCCGGGGGTGGCGGCGCATCGCAATCCATGCCCAGCACAAGCGCTGGCGAAGGGCACAGACGCTGCCAGGCTGCTGCCCGCGCCGGCGTACAGAACAGCGGCGGACTCAGCTCGGGAATGCGGCACAGTTGCACCAGCAGCGAACCGTCGACTCGGCCCAGCGGGGCGCCCGCCGCCAGCACCGTCCCGGCTGGGCAAGGACAATCGAGCCCCCACAGGTGCAGGCTCGCGAAGGCGCCTTCGAGCACCACGCTGGCATCGGCCAGTCGCCGCAGCGTGCCAGCCCAGGGCGCTTGCAGGGATGTGCCCGGCGGCGCCTGGACCTGCACATGCAGTGCGCAGGTCGCCGATGCCGAGCAGGTGTCGATGCGGGTACGCGAGAGGCGGTACTCGCCATACCGGGTGCAGGCCCAGCCACCGACCGCTGCGGCATCGACCAGCAGCCGTTCGTCGATATTCGCTTGCTCCCAATTGCCGTCCGCGAAATGCTCGCTGAGCACGCTCAAATCCACGGGGCAAACTGTCGAGTGCGTCACGCCGACGAACAACGGCAATATGCCATCGCTTGAAGATTCGGGTATGCTCCGAACCACACTGCTGAAAATTGCCGCTTCCATCAATTCGAATGGTTCTGCGGTAGCTATGTCGAAGATCTCCCACTCATGTTCGACATTGGCCCGGATGTAGTCGTTACCCGGCGCCACGCTCAACTGCCGGGCGCTGCTGGTTACCAGCACCGCCGCCCGCAGCACCACCAACGGCCACAGCGCACGCAACTCGGCTTCGCTCAGCGGATTGACCTGCTGATAGGCCATCACTGCCGGCAACACCGCGAACGGATCGCCATGGGCATGATGCAGCAGCGCGGCGCAGGTTGCCGCCAGGTCCGCCACACGCCAGGTGTGCACCAGATCACCAAAATCGATCAGACCCGCCAGTTGCCAGCGCAGATTCACATCGCGCTGCCAGACACTGTTGTCGTCGGTGATGTCCAGGTGCACCGCCTGCATCGGCAGATCGGCGCTCACCTCCCCCAGGCGACGCTGGGCCTCGAACGCCATTTCAACCACACGGCCACGTTGCCGTGGGTCGTCCAGCGTCGGCAACAGGCGATCAAGCAACTTATGCGCGTGGCGCGGGTCCCATTGCAGCGTGCGCGTAAGGCCTGGGTGCCGAAAGTCGATCAAGGCGCGGTCCACCTCGCCGCACAATCTGCCGATGCGGGCGATCGGTTCGGGCCCCAGGTGCTTGAGATGGGTCAGCGGCTGGCCTTCCAGATAGCTCAACACGCGCATCTGCAGGCGTTGCTGGCCAAGCGTCACGGCCACGGTGTCGCGACCGCTGGTCGCCAGCAGCACATGAGGCACTGACAGGCCACTGCGGGCCAGATGCAGCATTGCGGCATGCTGGGCAGCCAGTGCCTGACGGGCTCCCTCATCGTGACAGAACTTCAACACCCAGCGGCCCTGTGGGTTTTCGACCCGAAAATTCAGGTCCTGCTGGCTACCCAGGCTGTACAACTGGCCCTGCAGGCCGTAGTGCTCGAACAACAATGCCTGCGCCTGTTCGATACTCACCACGGGGTTGGGAAGACTGGCACGTTGCACGAGCGAGTCGAGCGGCATGAGTGAAACCTCGATGGCCTGATTTGCAAGTACTGTAGCGGTTCGCCGCGCGACATTTCCACCATCGGCAAGGTTGTCTGGCGCGACGCGATCGCGCAGGCCGGTGGCTACTGAACCATGCTGCACATTCGTTTAACCAACCGGGCTTGCACCGCCGCGCCCATCCACACAAGCTAGGCTGCAACGAATCTTTGTCAGCTAAGGAAGAAGGCTTTCGACATGCGCATTCTCATCACCGGCGGCGCCGGTTTCATCGGCTCGGCCCTGGTTCGTCACCTGATCGCCAACACCGAGCACGAAGTTCTCAACCTCGACAAGCTGACCTATGCCGGCAACCTCGAATCACTGACCGAAATCGCCAACGACAGCCGTTACGAATTCGTCCAGGCCGACATCGCGGACCAGGCAGCGGTCGCCGCCGTACTGGCGCGTTTCCAGCCCCACGCGATCATGCACCTGGCCGCCGAATCCCACGTCGACCGCTCCATCGACGGACCGGGCGAGTTCATCCAGACCAACGTGGTCGGCACCTATGCCCTGCTCGAAGCCACCCGTGGCTACTGGCAGCAGCTGCCCGCAGCCGAACGCGAAGCCTTCCGCTTCCACCATATTTCCACCGACGAGGTCTACGGCGACCTGCATGGCGTGGACGACCTGTTCACCGAAACCACGCCGTACGCGCCAAGCTCGCCCTACTCGGCCAGCAAGGCAGCCTCCGACCATCTGGTACGTGCCTGGCAGCGCACCTACGGCCTGCCGGTGCTGATCACCAACTGCTCGAACAACTACGGCCCGTATCACTTCCCTGAGAAACTCATTCCGCTGGTGATTCTCAACGCCCTGGCCGGCAAGCCGCTGCCGGTGTACGGCAATGGCATGCAGGTGCGTGACTGGCTGTACGTCGAAGACCATGCCCGCGCCCTGTTCAAGGTCGTCACCGAAGGCGTGGTCGGCGAGACCTACAACATCGGCGGCCACAACGAGCAGAAGAACATCGACGTGGTGCGCAGCATCTGCGGCCTGCTCGATGAGCTGGCACCGCAGCGTCCGGACGGTGTGGCGCACTATGCCGACCTGATCACCTTCGTCAAAGATCGCCCGGGCCACGATCTGCGCTACGCCATCGACGCCAGCAAGATCGAGCGCGAACTGGGCTGGGTCCCGCAGGAAACCTTCCAGACCGGCCTGCGCAAGACCGTGCAATGGTATCTGGACAATCTTCAATGGTGCCGTCGCGTACAGGACGGCAGTTATCAAGGTGAACGCCTGGGCTTCACCGAACCTAAGGACTTGATCGCATGATGAAAGGTATCGTTCTGGCCGGAGGCTCCGGCACCCGCCTGCACCCCATTACCCTGGGTGTTTCCAAGCAGTTGCTGCCCATCTACGACAAGCCGATGATCTACTACCCGATCTCGGTACTGATGCTGGCCGGCATCCGCGAGATCCTGCTGATCTCCACGCCCCAGGACCTGCCGCAATACCGCCAGTTGCTGGGCGATGGCAGCCAGTTCGGGATCAACATCCAGTTCGCCGAACAACCGGCGCCGGACGGCCTGGCCCAGGCGTTCCTGATCGGCGAGGAGTTCATCGGCGATGACCCGGTGTGCCTGATCCTGGGCGACAACATCTTCCACGGTCAGCACTTCAGCGATCAGCTCAAGCGGGCCTCGGCACACCCTACCGGCGCTACCGTGTTCGGTTACTGGGTCAAGGACCCCGAGCGTTTCGGCGTGGTCGAGTTCGACGAGGACGGTCGCGCACTGTCCATCGAAGAGAAACCGGCCGAGCCCAAGTCCAGCTACGCGGTCACCGGCCTGTACTTCTACGACAACGACGTGGTGCGCATCGCCAAGGACGTCCAGCCTTCGCCGCGCGGCGAGCTGGAAATCACCGATGTCAACAACGCCTACCTCGAGCGCGGCGACCTGCGCGTCGAGCGCTTCGGCCGTGGTTTCGCCTGGCTCGACACCGGTACCCACGACAGCCTGCTCGATGCCTCGCAATACGTGCAGACCATCGAACACCGCCAGGGCCTGAAAGTCGCCTGCCTGGAAGAAATCGCCTACCAGAACCACTGGATCGATCGCGAACAGCTGCTGGTGCGCGCCAAGTACTTCGGCAAGACCGGCTACGGCCAGTACCTGTACGCGCTGGCCGGAGAAACCCGATGAACGTGATCGCTACCGAACTGCCCGATGTATTGATCATCGAGCCGAAGGTTTTCGGTGACGAGCGCGGCTTCTTCTACGAAAGCTTCAACGCCCGGGCTTTCAAGGAAGCCACCGGCATCGAGCTGCCGTTCGTCCAGGACAACCACTCGCGTTCGGCCCGTGGCGTGCTGCGCGGGCTGCACTACCAGGTGCAGCATGCCCAAGGCAAGCTGGTGCGCGTGGTTGCCGGGCAAGTGCTGGACGTGGCGGTGGACATCCGCCGCAGTTCGCCCAACTTCGGCAAGTGGGTGGCCGTCGAGCTGTCCGCGCAAAACAGCCGCCAGCTGTGGATTCCACCGGGCTTCGCCCACGGTTTCGTGGTCCAGAGCGAATACGCCGAATTCCTCTACAAGACCACCGACTACTACGATCCGTCTTCGGAACGCAGCATCGCCTGGGATGACGAGCAGTTGGCGATCGACTGGAAATTGGACGCAGCGCCGTCGCTGTCGGCCAAGGACCTGGCCGGCAAGCGCCTGGAAGAGGCCGACGTGTTTCCGTGATCGCCTGTGGCAACGTCGCGATGCATGTCACCCGTGCTTCGCGGCGGTTGCCTGACGCATAATACGTCGGTCTCTCCCGGCGTGTTGTCTTATGACCTCCAGATCTTCCTCCACTCGCAGACCCCGCTGGCGCAGCCTGGCGATCCTCGCCTTGTGCCTGGCGCCCCTGTTGTGGCCGCTGGAACATTTGGCCGAGCGCTATTACAAAAGCGAGCTGGTCAGCCAGAACCGGCAGACGCTGGACCTCTACGTCGCCAACCTGCTGGGCACCCTGCACCGCTACGAAACCCTGCCGCAAATCCTTGGTGACCTGCCCGCGCTGCGTGCGCTGCTGGCTGCACCTCGCGACCCTCAAGCAACGCTAGACGCCAACCATCTGCTCAAGGACATCCGCGAACAGACCGGGGCGGAAGTCATGTACCTGCTGGACGCCGATGGTAATACGTTGGCTGCCTCCAACTGGGAGCAGCGCGACAGTTTCGTCGGTCGCAACTTCGCCTTTCGCCCCTATTACAGCGATGCCGTCGCCGGACGCCTGGGGCGCTTCTTCGGGCTTGGCACCACGTCGGCAAAACGCGGCTATTTCTTCGCCGCCGCCGTACATGACCAGGACAAGGTCATCGGCGTGCTGGTGGTGAAGGTCGACCTCGACCACACCGAAACCCTGTGGGGCAAGACCCCCGAACAGCTCCTGCTCACCGACCACAACGGCGTGGTCATCCTCACTTCGCGCCCCGAATGGCGCTTCCGGGCCACACGCCCGCTCAGCGATGGCGAGCGTCAGGCCATCGTCTCGATCCTGCCCTACCCCACCCGCGACCCGCAGCCGCTGAATCTGGACGCCGACGCCTGGCTCACCCAGACGCGAACCATCGCCGAAACCGGCTGGAACGTCAGCATCCTCGCCCCCAAGACCTTGCTCGATCGCCCGGTGCGCACCGTCGTGGCGGTGGGCGGAGCCCTGCTCCTGGCATTGATGCTGCTGCTTGGCCTGATGATGCAGCGTCGCCGCCACTACCTCGAACGCATCGAATTCGAAGGCCGCACTCGGCACGAGTTGGAAACGCGGGTGGTAGAGCGCACCAGCGCACTGGAAGGGCTCAACAGCAAGCTGCGCCAGGAAGTGCTCGAGCGCGAGCAGGCCCAGCAGGAGCTGGTGCGTGCCCAGGACGAACTGGTCCAGGCCGGCAAGCTGTCGGCGCTGGGCACCATGTCGGCCAGCATCAGCCACGAGCTCAATCAGCCCCTGGCAGCCATTCGCAGCTACGCCGAGAACACCGAAGTGCTGCTCGACCACGAGCGCATCGAGGATGCGCGGGGCAACCTCAAGTTGATCAGCGAACTGACCGGCCGCATGGCGTCGATCATCGCGCACCTGCGTGCCTTCGCCCGCCGCGACCGCCACGCCCTGGAAAGCGTCGCCCTGCAGCCGGCCCTCGACGATGCCCTGGCGCTGCTCGCCAAGCGCCGCCGGGCCATGGCCGTCGAGCTGATCCGCGACCTGCCCGATGCGCCGCTCTGGGTCCAGGCCGGCGAAACCCGGCTGCGTCAGGTGCTGGGCAACCTGCTGGCCAATGCCCTCGATGCCCTGACCGAAAAAGCCACGCCACGCTGCCTGTGGCTCAGCGCCGAACAGACGGCCGACGGCGTGGAGCTGCGCATCCGCGACAACGGCCCCGGCTTCACCAGCGAGGCCATGGCCCGGGCCCGCGAGCCATTCTTCACCACCAAGACACGCACACAAGGGCTTGGCCTGGGCCTCGCGATCTGCGATACGCTGATGCGCGCACTGGGCGGCGAACTGCTGCTGTCCAACCATCCCCAAGGCGGCGCCCTGCTGATCCTGCGTTTGCGCGCCGGAGAGCCGGGCGTCAGCCTGCAAGCCCCCGAGGACCCATCGGCATGACCAGCGACAGCGCCATCGACAGCAAGATCCAGGTCGTGCTGATCGACGACGATCCCCATCTGCGTCAGGCCTTGAGCCAGACCCTGGACCTGGCCGGCCTCAAGGTGCTGGCCCTGGCCGATGCCCAGGGCCTGTCCGCGCGCATCGAGCGCGACTGGCCTGGCGTGGTGGTCAGCGATATCCGCATGCCGGGCATCGACGGCCTGCAATTGCTCGAACAACTGCATGCCCGCGATACCGAGCTGCCGGTCCTGCTGATCACCGGGCACGGCGACGTGCCGCTGGCCGTGCAGGCCATGCGCGCCGGGGCCTACGACTTCCTCGAAAAACCGTTCGCCAGCGACGCGCTGCTCGACAGCGTACGCCGCGGCCTGGCCGTACGCCGCCTGGTGCTGGACAACCGCAGCCTGCGCATGGCCCTGAGCGATCGGCAGCAATTGAGTACGCGACTGGTCGGCCAGTCGGCCTCCATGGCACGCCTGCGCGAGCAGATCGGCGCGCTGGCCGGGACCCGCGCCGACGTGCTGATCCTGGGTGAAACCGGCGCCGGCAAGGAGGTCGTGGCGCGCGCCCTGCACGACCTGTCCAGCCGCCGCAGCGGGCCTTTCGTGGCGATCAACGCCGGCGCCCTCGCCGAATCGGTGGTGGAAAGCGAGCTGTTCGGCCATGAGCCCGGCGCCTTCACCGGCGCGCAGAAACGCCGCATCGGCAAGTTCGAGTTCGCCAACGGCGGCACCCTGTTCCTGGACGAAATCGAAAGCATGAGCCTGGACGTACAGGTCAAGCTGCTGCGCCTGCTGCAGGAACGGGTGGTCGAACGCCTGGGGGGCAACCAGCAGATCCGCCTGGATATCCGGGTGATCGCCGCGACCAAGGAAGACCTGCGCCAGGCCGCCGATCAGGGACGCTTCCGCGCCGACCTGTATTACCGCCTCAATGTCGCCTCGCTGCGCATCCCGCCCTTGCGCGAGCGGGGCGAAGACGTGCTGACGCTGTTCCAGTACTACGCCGATGCCGCGGCCGAACGCCACGGCGTGCTGGCCAACGAACTCTCCGCAGCGCAACGCGCGTTGTTGTTGCGACACAGCTGGCCGGGCAACGTGCGCGAACTGCAGAACGCTGCCGAGCGCTTCGCCCTGGGCCTGGAGCTGGCGCTGGACAACGGCGAGCCCGGCCCGGTGGAGATGACCCGCACGGTCACGGGCGGGCTCAGCGATCAAGTCGAGCATTTCGAACGCGCCTTGATTGCGGCCGAGATGAGCCGCTCGCACACTTCCGTTCGCAGCCTGGCCGAAGCCCTCGGCATCCCCCGCAAGACCTTGCACGACAAGCTGCGCAAGCACGGCCTGAGCTTTGGTGGAGGCGAGGAACATGAGTGAAATCCAGGCCCTCGAGCGGCTGCTGCATCATGACATTCCGCTGACCGGCGACATGGGCCTGCGCGTGCGGGCCTGGGACAACCATTGCCTGCGCCTGCATGTGCCGCTGGCCCCGAACGTCAATCACAAGAGCACGATGTTCGGCGGCAGCCTGTACTGTGCCGCCGTGCTGGCGGGCTGGGGTTGGCTACACTTGCGCCTGGGCGAGGCCGGCCTGAGCGGTGGCCATATCGTCATCCAGCAGGGCCAGATCGACTATCCCCTGCCGGTGGCCGGCGACGCCCTGGCCGTGTGCGAAAACATCGACGAGGCCCTGTGGCAGCGCTTTCTCAAGACCTACCGACGCCATGGCCGGGCGCGTCTGCAACTGCAGACCCAGGTGCTGGATGGCGAGCGCTGTGCGGTCACGTTCAGCGGTCAGTACGTGGTAGTTGCGCACACCCCGCCTGCGCCAGCGTAACCAGCGACTGACGCCAGGGCACATTGCTGGGCAGCGCCAGGAACGACGGATTGAGCAGTGACTCGCGGGCCGCATAGACAAACGGCTGTCCGTCGATCTGCAACACTTCGCCACCCGCGCCTTCGAGCACGCCCTGGGCCGCAGCGGTGTCCCACTGCGAGGTTGGCGCCAGGCGCGGATAGCAATCGGCGGCGCCTTCGGCCAACAGGCAGAACTTCAGCGAGCTGCCGACACTGACCAGCTCCAGCGGGCCCACCACGGTGCTCAGACCGGCCAGCAGGTGCTCCTGTTCGGGGCTGGAATGTCGCCGACTGGCGACCACGGTAAACGCGCTGCCGGGCGCAGGCACACTGCGTACGCCGATCGGTTGGGCCGGTTCTCCGCCCGCTGCATGCCAGGCACCCAGCCCGGCACCGCCATAGTAGGCACTGCCCGTTGTCGGCACGGTGACCACGCCGAACACCACCCGACCGTTCTCGATCAACGCGATGTTGACGGTGAATTCTTCGCTGCCGTTGATGAACTCCTTGGTGCCGTCCAGCGGATCGACCAGCCACCAGCGGGTCCAGCGTTCACGCACCGCGAGGGCGATGTCTGCATCCTCTTCGGACAGGATCGGGATATCGGGCGCCAGCGCCGTCAACCCGTCGACGATGATCTGATGCGCCGCCAGATCGGCGGCAGTCACCGGCGACTCGTCGGCCTTGGCCATGACCTGCACATCGGCCCGCCAGAACGGCAGGATTGCCGCGCCGGCCTGATGGGCCAGCGCCACGATTTCGGGCAACAGACGTTCCATGTCGCTCACAGGCTGAACACTCCGCGCTGGATCAACAGGTCGCGCGCCAGGTACAGGGCGGCCAATGCGCGGCCTTCGGAAAACTGCGGATGCTGGGCCAGGCCGGCCAGGTCACGCAGGTTGACCCGTTCGACGCGCATCGGCTCCGGCTCGTCGCCCTCGAGCCGCTCCTCGTACAGCCCCTGCGCCAGCACGACCTGGATCTTCTGGCTCATGTACCCCGGCGACAGCGACAGTTCGGTGAGGTGCTCCAGTTCACGTGCGCCGAATCCGGCCTCCTCCTTGAGCTCGCGGTCGGCGGCCGCCAACACGTCTTCGCCCGGCTCGATCAAACCCTTGGGCAACGACAATTCATAAGCATCGGTCCCGCCGCAATATTCCTCGACCAGCAGGGCATGCTCGGCATCGGCCATCGCCACGATCATCACCGCACCGTAACCAGTGCCGCGGCCCACCAGACGCTCGTAGGTGCGCTCCACGCCATTGGAGAAGCGCAACTGCACTTCCTCGACACGGAACAGGCGACTGCTGGCAACGATTTCGCGGGCGAGGACTTCGGGTTTCTGGCGCATCGGGCAGCTCCTGGACGTGAACGGGTTACTATACCGTGGCTTGGCCTGCGGCAGGCCACCCTTGATCCACCACTGCCCGAGAATCTTCGCTATGCCTTGCCTCGCCTGGAGCACCATCGACACCGTCCTGCTGGACATGGACGGCACCCTGCTCGACCTGCATTACGACAACCACTTCTGGCTGGAGCATCTGCCGCAACGCTATGCGCAGCTGCACGGGGTCAGTCTGGCGATGGCGCAGTTGGAGCTGCAACCGCTGTTCACCGACAACGCCGGCAAGCTGAACTGGTACTGCCTGGATTTCTGGACCCGCGAGCTGAACATCCCGGTGCGCGAGCTCAAACGCGAAACCGCCGAGCTGATTGCCCTGCGGCCCGACGCCGACACGTTCCTGGCCGCCATCAAGCAGGCCGGCAAGCGCGTGATCATGATTACCAACGCCCACCGCGACTCGCTGTCGCTGAAACTGGAGCGCATCGAGCTGGCGCCCTATTTCGAGCGGATGATCAGCTCTCACGACTACGGCTACCCCAAGGAAAACGCGCAGTTCTGGGACGCTCTGCAGGCCGACATCGGCTTCGACCCGGCGCGCAGCCTGTTCATCGATGACACCCTGCCCGTGCTGCGCAGTGCCCGGGCCTACGGGATCAAGCACCTGCTGGCGGTCAGCGAGCCCGACAGCCGCAAGGGCGCCAAGGACACCGAGGAGTTCGCGGCAGTGGGTGACTACCGCGAGCTCATCGCGGGTTTGTGACCCGCCCGGCCGGCCAGGGACCTACCGCCAGCGCGTGTCGCTATACTGCGCATCGCCAACCCAGGAGCGAGCATGGACATCAAGCAACTCAAATTCCTCATCGCGTTGGATGAAACCCGGCACTTCGGCCAGGCCGCAGCGCGCTGTCATATCACCCAGCCGACCCTCTCGATGCGCCTGCGCAACCTTGAAGAAGAACTCGACTTGCCGTTGGTGAAGCGCGGCCAGCGCTTTGAAGGTTTCACCGCGCCCGGCGAGCGCGTGCTGGCTTGGGCGCGTACCGTCCTGGCCGCCTACGATGGCCTGCAGGCCGAAGCGGCGGCGTGCCGCGGCCACCTGGTCGGGACGCTGCGTCTGGGTGTGGTGCCACTGTCCAGTTTCGACCCGGTGCCGCTGCTGCAGACCCTGCACGGCGAGCACCCCAACCTGCGCTTCGAACTCAGCTCGCTGAGCTCCGAGCAGATCCTCGAACAGCTGGCGAGCAACCGCATCGACCTGGGCGTCTCGTTTCTGGAGCGGCTGGACCAGGAGCGCTTCGAATCGCGCGCACTGGGCGAAACGCGCATGGGCCTGCTGTTCGATCAACGTCACTACGATTTCGGCGAGCAGGCCCTGAGTTGGGAAGCCCTGACCGAACTGCCCCTGGGCATGCTCACCACTGGCATGCATTTTCGCCAGTCCATCGACCACAACTTCCACTCGCGCGGACTCGCACCGCAACCGCTGCTGCAGACCGATGCCGTCCATCAATTGATCCAGGCCGTTCACGGTGGCCTGTGCTGCGCGATCATGCCGTTGGCGGGCGGGCTCGAAGGCTTGACCGAGCACCTGCGCCTGCAACCCATCGCCGAGGCCCACACGCTGGCGCCTCTGGGCTTGATCATGCGCCGCGCGGCGCCCCGTTCGGCACTGGCCGAAGCCTGCTTTAAGCTCTACGACGCGCCATGATCAATGCGGTCTATCGTCGCATCGGTAATAGCAATTAGACGCTAGGCAATCCTGCGCCTAGGCTTAAAGCTGAATTCATTGCCGGTCCATTCCCATGAACGCCAAGCACCCGGCCAGCGCGGTGCCCGTTTCTACCTCGGCTGCCCCTCTCGCCAGTCCCACCGCCAGCCAGACCTACAGTTACTGCAGCTTGAGCCTGGACGAACCCGGCAGCACGCCACTGGCCGAAGAAGTGGCGCTGGCGATCGCCTACAACGGCATCAGCCAGGCCGTCATGCTGGTCACCCCCACCGACCTCGAAGACTTCGTCACCGGCTTCAGCATCGGCAGCGGGATCGTGGCCGGCGCCGATGAAATCTATGACATCAAGCTCAGCGGCGCAGGCTCGGCACGTCATGCCGAGGTGCAGATCGCCAATCGCGCCTTCTGGAACCTCAAGACCCAACGTCGGCAATTGGCCGGCAGCAGCGGCTGCGGGCTGTGTGGCGTAGAAGCCGTCGAACAGGCATTGCCTGACCTGGCGGTATTGCCCGGCGCGGCCCTGCCGCCAGCGCAATGGCTCGAGGGCCTGCGCCAGCGCATCGGTGTCTTCCAGCCACTGGGCCAGCGCAGCGGCGCGGTCCACGCGGCGCTGTTCATGGACGCCACCGGCACCCTGCTGTTGGGCCGCGAAGACATTGGCCGCCACAACGCGCTCGACAAAGTGATCGGCGCCCTGGTGCGGCAGAACATCGACAGCACCGGCGGGCTGGCCATCGTCACCAGCCGCTGCAGCCTGGAACTCATCCAGAAAGTATTGCGCGCCGGCATCCAGACCCTGGTCAGCCTGTCGTCGCCGACCGGCCTGGCCCTGCAATGGGCACGCCGGCACAACCTGAACCTCATCCACCTGCCGCAGCACAGCGCGCCGCGGGTCTATAGCCCTGCGTTGGAGAATCAAGCGTGAGCATTCACAATCAAGCCGACAAGACTCCTGTTCCTCGCTACAAGCCCTACAAGGGCGCTGCCGGCGGCTGGGGCGCACTGATCAGCGTGACGCAGTTCTGGCTGAGCAGCGACAACGCCCTTAAGAACATCCGCACCATGCTCAAGACCAACCAGAACGGCGGTTTCGACTGCCCGGGTTGTGCCTGGGGCGACTCGCCGGAAAGCGGCATGGTGAAATTCTGCGAAAACGGCGCCAAGGCCGTGAACTGGGAGGCGACCAAGCGTCGCGTCGATCCGGCCTTCTTCGCCAAGCACAGCGTTACCTCGCTGCTGGAGCAGAGCGACTACTGGCTCGAATACCAGGGCCGCCTGACCGAGCCGATGGTCTATGACGCCGCCATCGATCGCTATGTCCCGATCGCCTGGGACGACGCCTACGCGCTGGTCGCCAAGCACCTGCTCAATCTGGAAAGCCCTGACCAGGCCGAGTTCTACACCTCGGGCCGGGCCAGCAACGAAGCGGCGTATCTGTACCAGCTGTTCGTGCGCGCCTATGGCACCAACAACTTCCCCGACTGCTCGAACATGTGCCACGAGGCCAGCGGCGTGGCCTTGTCGCAGAGCGTCGGAGTGGGCAAGGGTACGGTGACGTTCGACGACTTCGAGCATGCCGATGCCATCTTCGTTTGGGGTCAGAACCCCGGCACCAACCACCCGCGCATGCTCGAACCGCTGCGTGAAGCGGTCCAGCGCGGCGCGCAGGTGGTCTGCATCAACCCGCTCAAGGAGCGTGGCCTGGAACGCTTCCAGCACCCACAGCACCCGATCGAGATGCTCACCAACGGTGACCGTCCGACCAACACCGCCTACTTCCGTCCGGCCCTGGGCGGCGACATGGCGATGATGCGTGGCATGGCCAAGTTCCTGCTGCAATGGGAGCGCGAAGCCCAGGCCAACAATGCGCCGTCGGTGTTCGACCACGACTTCCTCAATGAGCACACCGCCACCGTGCTCGAATACCTGGCCGCGATCGATGACACGTCCTGGGAGCATATCGTCGAGCAATCCGGCCTGCCGCTGGAAGATATCGAACTGGCCGCGCGCATGTACCTCAAGGGCAAGAACGTCATCATGTGCTGGGCCATGGGTATCACCCAGCACCGCCACTCGGTGCCGACCATCCAGGAAATCGCCAACCTGATGCTGTTGCGCGGCAACATCGGTCGTCCAGGCGCAGGTCTGTGCCCGGTTCGCGGCCACAGCAACGTGCAGGGCGACCGCACCATGGGAATCAACGAGCGGCCACCGGCCTTTCTGCTCGATGCCCTGGAGAAGCGCTTCGGTTTCAATGTGCCGCGCACCAACGGCCACAACGTGGTCGAAGCCATTCATGCCATGGCCGAAGGTCGGGCCAAGGTGTTCATCGCGCTGGGCGGCAACTTCGCCCAGGCCACGCCGGACAGCACCCGCACGGCGCAGGCACTGCGCAACTGCGATCTCACCGTGCAGATCAGCACCAAGCTCAACCGCAGCCACCTGATGCACGGCAAACAGGCGCTGATCCTGCCGTGCCTGGGCCGTACCGACATCGACCAGCAGAGCGAGGGCCCGCAAGCGGTCACCGTGGAAGATTCGTTCAGCATGGTGCACGCGTCCAACGGCCAACTGCAGCCGCTGTCCAAGCAGATGCGCTCCGAACCGGCGATCATTGCCGGCATTGCCGCCGCCACGCTCGGTGCGCAGCCCGTTGACTGGAACTGGCTGATCGCCGACTACGACCGCATCCGCGACCTGATCGCCGACACCCTGCCCGGCTTCAAGGACTTCAACGAACGCCTCAAGCATCCAGGTGGGTTCTATCTGGGCAACAGCGCTGGCGCACGTCGCTGGAACACGCCTACCGGGCGCGCCAACTTCAAGCCCAACCGCCTGCCGCTGGACCTGATCGACGAGCGAGTACGCGCCACTGGCCAGGTGCCGGATCTGATCATGCAGTCGATGCGCTCTCACGATCAGTACAACACCACCATCTACGGCCTGGACGACCGCTACCGCGGCGTACGTGGCCAGCGTGACGTGTTGTTCGCCAATGAAGCCGACATCATTCGTCTGGGCTTCCGCCCGGGTCAGAAAGCCGATCTGGTATCACTCTGGGAAGACGGCCGCGAGCGCCGCGTGAAGGGCTTCACGCTGCTGGCGTTCGACATTCCGGCCGGTCAGGCAGCGGCGTACTACCCCGAGGTCAACCCGCTGGTACCGCTGGAAAGCGTCGGCGACGGCAGCAGCACGCCAACTTCGAAGTTCGTCGCCATTCGCCTGGAGCAACCCACCCCAAGCGCTCGCATCGCCTGAGGCCCCACGCAAACCCTTGTCGCGGCTCGTGCCGCGACAAGCCCTCATGCCAATCAAGGGTGAACGCTACCCCTGTAGCAGCGGCGCAAGCCGCGTAGCCCTTGATCTTGACCCTACCCCTCGGCCGCCCCAAAAAGACGCCTCTCCTGTAGCAGCGGCGCAAGCCGCGTAGCTCTTGATCTTGCCCTTAACCTTCAACGCCAGCAAAAGACGCCACTCCGGAAGTACGTGCGACCACCCTCTCCGCTCAAAGTTTCCCCATGAAAGTTCAGAATCTCAGAACTGCGCACCCATCGTGCTTTCCATCACATCGCGCTTGTCGGACGACCGATCGCATAGCAAAGTCGCGCCGTCATCCCTCTGAGATCTGATCGATGAAATTTCCCTCGATACTTTTGTTGACCCTCGGCCTGGTAACAGGCGCTGCCTCTGCTGGCAGCAACACCGAAGCCGGTGTAGGGGGCGCATTGGGTGGGGTACTGGGCGCGGTGGTCGGCCAGCAACTGGGCGGCAGCACCGGCTCGACCATCGGCGCAGGCCTGGGTGGTGCGGCAGGTAGCGCAGTCGGCGCCGACAAGCGCAGCCGTGGCCAGGCCGCCATCGGTGGCGCCCTGGGTGCTGCAGGCGGCAACGTGGTGGGCCGCAACGTAGGCGGCAGCACCGGCGGCCTGATCGGCGCCGCCACCGGCGGTGGTGCCGGCGGCGCGCTGGGCAACTACATGGGCACCTCGTCCGACCGCGACGATCGTGACGATCGCCGCTATCGCGGCCACGACAACCGCGGCAAATGGAAACACCGCGACCGCGGCCGCTATGTCGGCCACAACAAGCATTGGCGTGATCGCTAATTGCTCATACAGCAATATTCACCCAGTCATCTCGCTTGAAAACTTCCGCGCTCTGGCGAGCGCGGCATATAACTCACCCGCCGCGCTCACTTGTCGCTCCCATACCTCTTTCAGCTATAGTCAACGCCTGATCAGTTCCGTCACGGGCTGATGTCGTGCCATGGACCGAGCCACAGCCATTCGTTAATCGAGAGTGGACCGGTGCTCACTTCAGGAGACCTTCATGAAACCGTCTGCCGCGCTTGCTCTGAACAGGACCGCTGTACGCGAGGCCGTTGGCCGCTACCGAAGCGCCAACCCCAGAGTATTCGGATCAGTCTTGGCGGGCACGGATACCGAGGGCAGTGATCTTGATCTACTCGTCGATACCCTGCCTGGGGCAACATTGTTCGACTTAGGCGGGCTACTGGAAGAACTGGAGGAGCTCCTCGGTGTTTCGGTAGATCTTTTGACCCCTGGCGATCTTCCTATCAAGTTTCGTGACGACGTATTGACCCAGGCTGCACCCGTATGACACGCCTTGGGCTCGAAGACCACCTAGCCCAAATGACTACGGCAGCACAGGACGCGTTGACGTTCGTGGACGGTCTGGAACTGGAAGATTTTCTGGCGGACAAAAAGACCCAACAAGCCGTGACCATGAGTCTCGTTATCATCGGCGAGGCGGCTACCAAGGTGCTTGCAATGCATTCGGAGTTTGCAGCCACGCACCCGCAGGTGCCTTGGAGGAGCATGCGCGGCATGCGCAACAAGATTGCGCATGGTTATTACGAGGTAGCGTTCGACGTGGTGTGGGATACGATTCACGAGTCACTTCCTGCACTGTTGACCGCACTCAAAGCGCTACCACACTGTGACTGTTCTTTTTGAAACGGGTATCCCACAAAAAACCGCCTTGAAAAAGGCGGTTTTTTTTGTTTCAGCGAATGCTTACAACTGCGGACCGGCAGCCTTGATCGAGTCGCTCACGTCGAACTTCTTGAAGTTCTCGATGAACAGCGAAGCCAGGCCTTTGGCGGCTTCGTCGTAGGCGGCTGGGTCAGCCCAGGTGTTGCGTGGGTTGAGCAGGTTGGTGTCGACGCCTGGGACAACCTTTGGCACGTCCAGGTTGACGATGTCCAGGTGCTCGGTCTCGGTGCCGATCAGGGCGCCGCTCTGGATCGCTGCGATCACGCCACGGGTGGTGGGGATGTTGAAGCGCTTGCCAACGCCGTAGCCGCCGCCGGTCCAGCCGGTGTTGACCAGGTAGACCTTGGAGCCGAAGCCACGAATACGCTTGATCAGCAGCTCGGCGTACTCGCCAGCCGGACGCGGGAAGAACGGTGCGCCGAAGCAGGTCGAGAAGGTCGACTTGATGCCGCTGCCCGAACCCATCTCGGTCGAACCAACCAGCGCGGTGTAACCCGACAGGAAGTGATAGGCCGCCTGCTCTTCACTGAGAATGGACACAGGCGGCAGTACGCCGGTCAGGTCGCAAGTCAGGAAGATCACGGCATTGGGCTCGCCACCCAGGTTCTTCGGCGCGCGCTTTTCGATCAGCTCACGCGGATACGCGGCACGGCTGTTCTGGGTCAGGCTGTCATCGGCGTAGTCGGCCTTCTTGTCGGCATCGAGCACGACGTTCTCCAGCACGGCGCCGTGCTGAATGGCTTTCCAGATGACCGGCTCGTTCTTCTCGGACAGGTCGATGCACTTGGCGTAGCAGCCGCCCTCGATGTTGAACACCACGCCCACACCCCAGCCGTGCTCGTCGTCACCGATCAGGTAACGGCTTTCGTCGGCCGACAGGGTGGTCTTGCCGGTGCCCGACAGGCCGAAGAACAAGGTGACGTCGCCGTCTTCGCCCATGTTGGCGGCGCAGTGCATCGGCAGCACGTCGGCGGCCGGCAGCAGGAAGTTCTGCACCGAGAACATCGCCTTCTTCATTTCGCCGGCATAGCGCATGCCTGCGATCAGCACCTTGCGGGCCGCGAAGTTGATGATCACGGTACCGTCGGAGTTGGTGCCATCGCGCTCGGGCACGCACTCGAACTCAGGCGCGTTGAGCACCTGCCATTCATCCTTGCCACCGGCGTTGTACTGCTCCGGATTGATGAACAGGCAACGCCCGAACAGGTTGTGCCAGGCGGTCTGGGTAGTCATCTTGACCGGCAGGTAGTGCGCCGGATCGGAGCCTACATGCACATGGGAAACGAACCGCTCGCGCTCGCCCAGATAGGCTTCGACGCGATCCCACAGGGCATCGAACTTGTCGGCCGGGAATTTGCGGTTGATCGGGCCCCAGGCAATGGCGTCCTGGGTAGTGGGCTCTTCGACGATGAAACGGTCGACTGGCGAACGACCGGTACGATGACCGGTACGCACCACCAGAGCCCCGGTATCGGCAAGCTCGCCTTCACCACGGTTCAGGGCTTCTTTAACCAGATCGTCTACAGTCAGATCGGCGTACACGGCGTTCTTGGCTTGCGTCATGAGGTTCCCCGTCGGCTCTGGGCCGAGTGCTCCAAACGTTTTGTAGTAAGTTTACAACAACCACTACAGCTAAAAAGTGGGCCGGATTATGCCAGAAACGCCCGAAAAGAATAGCGTCCTCCTGTCGGTAACGGCGTTATTCCGGCGTCCGTTTGTTAATTTAGCGAGACTAAATCGCTTCAGTGACGGGTATCTGACGGAGCGTCCACACCAGCGCCACTGAAGAGCTGATCGACGTCGGTGGCGTCAAACAAGTAGCGCTGGTTGCAGAACTGGCAGTCGATCTCCACCGTACCGCCATGCTCCTTGAGCAATTCGCGTGCATCGTCGTGCCCAAGGCTGACGAGCGCTCGTGCCGAACGCTCCCTGGAACAGCTGCAGCGAAACCGAATCGGCTGGGTATCGAAAAGCCGCAATGCCTGCTCGTGGTACAGGCGGTACAACACGGTTTCGTTATCCAGGCCCAACAGTTCTTCGGCCTTGAGGGTATCGGCCAGGGTGATGGCGGTCTTCCAGCTCTCGGCGCGGTCGTCTTCGTCCTTGATCACAGCGGCAGGCAATTGCTGCAGCAGCAGGCCACGGGCACGCTGGCCATCGGCCTTGAGCCAGAAGCGCGTACCGAGCTGTTCGGAGAGGGCGAAGTAATTGGAGAAACTTGCCGACAGGTCGGCACCTTCCAGATCCACGATGCCTTGGTAGCGCTGACCTTCGGTAGGGTCGATGGTCATCGCCAGGGTACCGGCGGGCATCAATTCTGGCAGGCCATCGGTGTCGTTGATCTGCTCGGCATGGAAACGCGCCAGGCCGCGGATATCACGCTCGCTGGAGCATTCGATCATCAGCAACGGCACGGGGCCTTCGGAGCGGGCCTGCAGAATCAGCAAGCCATCGAACTTGAGCGTCCCTACCAGCAGGGCCGCGGCAGCCATGAACTCGCCCAGCAGCAACTGCACCGGCAGCGGGTAATCGTGCTTGGCCAGGACCTCGGCGTAGCTGCGTTCCAATGCTACCGCCTCACCGCGTACATCGGCGTCGTCGAAAATAAAGCGTTGGGTGAAATCGGCTTCAGGAAGATCGTGCATAAGTCCAGTATCTGAGAATGGTGACAAAATGTGTAGCGGCTTTTATAAAGCCCGCTTCAGAGCGTTCGTTTGATCGCTCACTGCCCTGTGGATGTAGAGGTATCTTATGAACAAAGGCCCACTGTTCCAAGCCAGGTGGAACGTTAGCGGCTTGCTGCTGTGCAATTCAATCCCGATCGTGCTGTTGTGCTTCTGGTTATGGCCTATTGGCCATCATTTGTGCACAGCATTCGACGAATGGCTGTTTCGCCTGCTCAACGCGCCCCTGGCCAGCAATGCCGCGTGGCGTTATGTGTGGACCCTGGGCAGCTTGCGACCCTTCGACATCGTGGTCGGCGTGATCATGCTGGCGCTGCTGATCCGCGGCAATTGGGTGTTCAAGGCCGGACAGGTTCGCCAAGCCTTTTTCGGCTTCATGGCCGTGCTGTTGCTCTTAGTGGTGGTGCGCGCGCTGTTTTCCAAGTGGATACACGTAATGGGCTGGGACCACGACAGTCCGAGCATGGTCCTGGCCGATCCGGTACTGCTCAGCGACTGGTACCCGAACCTGGAACGCCACTGGGAACTCAAGGACCGCTCCAGTCAGAGCTTTCCGGGCGATCACGCGTCGGTGCTGCTGATCTGGGCGCTGTTCATGAGCGTCTGTACCCGTCGAGTCGGCCAGTGGCTATGTATCTGGGCCCTGGCCCTGGTGTTCATGCTGCCGCGCCTGGTTGCCGGCGCCCACTGGGGGCAGGACGACTACATCGGCGGCGTGCTGATGGCCGTCTGGGCGCTCGGCTGGGGCTACTTCACGCCTTTCGCAGCCCATACTTCGCAGTGGCTGGTGCGGGTCACCGAGCCATTGTTCAGGCTGCTGGCGAAGCTGCCGGTACTGGGACGGTTGAGTATCGTCGCAGGGTGATGTGTTGACTGTGCTGCCCCCCATCAATCCCCTGATCGAAAACTGAACAACTGCCGACGCTGTTTCTTCGAAGGCTTGCCGTCGGTGGTCACGCCCAGCGCGCCGGCCTTGCGCATGGCCGCAGCGGCTTCGCGCCTGGCCTGGCTCTGCTCGGTTTCGCGGTAGAGCGTCTGCGCTTCGGGCGCACCACGGCGCACGATGGACAGCGCCTCGATGATCACGCTGCGCTCATCGAAACCGGTGCGTATCTGCAGCTCATCGCCCACGTGCGGCTCCTTGCCCGGCTTGCAGCGCTCGCCGCGGTAATGCACCTTGCCGCTCTCGATGGCTTCCTTGGCCAGGGCACGAGTCTTGTAGAAGCGCGCAGCCCACAGCCATTTGTCCAGACGGACCTTGTCCTCTTCTTCCTGCTTTTGCTTCTGTGCCACAGGCTCACCTCGCGAAATGCCGTCATCGAACTGTACTACCGTGCCTGTCGGATGCAAGCGACGGTCTTTGCGATTACAGTGCACGCACGCTTGCCAAGCGGCGTCGGGCTGGGTTGAATTGATCCGGGCCGCGCCGGTCTGAAGCTTGCGTATGTGGGTCCACCCCTACCTCTTGCGGTTTGCCGAATTTGAAAACATTTGATCACCTGACCGTCATTGGTCTGCGCGAGTGGGTGGCGCTGCCCGACCTGGGTGTCGCCGGCCTGCGCGCCAAGATCGACACCGGCGCCAGCACCTCCAGCCTGCACGCCACGGACATCGAACCGTTCACCCGTGCCGGTGAGAAGTGGGTGCGTTTCACCGCCCACCTGGGCACCGTGGTGCAACTGCGCCACAGACGCTGCGAAGCACCGCTGGTGGCCATGAAGACCATCAAGAGCTCCAATGGCCATGCGCAGACGCGCTACGTGATCAAGACCACTCTTGCCCTGGGCGACCGGGTCTGGACGGTCGAATTCACCCTGGCCTGTCGTAAATCCATGCGTTACCGCCTGCTGCTGGGTTCCAAGGCGCTGGTCCATGGCCAACTGGTCGTGAACCCTGGCGTCACCTACGTTCAAGACAAGCCGGTGTTCCCGGCCTCTACTACCTCTGCCACAGGTGTTGCATGAAGATCGCTGTGCTGTCGCGCAATCCGCGTCTGTATTCCACTCGTCGTCTGATCGAAGCCGGCACTGCCCGTGGCCATGAAATGGTCGTGATCGACACACTGCGCGCGTACATGAACATCGCCAGTCACAAGCCGCAGATCCACTACCGGGGCAAGCCGCTGCAGGGCTTCGATGCGGTCATTCCGCGCATCGGTGCGTCGGTCACCTTCTATGGCTGTGCGGTGCTGCGTCAGTTCGAAATGATGGACGTCTTTCCGCTGAACGAATCAGTGGCCATCGCCCGCTCGCGCGACAAGCTGCGCTCGCTGCAACTGCTGTCGCGACGCGGCATCGGCCTGCCTGTCACCGGCTTCGCCCACTCGCCGGACGACATTCCCGACCTGATCAGCATGGTCAATGGCGCCCCGCTGGTGATCAAGGTGCTCGAAGGCACCCAGGGCATCGGTGTGGTGCTGTGCGAAACCGCCACCGCCGCCGAGTCGGTGATCGAGGCGTTCATGGGTCTCAAGCAGAACATCATGGTTCAGGAGTACATCAAGGAGGCCGGCGGCGCCGACATTCGCTGCTTCGTGGTGGGTGACAAGGTGATTGCGGCCATGAAGCGCCAGGCCAAACCCGGCGAGTTTCGCTCCAACCTGCATCGTGGCGGCAGCGCCAGCCTGATCAAGATCACCCCGGAAGAGCGCATGACCGCGATCCGCGCGGCCAAGGTAATGGGGCTCAGCGTCGCCGGCGTGGACATCCTGCGCTCCAACCACGGCCCCTTGGTGATGGAGGTCAATTCATCGCCAGGCCTGGAAGGCATCGAGGTGACTACCGGCAAGGACGTGGCCGGGATGATCATCGAGCACATCGAAAAGAACAGAGGCCCGAACATGACCCGCACCAAGGGCAAGGGCTAGTTCCTAGACGGCATCCCTGGGCAGCATCAGGCCCAGTGGCAGCCGCACCCGCGCCTCCAGCCCGCCCGTCGAGCGATTGCGCAGTTCCACGTTGCCGCCATGCATGGCGGCAATGCGCTTGACGATCGCCAGACCCAACCCGGTGCCCTTGCCACTGCGCGCGCGATCGCCGCGGATGAACGGGTCGAAGATGCCAACCAGCTCCCCCGGATCGATACCGGCGCCACGGTCCAGCACGCTGAGCACCACATAGGGCGCGTTGTCGTCGCCCGAAACGTTGACCGCCACCTCCACACCGCTGCCGGCATGGTAGAGCGCGTTGCCGATCAGGTTGTTCAACAGCCGCTTCATCGACACCCGGCGCAGCGGGAACGGCGGGATCGGTTCCAGGCGAAGCAGCACCTGCTCCTGCGCCTGGTTGTAGGGCGCAACGACTTCCTGCACCAGATTCCCCAGGTCGACGACCTCGACTTTTTCGTCGCGCCCGTCGCGAATGAAGGCCAGGAACTGATCGAGGATCGCGTCCATGTCCTCGATGTCGCGGACCATGTCGGGGGTGAATTCGTTGTCCGAGGTCATCAGTTCCAGCGACAGCCGCAGCCGGGTCAGCGGCGTGCGCAGGTCGTGGGAGACGCCGGCAAGCATCAGCTCGCGCTCGCGACCGGCCTGTTCGACGTCTTCGGCCATCTGGTTGAACGCCCGGTACACCTCGGTCATCTCACTGGGCGTATCGCTCACCGGCAGGCGCACGCTGCGGCCCTGCCCTAGCTGACGGGCGGCAAACACCAGGCGCTTGAGCGGCTGGTTGAGCTGACGCACGAAGATCCAGGCCGAAGCGGTCGACAACAGGCCGATCGCCAGAAACCAGCCCAGCACGCTCCAGATCTTCTGTCCGCGCAATGGGTGCGGATACAAAGGCACCTTCAACCAGCCAGCGCCCAGGCTCGGCGCACGCACCCACAGGGCGGGCGGCGCATGGACGCGCAAGCGCACTTCGGTGTCCTCGCCCAGCTCGGCCTGCATCTGGCGTTGGTAGATTTCACTGTACGGCCAATGCTGTTCGCCTTCTGGCACACCGCCGCCGACCACGCGAATCAAGCCTGCGGCGTCAGCGATCTGGTCGCGGTTGTTCTCGTCCGCCGCCCAGTAGGCACGCAGGGTCAGCGCCACACCGTGACTGTACTGGCGGTCGACCAGCACGTCTTCGTTCATCAACAGGTAGACCAAGGTCAGAGCCTTGGAAAACAGGACGACGACCAGCACCAGCCAGAGGGTTCGGGCGAAGAAACTTTGGGGAAACCAGACAGGGGTCTTCATTGCGCGGCGGTCACATACGTTGCAGGAGCGAGCAGGCTCGCAGACATTCTGGATGACGAATATCCCGAATCAACATGTGATTCAGGACATCGACCCTACAAAAACCCCTGAAGTCTACCGGGCGGCGTTGCCATCGGGTACGAATACGTAACCCACGCCCCAGACCGTTTGGATGTAGCGCGGCTTGGACGGATCGGGTTCGATCATGCGGCGCAGGCGCGAGATCTGCACGTCGATGGAGCGCTCCAGAGCGTCCCATTCACGTCCACGGGCCAGGTTCATCAGCTTGTCGCGGGTCAGTGGCTGACGAGCGTTCATCACCAGAGCCTTGAGCACGGCGAACTCGCCGGTGGTGAGCATGTGCACTTCGTCGCCACGCTTGAGCTCGCGGGTGGCCAGGGAGAGCTCGTAGTCGCCGAAGGACACCGATTCGTCCTCGCTGCCTGGCGCGCCCGGCACAGGCGCCGACTGACGACGCAGCACGGCCTTGACGCGGGCCATCAGCTCGTCGGGGTTGAAGGGCTTGGCCAGGTAGTCGTCCGCGCCCAGCTCCAGGCCCTTGATGCGGCTGAGTTCGTCACCCTTGGCGGTCAACATGATGATCGGGACCTGATTGTTGCCGGCGCGCATGCGGCGGCAGGCGGACAGGCCGTCTTCGCCGGGCAGCATCAGGTCCAGCACCACCAGATGGAACACTTCGCGAGCCAGCAGGCGATCCATTTGCTCGACGTTGGGCACGGCGCGCGCACGGTAGCCTTTGCTGGTGAAGAATCGCTCCAGCAAGCTGCTCAATCCCGGATCGTCGTCAACGATGAGGATCTTTTCACCTTCGGCTGCTTGTGCGGTACTGCTCATGGGTTGCTCCTCTGATCTCGGCGCGCATTATGGCGTAGCTGCCGACGCTCGTGCCGTGTGCATTGTTAGCAGATTTTTCTTTGGCCGCCAGCCACATTCCTTGATCGTCAAGGCTTGGGGTTCGCGCCGAGACGATATCGCTGGGTATACTGCGCGGCTCGTCAGCGGCAACGTACGCATGAAAGCGTCCGCTGCCACGGTGCCCGAAACGTGCCCATACACCAGGCATATGGGGGACTGCACCTTGTACCTATCATTTTTCAGGTGGTTATCATGATCAGCATAAACAGCCGCATCGCCGAGGAACTCGGCGTCCGCCCTCAACAGGTCGAAGCGGCCGTCGCACTGCTGGATGAAGGTTCGACCGTGCCTTTCATCGCTCGTTACCGCAAGGAGGTGACCGGCAGCCTGGACGACACCCAACTGCGTCACCTCGAAGAGCGCCTGCGCTACCTGCGCGAACTCGACGAGCGCCGCGCCAGTATCCTGGCCAGCATCGAGGAACAGGGCAAGCTGACGCCCGAGCTGACCCGCGAGATCCAGCAGGCCGACACCAAGACACGCCTGGAAGACCTCTACCTGCCGTACAAGCAGAAGCGCCGCACCAAGGGCCAGATCGCCCTGGAGGCCGGCCTTGGCGAGCTGGCCGACGGCCTGTTCGCCGACCCGACGCTGAACCCGGAAACCGAAGCAGCCCGCTTCGTCGACGGCGATAAAGGTGTGCTCGACGTCAAGGCAGCACTGGAAGGCGCCAAGTACATCCTGATGGAGCGCTTCGCCGAAGACGCCACACTGCTGGCCAAGCTGCGCGGCTTCCTCAAGCAGGAAGCGGTACTCAGCGCCCGAGTGCTGGCAGGCAAGGAAGAAGAAGGCGCCAAGTTCCGCGACTACTTCGAGCACGACGAGCCGCTCAAGAGCATGCCCTCGCACCGCGCCCTGGCCATTTTCCGCGGGCGCAACGAAGGTATTCTCGGTTCGTCGCTGAAGGTAGGCGAAGAACTTCCGGGCACCCTGCATCCCTGCGAGATGATGATCGGCGAGCACTTCGGCGTGAAAAACCAGCAGCGCGCCGCCGACAAGTGGCTCGGCGAAGTGGTGCGCTGGACGTGGAAGGTCAAGCTCTACACGCACTTGGAAACCGACCTGCTGAGCGAGCTGCGCGAGAACGCCGAAAGCGAAGCCATCAACGTCTTCGCACACAACCTGCATGACCTGCTGCTGGCCGCCCCGGCGGGCCCGCGCGCCACCCTCGGTCTGGACCCTGGCCTGCGTACCGGCTGCAAGGTGGCGGTGGTGGATGCGACCGGCAAGCTGCTCGATCACGCCACGGTGTACCCGCACGTGCCGCATAACAAATGGGACCAGACCCTGGCCACGCTGGCTGCACTGTGCGCCAAGCATGCCGTGGACCTGATCGCCATCGGCAACGGCACTGCCAGCCGCGAGACCGACAAGCTGGCCGCCGAGCTCATCAAGAAATACCCCGGCCTGAAAATGACCAAGGTGATGGTCTCCGAAGCCGGTGCCTCGGTGTATTCGGCCTCGGAGCTGGCAGCGCGCGAGTTTCCCGACCTGGACGTGTCGATCCGCGGTGCGGTCTCCATCGCTCGGCGCCTGCAGGATCCACTGGCCGAACTGGTCAAGATCGATCCGAAATCCATTGGTGTGGGCCAGTACCAGCACGACGTCTCGCAGCTCAAGCTGGCACGCGGCCTGGATGCCGTGGTGGAAGACTGCGTGAACGCCGTGGGCGTGGACGTCAACACTGCCTCCGTGGCCCTGTTGGCGCGTATTTCCGGGCTCAATGCCACGCTGGCGCAGAACATCGTCGCCCACCGCGACGAGCACGGTGCGTTCCGGACCCGTGCGGCACTGAAGAAAGTCTCTCGCCTGGGCGAAAAAACCTTCGAACAGGCGGCCGGTTTCCTGCGCGTCATGAACGGCGACAATCCGCTGGACGCCTCGGCCGTGCACCCCGAAGCCTATGTGCTGGTGCAGCGCATCGCTGCAGGCACCGATCGGGATATCCGTTCGCTGATCGGCGACAGCGGCTTCCTCAAGCGCCTGGACCCGAAGAAATTCACCGATGAAACCTTCGGCCTGCCAACCGTGACCGACATACTGCAGGAGCTGGACAAGCCGGGCCGCGACCCGCGTCCGGAGTTCAAGACCGCCGAGTTCCAGGACGGTGTGGAAGAGCTCAAGGACCTGCAACTGGGCATGGTGCTCGAAGGCGTGGTGACCAACGTGACCAACTTCGGCGCCTTCGTCGATATCGGCGTGCACCAGGACGGTCTGGTGCACATCTCGGCGCTGTCGGAAAAATTCATCAAGGATCCGCGTGAAGCGGTGAAGGCCGGCGACGTGGTCAAGGTCAAGGTGATGGAAGTGGACATTCCGCGCAAACGCGTGGGGCTGTCGATGCGCATGGGCGACACGCCCGGCGAGAAGATCGACGGCGCACGGGGCAGCCGTCCCGGTGCCGCAGCCCGTCAGCAGGCCGCTCCGGCCCGCGTCAAGGAAGCCGCCGCGCCCGCCAACGGGGCCATGGCGTCGTTGTTCGCCAATGCCAAACAGTTGAAGAAACGCTGATGGAGATTGCCGACGACCTGACCCAGAGCGCCTACTTTCGTGAGCTCGGCTGCCAGGTGCGACGCCTGGATGCCGGTGTGGCGGAAGTGGCACTGCCCATGGCCGAGCACCTGCGCAACCGTGGCCAGGTGATGCACGGCGGGGCCATCTTCAGCCTGGTCGACATTGCCATGGGCCTGGCGTGCTCGACCTCCCACGGTTTCGATAATCAAAGCGTCACGCTCGAATGCAAGATCAATTACCTTCGCGCGGTGTCAGAAGGTGAGGTGATCTGCAAGGCCCAGGTATTGCACGCCGGCCGACGCACGATGGTGGTGGAGGCCGAGGTGCTTCAGGGCGAAAAACTGATGGCAAAGGCACAAGGTACTTTCGTGGTTCTCTAGCCCGAAGGGGTCGTTCTGCGGTAATTTCGGCACGGCGCAGGCGGTGTCGATCGCAGTACGGCCTGCACCTTGCCCGATCGAAACCAGGCGACGACGCCGGTTCCTTTTTGTCTTCACCCTTGCAGACCGTCCGTTCCACCCCCATATCGGGGCGACTGACGCGTGAAGGAATCCAACTTGAGCGAATTTCTCAACCGCCGCCTGACTTTGCTCGGCGAGCCTGCCACCCTTTCTCTGCTCGCGCAGTGCCTGCATGGCATCGAGCGCGAGTGCCTGCGCGTCAACCACGAGGGTCGCCTGGCACAGACGCCGCACCCCGAGGCGCTGGGATCGGCGCTGACCAACGAACAGGTCACCACGGACTACTCCGAATCGCTGCTGGAATTCATCACGCCCGCACTCGAGGATCCCGCCCAGACCCTGCACAGCCTGGAGCAGATCCACCGCTTCGTGTACAGCAAGCTGGGCAGCGAGTACCTGTGGAGTCCCTCCATGCCCTGCCCGTTGCCGGCCGAGGAAGATATTCCGCTGGCCTACTACGGCACCTCGAACATCGGCCGCCTCAAGTACGTCTATCGCCAGGGCCTGTCCCTGCGTTACGGCCGCACCATGCAGTGCATTGCCGGTATTCACTACAACTTCTCCCTGCCCGAGCAGCTGTGGCCGGTGCTCAAGCAGGCTGATGGCTATGTCGGCACCGATCGTGATTACCAGTCTTCCGCGTACATCGCGCTGATTCGAAACTTCCGTCGCTACAGCTGGTTGCTGATGTACCTGTTCGGCGCCTCGCCGGCACTGGATGCCGGTTTTCTGCGCGGGCGCGCCCATCAGCTCGAGCAGTTGGATGCGCAGACCCTGTACCTGCCCTACGCCACCAGCCTGCGCATGAGCGACCTGGGTTACCAGAGCAACGCCCAGGCCGGCCTGACGCCGTGCTACAACGATCTGGCCAGCTACACCGACAGCCTGCGCAAGGCAGTGGCCACGCCGTATCCGCCGTATGTACAGGTGGGCACGCACAAGGATGGCGAATGGGTGCAGTTGAACACCAACATCCTGCAGATCGAGAACGAGTATTACTCCAACATTCGTCCCAAGCGGGTGACCTACAGTGGTGAGCGGCCGATCCAGGCATTGATGGCCCGTGGCGTGCAGTACATCGAAGTGCGCTGCCTGGACATCAACCCGTTCCTGCCCACCGGCGTCGACCTGACCGAGTCGCGCTTCCTCGATGCGTTCCTGCTGTTCTGTGCGCTGGAAAGCAGCCCGCAGATCGACAGCAGCGAATGCGCGGCCTGTACCGGCAACTTCCTCAGCACGGTCAAGGAAGGTCGTCGGCCGGGCCTGCAGTTGCAGCGCAATGGCGAGGCGGTCGAGCTCAAGGCGTGGGCTGGCGATTTGCTGGAGCGTATCGACGCCGTCGCTGCGTTGCTCGATCGCAGTACTGGTACCGATGAGCATGCCCAGGCGATGGCGGCGCAACGCGCCAAAGTCAGCGATCCGTCGCTGACGCCATCGGCGCAGGTCCTGGCGAAGATGGCCGAGCAGAAACAGAGCTTCGCCGAGTTTTCCTTCAGCCAGAGCCAGGCCCATGCCGAGTACTTCCGGCAACAGCCCCTGAGCAGCCAAGACCAGGCGCAGTTCGAACAGCAGGCGCGCGATTCACTGGCCGCCCAGGCGACGCTCGAGGCCGAGGAAGTGGGCGATTTCGATGTGTTCGTCGGTTCCTACCAGGCAAGCATCCTGGCCATCAGCAACTGACCGCGCTGAATACCCTGCGGTATCTCTGCTGCACCGCAGCGCCCTTTTCGCGGGCAGAGCCCGCTCCCACAATGGATATGCGCTTATCTCATGTGGGAGCCGGGCTCTGCCCGCGAAGAAGGCGCCACCGATCGTTCTGATGCGCCGCTATAGCGCCTTTTCGAAGATCTTCGAATTACGCTGGTAGTTGTACAGCGAGGCGCGTGCCGCCGGCAGGCGTTCGACGCCGCTAGGCACGAAGCCGCGTTCGCGGAACCAGTGCGCCGTGCGGGTGGTGAGCACGAACAAGGTGTTCAACCCCAACGCCCGCGCCCGCTCTTCGATACGCTCGAGCAACTCGTCGCCACGACCGCCATGGCGGTATTCCGGATTCACCGCCAGGCACGCCAGCTCGCCGGTCTGTGAATCGGCGATCGGGTACAGCGCGGCGCAGGCGATGATCATGCCTTCACGCTCGACCACGCTGAACTGGGTGATCTCGCGCTCCAGCACCTCGCGGGAGCGGCGTACCAGGATGCCCTGCTCTTCCAGCGGGCTGATCAAGTCCAGCAAGCCACCGACGTCTTCGATGTTGGCTTCGCGTACCTGTTCGAACTGCTCCTGCGCCACCAGGGTACCGCCCCCATTGCGGGTGAACAGCTCGGTGAGCAATGCGCCATCTTCGGCGTAGCTGACGATGTGCGCGCGGCTGACGCCCCCCTTGCACGCCTGGGCGGCCGCATCGAGCAATTCCCCCTGGTAATCGTTACCCAGTCGCAACAGGTGCGCCGGCACCTGCTGCGGGCGCAGTTCGCGCACCAGGTGACCGGTTTCATCGAGCAGCCCCGGCTCGGCACCGAACAGCAGCAGCTTGTCGGCCGCCAGGTCGATGGCGGCCCGCGTCGCCACGTCTTCACAGGCAATGTTGAAGATCTCGCCGGTAGGCGAATAACCCAGCGGCGACAACAGCACGATCGAGCGTTCGTCGAGCAGGCGGTTGATGCCCTTGCGATCGACCCGACGCACTTCGCCGGTATGGTGATAGTCGACACCCTCGACCACGCCGATCGGCCGCGCCGTGACCAGATTGCCGCCTGCCACACGCAACCGCGAGCCCTGCATCGGCGAGGACGCCATGTCCATGGACAGGCGTGCCTCGATGGCGATCCGCAGATGGCCCACCGCATCGATGACGCACTCGAGCGTGGCGGCATCGGTGACCCTGAGGTTGCGATGATAGTGCGGACTCAGGCCACGCGCGGCCAGACGGCTTTCGATCTGCGGGCGCGATCCGTGGACCAGCACCAGGCGCACGCCCATGCTGTGCAACAGCACCAGGTCGTGGACGATATTGCCGAAGTTGGGGTGGGCAACGCCCTCGCCGGGCAGCATCACCACGAAGGTGCAGTCACGGTGGGCATTGATGTAGGGAGAAGCGTGGCGAAGCCAATTCACGTAGTCGGGCATAACGGCAGAAGCCTGTAGAAAAGTGGGACGAAAAGCATCACTCGGCGCACAGCGGTATGAGGGTTATCGTCGTGACAGGCTTGGCAACACGCGCGCACTCCTTGCAGGGATGACGGCCCGCAGGCACGCCGATTTAGGCAATCACCGATTCGAGGCAGTAATGCTCGATCAGTTCACGCAATAGACGCACGGTAGGCTGCAAACGTGACATTTCCAGGTATTCGCCGGGCTGGTGCGCACAGGCGATGTTGCCTGGCCCCAGTACCAGGGTTTCGCAGCCCATGCTCTGGAAGTATGGCGCCTCGGTACCGAAGCCCACGGCCGCCGCCGTGTACCCCGTCAGCCGCTCGGCAACCCGCACCAGCTCGGTGTCGGCACGCTGCTCGAAGGGTGGCACCTCGGCGAACAGCGGTGCATAGTCGATCTTCACCTGGTGCAACTCGGCCAACGGCGCAAGCTTGCTGCGGATGGCTGTGCGCAGGACCTGCGGGTCCATGCCCGGCAACGGCCGCAGGTCGAACTCCAGCGAGCATTGCCCACAGATGCGGTTGGGGTTGTCGCCGCCATGGATGCAGCCCAGGTTCAGGGTCGGTTGGGGCACGCTGAACTGCGCGTTGTTGTATTCGCGCTGCCATTGCCGACGCAGGTTCATCAGCTCGCCGATTGCACCGTGCATTGCTTCAAGGGCGCTGTGACCAAGGCTTGGGTCCGAGGAATGGCCACTGCGGCCAAGGATGTCGATGCGCTCCATCATCACCCCCTTGTGCAGGCGGATCGGCTTGAGCCCGGTCGGCTCGCCGATGACCGCGGCACGGCCCAGCGGCCGGCCGGCGGCGGCCAGCGCCTTGGCACCGGACATCGAGCTTTCTTCGTCACACGTGGCGAGGATGATCAGCGGCTGCTTGAACGGCTGATCGATCAGGCCACGCACCGCCTCGATCGCCAGTGCGAAGAAGCCCTTCATGTCGCAGCTGCCCAGCCCGACCCAGCGTCCATCGACCTCGGTGAGCTTGAGCGGGTCGGTGTTCCACAGCGCCTCGTCGTAAGGCACCGTGTCGCTGTGCCCGGCCAGCACCAGACCGCCAGGGCCGCTGCCGAACGTGGCGATCATGTTGAACTTGCCGGGCTCGACCTGCTGGATCTCGCAGGCGAAGCCCAGCTCGGTCAGCCAGTTGGCCAGCAGATCGATCACCGGGCCGTTGGACTGATCCAGGCTGGGCTGGGTGCAACTGACCGAAGGCGCCGCGATGAGGGCGGCGAATTGTTCCTGCATGGACGGCAATGGCATGGCGATCCTCCCGAGGCGAGCCCCATCATAGAGCCATCGGGCGCCAAGAATAAACCGCCGCGGCACGACTGCTGTACACTGCACGGCCTTATCTAGTCATCAGCGCGTTGTTGTCCGCCAGCGCTTGGATTGCCCCCTCATGCACAAAGAAACCGAAATCAAACTGCGCGTCAGCCGCGAAACGCTCGCTGCTCTGCGTGAGCATCCCCTGCTGAAAAAGCGCAACAAAAGTGGCTGGGAGCGCCGAGAGCTGTTCAACCAGTACTTCGACACGCCTGCCCGCGAACTGGCAGCGGCCAAGGTCGCCCTGCGCCTGCGCCGCGATGGCGAAGAGGTCATCCAGACCCTCAAGACCCGTGGCAGCAGCGTGGCCGGGCTGTCGCAGCGCAACGAATACGACTGGAACCTGACCAAGGCCAAGCTCGACCTGAAGAAGCTCGACGGCGAATGCTGGCCCGAGCAACTGGCCGAGCTGGACAAGAAGACCATCAAGCCGGTATTCACCACCGACTTCGTCCGCGAGCGGGCGGAAATTGCCTGGGGCCGCGGCAAGGCCCGGGTGGTGATCGAAGCGGCCCTGGACCTGGGCAAGGTCATCGTCGGCAAGCAGTCCGAAGAGATCTGCGAGCTGGAGCTGGAGCTGCGTGAAGGCGAGCCGGCGGCATTGCTGGAGCTGGCCGCCGAGCTGGCCGAGAAGCTGGCCCTGATGCCCTGCGACATCAGCAAGGCCGAGCGCGGCTATCGCCTGAGCGATCCGGACAGCTACGCGCTGAGCCTGCCCGCCCCCGAGCTTGAGGCTGAAACGACGCTCGACGATGCTTTTGCCGCCCTGGCCTGGCACCTGTTGGCGAACAGCCAGCGCTTGGCCGAGCAGTACCGCTTCAACGGCCACTGGCGCTTGCTGCAGGACTGGGTGCAACAGCTCATCGAGTTGCGCGGGTTGGTCGGCAGCCTGGGCCAGGCCGCACCGCGCGCCAGCAGCAACGAACTGCGCACTGCCCTGGACGCTCTGCTCGAAGACTGGCGCCCGCTGGTGCAGGCCGGCCAGGAAGACGAAGACGTGCGCAAGGCCGCACCCGAGCAGTTCGCCGAAGAGCTGCTGGACGTACGCTGGGGCCAGTTCTCGCTGAACACCTCACGCTGGTTGATGGGCCGCCTGTGGACGGTCGAGCGCAACAACCGCGGCAATCGCCAGGGCGCTGCTCAGCTGCAAAGCTGGCTGGGCCATCTGCTGGCCGAGGAAGGCGCAGCGCTGCAACTGCCCCGCTACCAGCAGCAACCTGAGGATCTGGCCGAGCAGTTGCCGCGTATCGAGCGGATCCAGAGCTGGTTGCACCTGGCCCGTGGCGTACTGGACGTGCCGGAAGTCGATCGCCTGTTCGGCGAGCTGAACAAGCTGCACGCGCTGGCCAGCCTGGACATCAGCGATGAAGTGCTGGATGCGCGGATGCAACAGGCCATCGCCGTGAGTCAGAATCGCGCGTGGAAACTGTTGCTGCGCAAGTAAGCTTTCTGGTGTCTGTCTGGCCGCTCCTACAGGGTGTTGCGAACCTGTAGGGGCGGCAGACATCGCGAGTCACCGGTCCACCGGCAAACTGGTGGTCGACTTGATTTCCGACAGCGCCACCGTCGAATTCACTTCTTGAATGCCCGGCACCATCGACAGCTTCTCGAAGAAGAACCGCTCGTAGGCCTCAATGTCCGGTGTGACGATGCGCAGCAGGAAATCGACATTGCCCATCAGCACATAGCACTCCAGCACCTCTGGAAAGCCCCTTATGGCCTCTGTGAATTCGGTGAAGTTCGAACGGCCGTGGGCGTTGAGTTTCACCTCGGCGAATATCTGTGTGTTCAAGCCGATCTTCTTACGATCCAGCAGGGTCACCTGCGCCCGGATGACCCCCTCTTCCTTGAGCCGCTGGATGCGCCGCCAGCAAGGCGACTGCGACAACCCCACCTGCTCGGCAATCTGCGCGCTGGACAGCGTGGCGTCCTCTTGCAGCAACGCCAGAATGCGCCGGTCGTAAGCATCCAGCGAGCTGTGCATAATTATTTCTCCATTGCCCGAATTGTAAAATTGTTTGATTCAGGATAGCCCCACAACGCGCAAAGTTGGGCAAGAAATACCGTAATGGGCATGGGAGACTTTCCCCATTGACCACGGAGATTACCCATGTCTGCCTTCGAATCGCTGACCCCGCTACGCCCGGATGTCTGGGCCGCTGGCAATCTGACTACCACCGTGCAGTTCAACCTGAGTGCAGAGATCGAAGCCGACGTGCTTTGCCGGGTGCTCAACCTGTTTGCCATGCAGTACCTGATCCCCTGTCAGCTCGCGGCCCGCCAGGTGGCGGACAGCCTGGAAATCCAGGTGCAGGTGAGCGAGTTGAGCTGGCATCGCGCACAGGTGATCGCGGAAAAGATGCGTAACCTGATCAGTGTCCTTGATGTGCAACTGGCCGATGCCCAGCATCCGGCCCAGGTGCAATCGTACGCCTGAGCCGGCGACAAATGCGGCAACGGTTGCCATGACGGCAATTTCCGGCGCGGGCGCTAGGCTGTGTGGCACGCCAGATCGCGCACCGCCAAGGAGGCCCACGCATGACCCTCGTCGCCACGACCCTGCGGCATCGCCATGACTGCGACCTGTGCTTGCGTGAGCTGGTCGACGACTTGCTGGCCGACGGCTTCATCGGGCTGGAGCGCGCTCAGGCACTGCGCGACAGCCTCGACTACAAGGAACCGCTTCAGACGCACCCCCTGCAACAGCTCGCCGACTGCCGATTACCCGATCCCCGCCAACCCGGACAATTGCTGACCCTCGAAGCCCTGACCCAATGGTTGGCACAGCGTGCCGACCAACCGTACCTGCGCATCGATCCGTTGTACATCGACGTACCCACCGTGGTGGCCTTGATGCCCCAGGCCTTTGCTCAGCGCCATGGCATCCTTGCCGTGGCCGTGGACGAGCGCAGTGTCACCATCGCCAGCGCGCAACCGTGGCAGCGTCAATGGGAGGCCGACCTGGCCCAGGTGCTCAAGCGCACGATCAGGCGTGTGGTGGCCAATCCCGTCGACATCCAGCGCTTCACCGAACAGTTCTTCCAACTGGCCCGCTCGGTCAGCGGTGCCAAAGTCCAGGGCCAGTCATACCATGCGGGCAACCTGGAGCAACTGCTGCAGCTGGGCGACATGGTCGCGCCTGCCGCCAGCGACCAGCACGTGGTCAACATCGTCGACTGGCTGTTCCAATACGCGTTCGAGCAACGCGCCAGCGATATCCATATCGAGCCTCGACGAGACTTCGGAGCGTTGCGCTTTCGCATCGACGGCTTGCTGCATTGCGTGTACCGCTTCCCCGAACAGGTCACGCTGGCCATCGTCAGTCGCCTGAAAAGCCTGGGTCGCATGAATGTCGCCGAGAAGCGCAAGCCTCAGGATGGGCGGATCAAAACCCGCCTGCCCGAGGGCCAGGAGATCGAGTTGCGCCTGTCCACCCTGCCCACGGCCTTCGGTGAAAAGCTGGTGATGCGCATCTTCGACCCACAGGTGCTGCTCAAGGATTTCGCCCAGCTCGGCCTTGTGGCCGACGACCTGAGTCGCTGGCGGCAGATGACCACCCAGGCTCATGGCATCGTGCTGGTCACCGGCCCCACCGGCTCGGGCAAGACCACCACGCTGTACACCACCCTCAAGCAGCTGGCGACGCCGCAGATCAACCTGTGCACCATCGAAGACCCGATCGAGATGGTCGAACCGGCCTTCAACCAGTTGCAGGTGCAGCACAACATCGATCTGGATTTCGCCAGCGGCCTGCGGGCGCTGATGAGGCAGGACCCGGACATCATCATGATCGGCGAGATCCGCGATCTGGAAACGGCCGAGATGGCGATCCAGGCGGCGCTGACCGGTCACCTTGTGGTGTCGACCCTGCACACCAACGATGCCGTGGGTGCGATCACCCGCCTGCTGGAACTGGGCGTCGCGCATTACCTGATCAAGGCCACGGTGCTGGGCGTCATGGCGCAGCGACTGGTACGCACGCTGTGCGTTGACTGCAAGGCGCCAACGCATATCGATCCGACAAGCTGGCAGGCCCTCATCGGGCCCTGGCGCATGGCCGTCCCGGAGGGGGCCCAGCGCGCCGTCGGTTGTCCGCGTTGTCGAGACACGGGTTATTGCGGGCGGGCCGGCGTGTATGAAGTGCTGCTGCTCAGCGACGGTGTGAAAGCCTGCATCGACGCCAACACCGACTTCACCGCGCTCAGGCGCCAGGCATGCAAGGAGGGTATGCGCAGCCTGCGCCTGGGAGGTGCACGGCAGATCGCTGCCGGCCTGACCACGCTCGAGGAAGTACTGCGCGTGACCCCGCGCATCGACTCGATGTGAGGCCGCTGCTGCGGGCCGCTCGACCGCCCCGGGGAACTTGAATGACGTTGACCCTATCCAACGAGCAGAACGACAACTGCCCCGGATCACATTCGTACCGGATCACACTGTGGAGTCTCGATCATGCGCGTCAAAACCGCTGTTGCTACCCTCGCGTTGCTGTCCCTGCCCGTCAGCTCGGCCATGGCCGATCCCTTCTGGCGCAACGTGCTTTCCTCGGGCGCCACGACCGGCTCCTCCTACCTGACCTTCAAGGATCACAAGCTGATCATCGCCGCACAGGACGATGCCGGCAGCTTCGTGGCCAGCGAAGGCGGTATCCGCGGCCCGTATCTGGAAGCGGCGATCCAGAAAGTCCGTGCGCAGAACCCTGGTCTGGAAGCGTCCGACATGGACCTGGCCAACGCCATTCTGGCCAAGAACGCCGTCGCCGATAACTGACAGCGCGGCCATGAAAAAACCCTCGCACAACGGTGCGAGGGTTTTTTTATGCGTGCAGCTTTTCGGTACCGGGTCGAGCGAGGGGCCTTAAGGCCCCTCTGTGACGGTCAACGCACCAAGTGCAGGAACTGCATGTGCCGTTCGTACTGATCGAGGATGTCGTTGATGATCTGCTCCTTGCTGTAGCCGACCAGATCGTAATCCTGGCTGCCTTCGGACAGATGCACCTCGGCTCGATAGTAGCGGCGGTTCTTGAGCTCCTGATTGCCCATCCCACCACGGGCGAAGGATGGCGTGAAGTAACCGCGCATCTGCACCTGGTAAATGAATGGCCGCTCCTCGCCATGCCCGATTTCGAACGTGACATTGTCGTGGCTGGTGTCCTCCTGGGTCACGGCATCCAGGCCCTTCTCGGCGAACGAGGCGGTCACTTCGGCCACTGCCGGGCGCACGTGGGTGTCCATGAACCGGTACACCTCGTCACGGGAGGGGAAGCTTACGGCCTGGCTCAGGCGCTGTCGCCAGCCACCGCGCCCAGGTCGCGAGCTGGCAACCGGGGCCAGCGAATACAACTGGGCGATCTTGCGCTGGCCCTCCATGTGGAACGCCTTGTGGAGCCCCCACATCATCGCCAGCAGGATGATCGAGAACGGCAGCGAGGTCAGCACCACCGCCGATTTCAACGAATCAATGCTGCCGGCGAAGAGCAGGCCACTGGTGACCAGCGCCGTCATCGCGCCCCAGAATACCCGCAGCCATTTCGGACCGTCTTCGTCCGGGTTGCCACCGCGTGCGGACAACGTCGAAAGCACGACAGTGCCCGAGTCGGCCGAGGTGACGAAGAACACGAAGCTGATGAACACGGTGACCGCGATCACTGTCCGCGCCCAAGGGTAGGTTTCCAGCAGCAGGTAGAGGGTCATCGACGGGTCGGTGATGGCCGACTGGCCGATCGCGGCCATGCCGTGATTGATCACCTGGTCGATGGCGCTGTTGCCGAAGATCGACATCCAGGCCAGGGTGAAACCCAGTGGAATCAGCAGCACGCCGAAGACGAACTCGCGAATGGTGCGTCCCCGCGAGATGCGCGCGATGAACAGCCCCACGAACGGCGACCAGGCAATCCACCAGGCCCAGTAGAACACCGTCCAGTTGCCCAGCCAGTCGCTGGGTTTGTCATACGCATAAACGTCGAAACTCTTGCTGGGCAGCGCGCCCAGATAGTCGCCGACGTTCTGCACCAGGGTGCTGAGCAGGTGCTGGGTCGGCCCGGCGAACAGCACGAACAGCAGCAGCGCACAGGCCAGCAGCATGTTGATGTCGGACATCACCCGCACGCCCTTGTCGACGCCGGAGACCGCCACGAGAATGGCTGCGCCCATCATCAGGGTGATCAGGATCACCTGAACCCATTGGGTATGGGCCACACCGAACAGGTAGTCCAGGCCGGAATTGAGGTGCAGGACGCCGAAGCCCATGTCGGCGCCCAGGCCAAAGATGGTAGCGATGATGCCAAAGCCATCCACGGCGTAGCCGATCGGCCCATTGATGCGCTTGCCGATCAGCGGGTAGAGCGCCGAGCGCAGCGCCAGCGGCAGGTTGTGACGATAGGCGAAATAAGCCAAAGCCATACCGACGAAGGCGAACACGCCCCAACCGTGCAGCCCCCAATGCAGGAACAGCAGCTGCATGGCTTGGCGCGCGGCCTCCTGGGTGCCCGCCTCGCCCTGCGGCGGTTGTAGCATGTGGGTCAGCGGTTCGGACACGCAGAAAAAGAACAGGGTGATGCTGATACCGGCGGCGAACAGCATGCCGGCCCAGGACAGGTAGCTGAATTCGGGCTCGTCATGATCGGCCCCCAGCTTGATCTTGCCGTAGCCCGACAGCGCGGTCACCACCACGAACACCAGGTACAGGGTCATGGCCAGCATGTAGTACCAGCCAACGGTGTTGGCCGCCCAGCTCTGCGCGGCCAGCAGCCATTGGCCGGCCGCCTGCGGGAAGGAAATGACGACGATGCCGAAAATCAGAATGAAGCTGGCGGCGAAGTAGAACACCGGAGGGTTCATGCGCACGTTGCCGCTTGGTGTCGATGAAGATGCACTCATGCGTTGTGCACTCCACACGTTCGGAAATGGAAGAAACTGGGCGTTTTCAGCAAGGGATGGCCTCCTGTTGAACGCGAATCGCGATCCATGGTTTTATTGAACGAGCGTTCAATTAAAACACGAGTGATGGGTAGATGGCCAACTGATGGGCCAAACGGTCCTGTCGAACAGGCCGCTGGCCGCGCGTCGTGCCGGCTTATTTCTGGCCGCTGTCGTGTTGCACCAGATTGGCCTGGGTCAGGTTGCTGCCGGCGGGCACGGTGCGCGTGAGCCACACGTTGCCGCCGATGGTCGAGCCCTTGCCGATGGTGATGCGACCCAGAATGGTCGCCCCGGCATAGATGACCACATCGTCCTCGACGATCGGGTGGCGCGGGTGGCCTTTCTGCAATTGCCCGGACTCGTCCGCCGGGAAGCGCTTGGCGCCCAGAGTGACCTGCTGGTAGATGCGCACCCGTTCACCGATCACGGCGGTTTCGCCGATCACCACGCCCGTGCCATGGTCGATGAAGAAGCTCGGCCCGATCCGCGCGCCGGGGTGGATGTCGATACCGGTCGCCGAATGAGCCAGTTCCGAGCTGATGCGCGCCAGCAACGGCAGGCCGGCCAGATACAGATGGTGAGCCAGACGATGATGAATCACCGCCAGCACGCCGGGGTAGCAGAGCAGCACCTCATCGACGCTGCGCGCTGCCGGATCGCCGTGGTAGGCCGCCAGCACATCGGTATCGAGCAACCGCCGCAGGCCCGGCAGAGCGGCGGCGAAACCCTGAATCAGCTCCAACGCCTTGGCGTCGACGGCTGGCAAGTCGCAGTCACCGTTGCGCGCTGCGTAGCGCAACTCCAGGCGAGCCTGGGTCAGCAGCTCGTTGAGCGCGGCGTCCAGGGTGTGGCCGACGTAGAAATCTTCGCTTTCCTCGCGCAGGTCCACCGGCCCCAGGCGCATCGGGAACAACGCACCGCACAACTGTTCGAGCACCTGGGCCATGGCCTCGCGCGAAGGCAGCTCGCGACCGCCCTGCATGCCGCAGCTGCGCCCGTTCTGCCGACGCCAATCGGACCGCGCCTCATGCAACTGGCCGACGATGGACTGTAACTGCCAATGGCCTTTGCGTGCCTGAGGAATGTCGTTCACGGTTATGTCCTGCCCTGTGCGAAAACAGCGATGGCCGCCGATAGGCGCCCACCATACGGGAAAAATCCTGGCACCAAAAAGAACGCTTTGGATCGATCGTGGAGCATCTGAACATAAGCCGGGGTCATACGTTCCGTGGCTACCGTTGGGACTTGTGGGCCAGCGTGGCGGTGCCTATAGTCCTGTTTTCCGATCGCTCCCCTCCTTCATCACGATCATCCATTACAACAAGGATTCGCCATGAATTTTCCCGCATTGCGCAAACACCTGCTGATCGCCGGTCTGGTTCTGGGCAGCTCGCTGCTGGGCCAGGCGGTCGCCGGCGAACAGTTGCAGAAGATCAAGGACGCCGGTGTCATCAACGTCGGCCTGGAGGGTACCTATCCACCGTTCAGTTTCGTCGATGAAAACGGCAAGCTGACCGGTTTCGAAGTGCAGCTTTCCGAGGCGTTGGCCAAGGAGCTGGGCGTCAAGGTCAAACTGCAGGCGACCCCGTGGGCCGGCATCCTCGCGGCGCTGGATTCCAAGCGTCTGGACATCGTGGTCAATCAGGTGACCATCTCCGAGGAGCGCAGGAAGAAGTACGACTTCTCCACGCCCTACACCATTTCGGGTATCCAGGCGGTGGTCGCCAAGAAGAACGCCGACAGCATCAAGCAGGCGTCGGACCTGGGGGGCAAGAAAGTCGGCATGGGCCTGGGCACCAACTACGAGCAGTGGCTCAAGGACAACGTGCCGAGCGCCATCGTGAAGACCTATGACGATGACCCCACCAAGTACCAGGACCTGCGCGTCGGCCGCATCGATGCCATCCTGGTGGATCGCCTGGCGGCCTTCGACCTGATCAACAAGACCAACGAGACCCTGGCCCTGGCTGGCGACGCCTTCTCGCGGCAGGAATCAGGGATCGCCGTGCGCAAGGGCGAACCGGAGCTGCTCAAGGCCATCGACGACGCTCTGGAGAAACTGCGCAAGGACGGCACCCTGGCCAAGCTCTCCAAGCAATGGTTCAGCGCTGACGTCACCCAATGATCGAGAGCAGCCTGCAGCTGATGCTCGATTCGGCGCCTTTTCTGCTCAAGGGCGCCTACTACACGATATTTCTCAGCCTGGGCGGCATGTTCTTCGGCTTGCTGCTGGGTTTCGGCCTGGCGCTCATGCGCCTGTCCAGAAGCCGGCTGCTGAGCTGGCCGGCGCGGGTCTACGTGTCGTTCTTCCGCGGCACGCCGTTGCTGGTCCAGCTGTTCGTGATCTATTACGGCCTGCCCCAGGTCGGTATCGAGCTGGACCCACTGTCGGCGGCGCTGATCGGGTTCTCCCTGAACATGGCAGCCTATGCCTGTGAAATCCTGCGCGCAGCGATCGCATCCATCGAGCGCGGCCAGTGGGAAGCGGCCGCCAGCATCGGCATGACCCGCGCCCAGACTTTGCGCCGAGCCATCCTGCCGCAGGCCATGCGCACCGCCCTGCCGCCGCTGGGCAACAGCTTCATTTCGCTGGTCAAGGACACGGCGCTGGCCGCGACCATCCAGGTGCCGGAGCTGTTCCGTCAGGCGCAGTTGATCACGGCACGCACGTTCGAAATCTTTACCATGTACCTGGCGGCCGCATTGATCTACTGGCTGTTGGCAAGCCTTCTGGCGCACCTGCAGAATCATCTGGAACGGCGGGTCAACCGCCACGACCAAGAGGCGTGAAGCAATGATCGTGGTAAAGGGCCTGACCAAGCAGTTCAATGGTCACACGGTGCTCAAGGGCATCGATCTGGAAATCGCTGCCGGCGAAGTAGTGGCCATCATCGGCCCCAGCGGTTCGGGCAAGACGACCTTCCTGCGCTGCCTGAACCTGCTGGAAACACCCACCAGCGGCCGCATCCGCGTGGGCGACATCGAAATCGACGGTGCCCGTGTGGCACAGCAGCAAGGCTTGATTCGCGAGCTGCGCCAGCAGGTGGGTTTCGTCTTCCAGAACTTCAACCTGTTCCCCCATCGCACGGCATTGGAAAACGTCATCGAAGGGCCGGTAGTGGTCAAGAAAACGGCCATGGCCGAGGCGGTCGAGCTGGGTCGCAGCCTGTTGGCGAAGGTGGGCCTGGCCGGCAAGGAGGACGCCTATCCGAGACGGCTGTCGGGGGGCCAGCAGCAGCGCGTGGCGATCGCCCGGGCACTGGCCATGCAGCCGCAGGTGATCCTGTTCGACGAGCCGACTTCGGCGCTCGATCCGGAACTGGTCGGCGAGGTGCTGGCGACCATTCGAGGCCTGGCGCAGGAACGGCGGACCATGGTCATCGTCACCCACGAGATGCAGTTCGCCCGGGACGTGGCCAACCGCGTGGTGTTCTTCGACCAAGGCGTGATCGTGGAGCAGGGTCCGGCCCGTGAGCTGTTCGCCAACCCGCAGCAGGCCCGGACCCGGCAGTTTCTCGATAAATTCCTGCACCCCGAGCGGTAGTACCGCTCAGGGTTTGCGGAACACGTAGAACAGGTTCGGTTCGCTGACCATGTACAGGTTGCCATCGTCGTCCATGGCGATGCCTTCGGGCTGCGGCACGCTCTTGCTCAAACCCTGGTGGCCTTTGCGCAGCGACATGGTGCTCAGGGGCCGCCCCTGCACGTCCAGTTCGACCACCAGCAGCGATTCGTCCGAGAGTGCCAGCAGGTGACCACTGCGTTCGTCGTACTGCAGGCTGGAAAGATCACGCACGAACAGCCCGGCATCGCGCCGACGGTCCTGGGTGACCTGCACGTCCAGCGGCTTGTCGCTCACCCCCCGTGGAAAGCCCTGAGCCTCGTAGATCAGCATGGGGTCACGCTCGCGCGCCACGAACAGGCGCTTGCCGGCCGAATCGTAGGCCAGCCCTTCGAAACCCTTGTTGCTGCGGCCGCCGAAGTTGAGGCTCAACTGCTCGGCGTGCTGAGCATCGAGGATCTGCGTGGTGTCGTCGATGTTGATCTTGATCAGGCGTTGCTGGCGCTCGTCGGTAATCACGTAGACACCGGGGCTGATGTACTCGACCGCTTCCGGATCACCGAACCCGACCAGCTCGATCCGCCGCAGGATGGTGCCCTGCAGCGACAGTTCGATCAGCTCGGAGCGCTGGTTGGTGACGGTGAACAAGGTCTTGCGCGATGGGTCGAAGGTGAGCGCCGAAATGTCGTCGTCCAGGCCTTCGATCACCTTGGCCTCGATGTCCACCTGATAGCTGTCCAGATCGATGGCGCCCGGCAGCGGCCCGCCGAGCCATCGCTCGACGTTGAAACTGGCGCGTTCGAGCCAGCGAAAGTGATGCAGTGCGGCAAAGGCGCAGATCAGGGCGATCAAGGCCGCGATCAGCAGCAGGTGAACGGGTCGGACGAAGAAACGCATTGCGTCGGGCTCTTGAATGAAGTGTGCGCATCAAACCATTAAATGATGAAGCCAAGCTTAAGTTTCTACGGATAATCGTGTGGGAAATTTCCCTTACTTCACAGCTCTACACTGCATGTTCAGGCTTAGTGTTTGCGCAATACGTAGAACAGATTCGGCTCGCTCACCAGATAGAGGGTGCCCTCGTCATCGATGGTCACGCCCTCAGCGCGCGGGATGGTGTCCTTGAGACCATTCATGCCGCCCAGCAAGGTCATGAAGCTCCACTGCTTGCCCGTTTCGTCGTATTCCATCAGCAGGTGCGAGTCGGCCGACAGCAGCAGACGGTGACCGGTACGCGGATCCACCGCCACCGCCGAGAGATTGCGCATGTCCAGGTCGGGCGCATCAAGGCGTTGTTTCTCTCCAGTCGGCTGCCCATCGCTGCCCAGTTTCAGCGAGAAGAGTGCCGGTGGTCGCTCTTCACCCAGCAGCAGGCGCTGATTGCGCGGATCCCAGGCCAACGCTTCGAACGCCTTGTTCTGTTCAACCGACGGGCCAAGGTCGAAAGGTGTGAAGTCGGCGATGTTCAGCTCGCGGGTAGTGGGGTCTACCTTGACCACGGTCAGTTGGTGCTGACGCTCGTCAACGATTGCCAGGCGTCCGTCGGGCAGCGTGGCAACGGCTTCCGGATTGCTCCAACCGTTGAGCGGCATCTTGCGCAACACGTCGCCCTGCAGGCTCAGTTCGACCAGGTAGGGATTCTTGCCCATGACCGCGAACAGCGTGCGGGTGCCGGGGTGATAGGTGATATCCGAAGCCTCGTCACCTTCCATGCCGGGCAAGTGCTTGCCGTCGATCACGGCCTTGTAGTCGGGCAACCAGACGCTGGCCTTGCGCTGTGCGCTGCTCTGCGTCCACTCCTTCACCCACAGCTCGGCCCGGTCGTCCCAGTGCAGGACCACGGCGACGATGTAGCCGATCAGCAGCACCAGCAGGCTCCACAGGTACCAACGTTTATACAGGGGGCGAGATGAATGCAGCGCGGCGCGGACCATGGAGTACCCTTGCTGGAGATGGATTCATACGGGCACATCTGGACGATGCACCCACTGGGGTGGGGGCATTATCCAGATCGAATGTAAAAAAAAAGTGAGGCGCGGCGCGACTACTGAACGCGGCTTTCGAAGCGGCTGACACCCGGCAGTTCCAGCACGATATCCGCGCCGACTTCGAGCGGACCGACCCCGGCCGGGGTGCCGGTGAGAATGACGTCGCCGGCCTGCAGCGAGAAGCATCCGGCCATGTATTGGATCATTGGTACGATGGGGTTGAGCATCAGACTGCTGTTGCCATCCTGGCGCACTTCGCCGTCGATGGTCAGGCGTATCGGGATGTCGGTAAGGTCCGGGAAGCTGGCAGCCGAGACGAACGGTGCGATCACCGCGGCGCCGTCGAACGACTTGGCGATCTCCCACGGCAGGCCTTTCTCGCGCAGGCGTGACTGCACGTCGCGCAAGGTCAGGTCCAGCGCCGGGGCGAAACCGGAGATGGCGTCGATGACTTCCTCGACACTGGGCCGAGTGCTCAGGGACTTGCCCAGCAGCACCGCGATCTCGGCCTCGTAGTGCACCGCGCCACGGTCGGTCGGGATGCTGAAGGTTTCCTGCAATGGCACCACGCAGCTGCTGGGCTTGATGAACAGCAGCGGCTCGGTCGGGATCGGGTTGTCCAGCTCCTTGGCGTGCTCGGCGTAGTTGCGGCCGATGCACACCACCTTGCCCAGCGGGAAGTGAATACGGGTGCCATCGATGTACTGGTGCTGGTAGCTCATTGCTCGAACCTCTGCTCAGATGAACGCATCAAATGGAAAAGATCTTGCCCGGGTTCATGACCCCGTTGGGGTCGAACACGGCCTTCATGGCCTTCATGTACTGGATTTCGACCGGCGAACGGCTGTACTGCAGGTAGTCGCGCTTGACCATGCCCACGCCATGCTCGGCGGAGATGGAGCCGTTGTACTTGCGCACGGTTTCGAAGACTTCGGTGTTGACCAGCGCGCACTCGGCGAAGAACGCGTCCTTGTCCATGTGTTCGGGCTTGAGGATGTTCAGGTGCAGGTTGCCGTCGCCGATGTGGCCATACCAGAGCACGTCGAAGGCTGGATAGCGTTCGCTGACGATGGCGTCGATTTCGCGCAGGAAGGCCGGCACCTTGGAAATGGTCACCGAGATGTCGTTCTTGTACGGCACCCAATGGGAAATGGTCTCGGAAATGTACTCGCGCAGCTTCCACAGGTTGCGCAGCTGCTGCTCGCTCTGGCTCATCACCCCATCCAGCACCCAACCCTGCTCCACGCAGTGCTCGAAGGTGGCCAGCGCGGTGTCGGCGATGTCGTCGGTGGTGGCTTCGAATTCCAGCAGGGCGTAGAACGGGCAGGCCGTTTCGAACGGCGCGGGCACGTCGCCGCGGCCCAGCACCTTGGCCAGTGCCTTGTCGGAAAAGAACTCGAACGCCGTGAGGTCCAGTTTGCCCTGGAACGCGTGCAGCACCGGCATGATCGCGTCGAAGTCGGCTGTGCCCAGGACCATGGCGGTGAGATTCTTCGGTGCGCGGTCCAGGCGCATGGTGGCCTCGACGATGAAGCCCAGGGTGCCCTCGGCACCGATGAACAGCTGGCGCAGGTCGTAGCCGGTGGCGTTCTTGACCAGGTCCTTGTTCAGTTCCAGCAGATCGCCCTGGCCCGTGACGACCTTGAGGCCCGCCACCCAGTTGCGTGTCATGCCGTAGCGAATGACCTTGATACCGCCAGCGTTGGTGCCGATGTTGCCACCGATCTGGCTGGACCCCGACGAGGCGAAGTCCACCGGATAGTACAGGCCATTCTCTTCAGCCAGGTTCTGCAACTGCCGGGTGATGACCCCAGGCTGGCACACCACGGTGCGGTCGGTGGCGTTGAATTCGAGCACCTTGTTCATGTACTCGAACGACACCACCACTTCGCCGTTGGCCGCGACCGCTGCCGCCGACAGACCGGTGCGGCCGCCGGAGGGCACCAGCGCGACCTGGCGCTGGTTGGCCCAGCGCACGATGGCCTGGACCTGTTCGATGGTCTTGGGAAAGGCGATGGCGCTGGGGGCCGGGGCGTACTGTTTGGTCCAGTCCTTGCCGTAGGTGTCGAGGGAGGCGGCATCGGTGAGGACCTTGCCGGGCTCGAGCAGGGTCTTGAGTTCATCGATCAGGGCGTGGCTGTTCATGGACGCGACTCTGGAAGTGAAGGTTTCACGAATCGAGCGGTTCGCGGCCCGTCAAACCTCGAACCATTCATAGTCACCCTGAGAACGGCTCATGACCCAGGATGGGCGTACGACAGGGAGGCTATGCTAGCATACGCACCCCGCCAATCGAGCTCTGGCCCGGTGCGCGCCGCTTCACTTCCTGCCATTTTTTTCGGGACACAGGTTTACGCAGATGAGCAAGACTTCCCTCGACAAGAGCAAGATCAAGTTCCTTCTTCTCGAAGGCGTCCACCAATCCGCCGTGGACGTCCTCAAGGCTGCCGGCTATACCAGCATCGAGTACCACACCAAGTCGCTGCCCGAAGCCGAACTCAAGGAAAAGATCGCCGACGCGCACTTCATCGGCATTCGCTCACGCACCCAGCTGACCGAAGAGCTGTTCGACTGCGCGAAGAAACTGGTGGCCGTGGGCTGCTTCTGCATCGGCACCAACCAGGTCGACCTGGCCGCTGCCCGCGAACGCGGCATCGCCGTGTTCAACGCGCCGTACTCCAACACCCGCTCCGTGGCCGAACTGGTACTGGCCGAGGCCATCCTGCTGCTGCGCGGCATCCCCGAGAAGAACGCTTCCTGCCACCGTGGCGGCTGGATCAAGAGCGCGGCGAATTCCTTCGAGATCCGTGGCAAGAAGCTGGGCATCATCGGCTATGGCTCGATCGGTACCCAACTGTCGGTCCTGGCCGAAGGCCTGGGCATGCAGGTGTACTTCTACGACACCGTGACCAAGCTGCCACTGGGCAACGCCACCCAGGTCGGCAGCCTGACCGACCTGCTGGGCATGAGCGACATCGTCACCCTGCACGTGCCTGAAACCGCCGCCACCCAGTGGATGATCGGCGAGAAGGAAATCCGCGCCATCAAGAAGGGCGGCATCCTGATCAACGCCGCGCGCGGCACCGTGGTCGAGCTCGACGCACTGGCCGAGGCGATCAAGGACAAGCACCTGATCGGCGCCGCCATCGACGTGTTCCCGGTCGAGCCACGCTCCAACGACGACGTCTTCGAAAGCCCGCTGCGTGGCCTGGACAACGTCATCCTGACCCCGCACATCGGCGGCTCCACGGCCGAAGCGCAGGCCAACATCGGTCTGGAAGTGGCCGAGAAATTGGTCAAGTACAGCGACAACGGCACCTCGGTGTCGTCGGTCAACTTCCCTGAAGTGGCCCTGCCGGCGCACCCGGGCAAGCACCGCCTGCTGCACATCCACGAAAACGTGCCGGGCGTGATGATGGAGATCAACAAGGTCTTCGCCGAGAACGCCATCAATATCTCCGGCCAGTTCCTGCAGACCAACGAAAAGGTCGGCTACGTGGTGATCGACGTCGACGCCGAATACTCGGATCTTGCGCAGGAAAAACTGCAACAGGTCACCGGGACCATTCGTTGCCGCGTACTGTTCTGATCCCGAACGGCTTCGATCAGTGAATGACCGCGGTGTGCCTGGCACACTGCGGTGTTCTAGAACGGCTCGTTGCCTCGACGGCGGAACCAGCCGGTCAGCGACAGCCGATTGCGCTGCGCCGGCATCACTTCGTGCGGCACCTCTCCGGAAAGAAACACCACCAGCGTGCCACCGATCGGCTGCACGTCGAACGCCGTGTCGCCTTGCAGGTACATGCGCAACTGCCCGCCATCCTCCTCGCCCCAATCTGCATCGTTCAGGTACAGCACCGCTGAAACCATGCGCCGGTCATCGTCGCGAAACCGGTCCAGATGACGCAGGTAAACACTGCCCGGCGGGTACAGGGCAAAGTGGCACTCGAAGTCTTCCAGCCCCAGGAACAGACCACGGTTCAGGGCTTCGCGCAGGCTGTCCATGACTGCCAGGTAGGTGTCGCACGGTAGCGCTTCGCCCGGCTCGATCCACTGGATGCGATCACCGCGAATGCCTTCGCGAATCTCCTGGGACGGGCCACGCCCGACGGCCGCTGGCGCCAGCTCGCCCTGGGCATGACGGGTACGGCATTCGGCCGCCAGCGCCAGGGTCAACGCCTGGGGCACGAAGAGTTCCTGCTGCGACCAACCCTGCTCGGCCAGGTCGTCGACGATGCGCAGCAGCAGCGGATGGTCAGAAGGTATTTGCATGCCCGGCATAGTATCCATACGCCCGCAAAACCGACAGAGGCTTGCGCAGTGTCGATGCATCCAGGCGCGATGCCTGTGTCACTTCTCGACAAAGCCTGGCAATGCCACGGACAATGGCCCCTTGCCGACAGGAGTCCCTATGCGCCGCGTCCTTGTGTTCTTGATGATGTTCAGTACGACGCCTGCCTGGGCCGACGACCACGACTTGCTGTACAAGGCTGCCGGCTGGCCTGAACAAAGGGCGCATTTCAGCGATGCCCTCAAGGCGGCCCAGCAGCGTTACCAGAGCAGCCTGCCACCGGCCGTGTTTCAGGCACTGGTGAGCAACAGCGACCAGCGCTTCGCGGCCCAGGCCATGGACCAGCGTGCCGAAGCGCGGCTGCGCCAGGGGTTGGCCGATCCCAAGCCTGCCCTCGCCTTCTTCGAGTCGCCATTGGGCCGCAAGATCGTCGCCGCCGAACTGCTCGCCACCCGCAGTGACCAACTGGCCAAGAACGCCCAGGGTTTGCCGAAACTGCAGGTCGAGTCCACCCGCGCGCTGTTGATCGGCCACCTGGCCCAGGCCCTGCCCGCCCGCCAGGCCGGTGCAGAGGTCAGCCTGGCGATCGCCGGGGTAGCCGCCGACAGCCTCAGTTCGATGATTCCAGGCCTGCTGGGGGGCGGTCAGGCCGCGGGTTTGCTCAATGGCCAGCGTGAGCGGCTGCAGCAGCAGATCGGCATCGATTTGAACAACACGCTGCTGTACGTGTACCGCGATCTGTCCGATCCGGAATTGGAAGAGTTCGTCGATTTCGCCGAGTCTGCCGCCGGGCAGGCTTATTATCAGGCCGCCCTGGAGGCAGTACGGGCAGGATTGGCGGTTGGACAGGCGCAAGGCCGGCCTGGGGCTTAGAGTGCCCATGCGGGCCTATTCGCGGGCAGAGGGCTCGCCGCCCGCCCCGCTCCCACAGGGTCCGCCAATGCCTGTGTGAAGAGCCTTGCTCCCACAGGTTCCGCTAATGCCTGTGTGTGGGAGCGGGGCTCTGCCCGCGAATGGAGCGACGCGGTTACAGATTCTGATCAAAAAACCCGAAGCACTGCGCCCTGATGGCCGGCACCTCATTGACCAGATGATGCTTGCCCCCCGCCACCTGCAACAGCCGCACTTCAGCGAACTTGCCACGCAGCACCGCAAGGTTGTGGCGCCAATCCACAGTGTCATCGTCATCCCCCTGCACGATCACCACTGTCCGCGGACTGCGCGGCGCGGCTTCGATGTGTCGCACCCATTGCACCAACGCACCCACCCATGCCGTTGGCAGGCGCCGGGGTTGCAACGGATCGGCCTGCAGAAACGGCAGAAAGTCTACGTCGTTGCTATTGGCGCTGAACCGCCGCGCAATGCCGTTGACGAAAGGCTTGAGCAGACGATAGCTGAGCTTGGACAGACCCCACGCCACCGGCCGCACCAGCGGCGCCATCAACAGCACCTGCCCCTGTGCCGGCGACCGTGCCCCGTGGTGCAGCAGATGGTCGATGATGATCGCGCCACCGGTGCTCTGGCCCAGCAGGTGCCATGGCTGGGGCAACTGCAGCAGGCTCGCTTCGGCGAACAGGCCGTCGAGGGTCGCCTGGTAATCGGCGAAGTTGTGAATGCTGGCCCGCTCTCCGTTGGACAGGCCATGACCTGGCAGATCGCAGGAAATGACCGCGAAGCCGCGTTCCAACGCCCAGCTCACGGCGTGCCGGTACAGCCCCATGTGGTCGTAGAAGCCGTGCATGACGAAGAGCGTGGCAATGGGTCGTTGCGGTATCCATACCTGGGCGACGAGGTCAAAACCTGCTGCCGAGAAGCGTCCCAGCCAGCTTTGTGCGGGCAGGTCGAGTTGGTAGAAGCGTTGATAGCCCTGGGCCTCGGCAGACAGTGGCTGTCGGGCGCTCAGGGGTTGCAGGGAGTTGCGCAGGGAATCGGGTTGGAATGCATGGGGCATGAGTGAGTATTCCAAGGCAATACGTGTGCTGACTTGCGGGCCTCTTCGCGGGCAGAGACCCGCTCCCACAATAAACCCGCACTGTGCCGTACTTGTGGGAGCGGGGCGGGCGGCGAGCCCTCTGCCCGCGAAGAGGCCCCTCCCACAATAAACCCGCGCTGTGTCTGTAGAGTAGTGCTCTATTGTGGGAGCGGGCTCTGCCCGCGAAGAGGCCCTCAAGGGCGCTGAAGATCCAGCGCCCTACCCCATCAAGCCGATGCCACCGGCCGCTGTGCCTTGGGCTGCTGCCAGGAGTTGGCCGCGCTTTCCTCTATGGCTTGCTGGATCGCCTTGCGGCGCCGCTCTTCAGCCTGACGACCGAAGTACCAGACCAGGAATGTCACCAGCGACACCGCCAGCAGAATCAGGCTGGCCACCGCGTTGATCTCGGGCTTCACGCCCAGGCGCACCGCCGAGAACACTTCCATCGGCAGCGTCGTGGAGCCCGGTCCGGATACGAAGCTGGCCAGTACCAGGTCATCCAGCGACAGTGCGAACGACATCATCCCACCGGCCGCCAGCGATGGCGCGATCATCGGGATGGTGATCAGAAAGAACACCTTCCACGGCCGTGCGCCCAGGTCCATGGCGGCCTCTTCGATCGACAGGTCCAGTTCGCGCAGCCGCGAGGACACCACCACTGCCACGTACGAAGCGCAGAAAGTGGTATGGGCGATCCAGATCGTGGCGATACCGCGCTCCTGCGGCCAGCCGATGACTTGCGCCATGGCCACGAACAGCAGCAGCAACGACAGACCGGTGATCACCTCGGGCATCACCAGTGGCGCGGTCACCAGGCCGCCGAACATCGTGCGGCCCCTGAAGCGACTGATGCGGGTCAGCACGAACGCCGCCATGGTGCCCAGCGCCACAGCCGTTACCGCCGTGTAGCAGGCGATTTCCAGAGAACGCATGACGGCGCCCATCAGCTGCGCATTGTCCAGCAGGCCAACGTACCACTGCACCGACCAGCCGCCCCATACCGTCACCAGACGCGAGGCGTTGAAGGAGTAGATCACCAGGATCAACATCGGGGCATAGATGAAGATCAGCCCCAGTATCAGGATCAGTTTGGAGAACCCGAAACGCTTCATGCCTTGCCCTCCAGCTCTTTGGCCTGGCTGCGGTTGAACAGCACGATGGGCACGATCAGAATCGCCAGCATCAGCACCGCCAGCGCCGAGGCGACGGGCCAGTCGCGGTTGTTGAAGAACTCCTGCCACAATACGCGGCCGATCATCAGGGTTTCCGGACCACCGAGCAGCTCGGGAATCACGAACTCGCCGACCACTGGAATGAACACCAGCATGCAGCCGGCGATGATGCCGTTCTTGGACAGCGGCACGGTGATCTTCCAGAAGCTGTTGAACGTGCTCGAACCCAGGTCGGAGGCCGCTTCCAGCAGGCTGTTGTCATGCTTCACCAGGTTGGCGAACAACGGCAGGATCATGAACGGCAGGTACGCATAGACCACACCGATGTACACCGCCAGGTTGGTGTTGAGGATCTGCAAGGGCTGATCGATCACCCCCAGCCACAGCAGAAAGGCGTTGAGTAGACCGTTGTTGCTCAGGATGCCCATCCAGGCATACACGCGAATCAGGATGGCGGTCCAGGTCGGCATCATGATCAGCAGCAACAGCACCGTCTGCAGGTCCTTGCGCGCCTTGCTGATGGCATAGGCCATGGGGTAGCCGACCAACAGGCAGATCAGCGTGCTGAAGAACGCCATCTTCAGCGAGCCCAGGTAGGCCGAGATGTACAGGTCGTCTTCGGTGAGCAGCGCGTAGTTGGCGAAATTCAGAACCAGCTGGAATTTCTGTTCGGCGTAGCTCCAGATCTCGGTGTACGGCGGAATCGCCACGTCGGCTTCGGCGAAGCTGATCTTGAGCACGATGAAGAACGGCAGCATGAAGAACAGGAACAGCCACAGGAACGGTACGCCAATGACCATCTGGCGACCGTCGGGGATGATCCGCTTGAGCTTGCGTTTGATCTTGCGCAGCTTCATGAGCGCAGTACCACGCCGCTGTCGTCTTCCCACCAGACGAACACTTCGTCGTCCCAGGTCGGGCGGGCGCCGCGGCGCTCGGCGTTGGCCACGAACGACTGCACCAGCTTGCCGCACGGCAACTGCACGTGGAACACCGAATGACCGCCCAGATAGGCGATGTCATGGACCTTGCCGCGCGACCAGTTGTGCTCGGTGGCCGGTTGCTCGGTGGTGACCAGCATCTTTTCCGGACGAATCGCGTAGGTCACGTTCTTGTCTTCGGCGGCGGTACTTACGCCATGGCCGACATAGATGCTGCGCTCCAGCTCCGGGCTGCTGATCAACGCGTAGCCTTCCATGTCCTCGACCACCTGGCCTTCGAACAGGTTGACGTTGCCGATGAACTCGCACACCAGGCGGCTGGTGGGGGTTTCGTAGATGTCGATCGGGCTGCCGATCTGGGCAATCCAGCCCAGGTGCATGATGGCGATGCGCTGGGCCATGGTCATAGCCTCTTCCTGGTCGTGGGTCACCATCACACAGGTCACACCGACCCGCTCGATGATCTCCACCAGTTCCAGTTGCATCTGCGAACGCAGCTTCTTGTCCAGCGCACCCATCGGCTCGTCGAGCAGCAACAGCTTGGGCTTCTTCGCCAGCGAGCGGGCCAGCGCAACGCGCTGACGCTGGCCGCCGGACAGTTGATGAGGCTTGCGCTTGCCGTACTGGGTCATCTGCACCAGCTTGAGCATTTCCGCCACGCGTGCGTCGATCTCGGCGGCCGGCAGCTTGTCCTGCTTGAGGCCGAAGGCGATGTTCTGCGCCACCGTCATGTGCGGGAACAACGCATAGGACTGGAACATCATGTTGATCGGCCGCTCGTAGGGCGGCATGTCGGTGATGTCCACGCCATCGAGGAAGATACGCCCCTCGGTCGGCCGTTCGAAGCCTGCCAGCATGCGCAGCAAGGTGGACTTGCCGGAGCCGGAACCGCCCAGCAAGGCAAAGATCTCACCCTGATTGATTTCCAAGGACACGTCGTCCACGGCCACCGTTTCGTCGAATTTCTTCGTGACCTTTTCGATCCGGACCAGCACCTTCTTCGGTTGCTGGCTGCCTTCTAGGGCTTTTTTGTAGGCGCTGGAGGCAACAGCCATTCACGAAACTCCCAAACTTGAGTGAGGGCGGCTCTGGATCGGGCCGCCCTGGGTATTTATTTGCCCGACTTGACCTTGGTCCAGCTGCGGGTCATCAAGCGCTGCACCTTGGGCGGCAGCTCGACGTTGACGTAAAGCTTGTCCTGAATGGCCTGTGGCGGATAGACCGACTCGTCGTTGCGCACGTCCTGATCCATGAACTCGCCGGACTTGAGGTTGGGGTTGGCATAGCCGACATAGTCGCTGACCTTGGCAATCACCTCTGGTTTCAACAGGTAGTCGATGAACGCCAGGCCCTGCTTGGCATCCGGCGCATCGGCGGGGATGGCCAGCATGTCGAACCACAGGTTGCCGCCTTCCTTGGGAATCGAATAGGCCAGTTTGATGCCCTTGCCCGCTTCCTCGGCACGCGACTTGGCCTGGAACACGTCGCCGGAATAGCCCACGGCCACACAGATGTTGCCGTTGGCCAGGTCGCTGATGTACTTGGAGGAATGGAAGTAGGTCACGTAGGGACGGACCTTGAGCAGCTTCTCCTCGGCTTTCTTGTACAGCTTCTCGTCGGTGGTGTTGGGGTCCAGGCCCATGTAGTTGAGCACGGCTGGAAACATCTCGTCGGGCGAGTCGAGGAAAGCGACGCCGCACTTGGACAGTTTCTTGATGTTTTCAGGCTCGAACACCATGGCCCAGGAATCGATCTTGTCGACACCCAGCACTTCCTTGATCTTGTCCACGTTGTAACCGATGCCGTTGGTACCCCATAGGTAGGGCACGGCGTACTGGTTGCCCGGATCGTTCTTTTCCAGGCGCTTGAGCAGCACCGGATCCAGGTTGGCGTAATTTGTCAGCTGGGTCTTGTCCAGTTTCTGGAAAGCCCCGGCCTTGATCTGTTTGCCCAGGAAATGGTTGGACGGCACTACCACGTCGTAGCCGGTATGGCCCGCCAGCAACTTGCCTTCCAGGGTTTCGTTGGAGTCGAACACGTCATAGATCGGCTTGATACCGGTCGCGGCTTCGAAATCCGCCAGGGTGCTTTCGCCGATGTAATCGGACCAGTTGTAGATGTGCACGGTGCCTGCCGCTTGGGCATTGAGCGCCAGGGTCAGACCCGCACCGATCAGCATGGCCTTGCGAAACAAAGAGTGTGACAAGTGCAGGTCCTCTCAATAGTCTGTTTTATATAATAAAACCGGCGCGCAACTTACCGTTCATGTCCTTGCGCCGCAATGATTGATTCCGCGAATCCCAGTCACAGCCTGGCTTCACTGACGCAGGATGAGTGATCACCGCCAGACCTGTGGGAGCGGGCTCTGCCTGCGATGAGGCCATCACTGGCTTACCGCTTCCACAGGACCGATGCTTACTTGCCCGACTTAATCTTCGTCCAGCTGCGCGTCATGATCCGCTGCGTTGCCGCAGGCAGGTCGGCGATGGCATACAGCTTGGCCTGCACGTCGGCTGGCGGGTAGATACCAGGATCTTCGCTGATGGCTTTATCCACCAATGCCGTTGCAGCCTGGTTACCGTTAGGGAACTGCACGCTGTTGGTGATCTCGGCCATGACTTCCGGCTTCATCAGGAAGGTCATGAACTTGTAGGCGCCTTCGACGTTCTCGGCATCCTTGGGAATGGCGACCATGTCGAAGAAGCTGCCAGCGCCTTCCTTGGGAATGTTGTAGCTGACCTTGACCTTGCCACCAGCCTCTTCGGCGCGCGACTTGGCCTGGTAGATGTCACCCGAGTAACCCACGGCTACGCAGATGTTGCCGTTGGCCAGGTCGGAGATGTACTTGGAGGAGTGGAAGTAACCGATCGAAGGACGCACCTTGAGGAACAGCGCTTCGGCTTCGGCGAGCTGCTTCTTGTCCTGCGAGTCGGTCGGATAGCCCAGGTAATGCAGGGCGATCGGCAACATCTCGGTCGGCGAATCGAGGAAGCTGATGCCGCACGACTTCAGCTTGGCCGCGTTTTCCGGCTTGAACAGCAGGTCCCAGCTGTTGGTCGGCGCGTCGGCGCCCAGGGCAGCCTTGACCTTGTCGGGATTGAAGCCGATGCCGATCGAGCCCCACATGTACGGGAAGGCATGCTTGTTGTCCGGATCGCTCACCGACACCGCCTTGAGCAGCGATTGGTTGAGGTTCTTCCAGTTCGGCAGTTTGGAGCGGTCCAGTTCTTGGTAAACGCCGGCCTTGATCTGCTTGGCCAGGAAGTTGTTGGAAGGCACGACGATATCGTAGCCGGACTTGCCGGCCAGCAACTTGGCTTCCAGGGTTTCGTTGCTGTCGAATACGTCGTAGACGACCTTGATCCCCGACTCTTCCTCGAACTGCTTGATCGTGTTCGGCGCAATGTAGTCCGACCAGTTGTACACGTGCAGAACCTTGTCGTCCGCCTGCGCAGCACTGGCCATCGCCCCCATCAGGGCCGCGGCGAGGAGGGTCTTGCCAAATATCTTCATGCGTTGTGCTCCAATTTTATCGAAATCCGATGTCGAGATTGCTGGGGAAGCTGCCGATACCCTGTGGGCGCTGGCTCTGTCTGCGAACGGCGTGAATCGGTGTCGCGGCCATTCGCGGGCAGAGCCCGCTCCCACAGGGGTATGGCCATTCGCGGGCAGAGCCCACTCCCACAGGGGGTGTGGCCATTCGCGGGCATAGCCTGTTCCTATAGGGGCAGGCATCAATTCGTCAGCCTCGGCAAGCCTAGCATTTAGCCACCTAGCGCTTCGAGTGTCAGGTCAAGGCAAAGGCGTGCCTTGCTCACCAGCTCGTCGATCTCGGCATGGCTGATGACCAGCGGCGGAGCAATGATCATGGTGTCACCCACCGCGCGCATGATCAGTCCGTTGTCGAAGCAGAACTGCCGACAGATCATGCCGGCACCCCGGCCCTCGTGACGGCTGCGCGTGGCCTTGTCCTTGACCAGTTCGATCGCCCCGAGCATGCCCAGGCCGCGGACCTCACCCACCAGTGGATGGTCCAGCAGCTCCCGCAGACGCTTTTGCAAATACGGTGCCGCCTCGGCCCTGACGTTGTCGACGATGTGCTCGTCGCGCAGGATACGCAGGTTTTCCAGCCCCACCGCTGCCGCGACCGGGTGCCCGGAATAGGTGAAGCCATGGTTGAAGTCGCCGCCCTGGTTGATCACGTTGACCACCTCGTCGCGCACGATCACCCCGCCCATGGGGATATAACCGCTGGTGAGGCCCTTGGCGATGGTCATCAGGTCGGGCGCCAGGTCATAGTAGTCGCTGCCGAACCAGTGGCCGGTACGGCCAAAGCCACAGATCACTTCATCGGCGACGAACAGGATGTCGTAGCGCGCCAGCACTTCCTTGACCTTCGGCCAGTAGGTGTCGGGCGGAATGATCACCCCGCCGGCGCCCTGGATCGGCTCGGCGATGAACGCCGCGACGTTGTCTTCGCCCACTTCCAGGATCTTCTTTTCCAGCTGCTCGGCGGCCCAGACACCGAACTCGTCGGGGGTCATGTCGCCACCTTCGTCGAACCAGTAGGGCTGGGCGATGTGCACGATACCCGGGATCGGCAAGTCACCCTGCTCGTGCATGCCCGACATGCCGCCCAGGCTGGCGCCGGCCACTGTCGAGCCGTGGTAGCCATTGACGCGGCTGATGATCACCTTCTTCTCGGGTTTGCCCTTGAGCGCCCAGTAATGGCGCACCAGGCGCAGCACGGTGTCGTTGCCTTCGGAGCCGGAGCCGGTGAAGAACACATGGTTCATGCCCTCGGGTGCCAGATCGGCGATGGCCTTGGCCAGCTCCAGCGCAGGCGGGTGAGCGGTCTGGAAGAACAGGTTGTAGTACGGCAGTTCACGCATCTGCGCGCTGGCCGCCTGCACCAGTTCTTCGCGACCGTAGCCGATCGCCACGCACCACAGGCCCGCCATGCCGTCGAGAATCTTGTGCCCTTCGCTGTCCCACAGGTACACGCCATCGGCCTTGGTGATGATCCGCGGACCCTTGTTCTTGAGCTGCGTGTAATCGCTGAAAGGAGCCAGGTGATGGGCGCTGCTCAAGTCCTGCCAATGCTGGGTCTGGGGGTTGTTGTTGCTCATCTGTCGCTCCTTTTTCTCACACCGCGAACAGCAGGAACTCACGTTCCCACGAGCTGATCACGCGCTTGAAGTTCTCGTGTTCGGCGCGCTTGACCGCGACATAGCCGACGACGAATTTCTTGCCCAGGTATTTCTCCACCGTCTTGCAGTTTTCCATGCGCTCCAGCGCATCCTCGATGGTCAACGGCAGACGCAGGTTGCGACGTTCATAGCCACGGCCCTGGACCGGGGCGCTCGGGTTCAGGCCCTCGACCATGCCGATGTAGCCGCACAGCAGGCTGGCGGCAATGGCCAGGTACGGGTTGGCATCGGCGCCCGGCAGGCGGTTCTCGACTCGCCGATTCTGCGGCGTCGCATCGGGCACACGCAGGCCCACGGTGCGGTTTTCCTCACCCCACTCGACGTTGACCGGCGCCGAGGTGTCGGGCAGGAAGCGGCGGAAGGAATTGACGTTGGGCGCGAACAGCGGCAGCAGTTCGGGAATGAATTTCTGCAGGCCGCCGACGTGGTGCAGGAACAGCTGGCTCATGGAGCCGTCTTCGTTGGCGAAGATGTTCTTGCCGGTGGCCGAGTCGACGATGCTCTGGTGCAGGTGCATGGCGCTGCCCGGCTCGCCGGTCATGGGCTTGGCCATGAAGGTCGCGGCCACGTTGTGCTTGAGCGCGGCCTCGCGCATGGTGCGTTTGAACACCAGGATCTGGTCGGCCAGGTGCAGGGCATTGCCGTGTCGGAAATTGATCTCCATCTGCGCCGTGCCGTCTTCGTGGATCAGCGTGTCGAGGTCCAGGTTCTGCGCTTCGCACCAGTCGTAGACATCTTCGAACAACGGATCGAACTCGTTCGCCGCCTCGATGGAAAACGACTGTCGACCGGTTTCGGGACGCCCGGAGCGGCCGATCGGCGGCTGCAGCGGAAAGTCCGGGTCTTCGCAGCGCTTGGTCAGGTAGAACTCCATCTCCGGCGCCACGATCGGCTGCCAGCCCTTGTCCGCGTACAGTTTCAAGACCTTCTTGAGCACGTTGCGCGGCGACAGCTCGATGGGGTTGCCCTGCTTGTCGTAGGTGTCGTGGATGACCTGCGCGGTGGGCTCGATGGCCCAGGGAACGAGAAACACCGCGTTCTCGTCGGGGCGGCAGATCATGTCGATGTCGGCGGGGTCGAGCAACTCGTAGTAGATGTCGTCTTCTACATAATCGCCGGTCACAGTTTGCAATAAAACACTTTCCGGCAAGCGCATGCCCTTTTCGGCGATGAACTTGTTGGTCGGGGAGATCTTGCCGCGGGTGATCCCGGTGAGGTCGCCGATCAGGCATTCGACTTCGGTGATCTTGTGTTCTTTCAACCAATCGGTGAGCTGGTCGAGGTTGGGACTCATAAATACCTCAGGAGGCCATTAACCCGGCTCGCGGCGAGCCAGGCACTTGTTGACGCATGGGCGTCGTTGGAAAAGCGGTCAAGCGAGGGCACCACGATGCCCGCCCGGCCTTTCGATACCCGGCCGGAACGTGAGGCTCAGGGTAGCGGTTTCGGGGCAAAGGCAGTACATGACGGACAAAAAAACAGAGACGCAACGCCGTGGGCTGTCAATTATTCTGGCCGCTGGCAACCGGCGGCTGCAGCGACTGAAATCAGATAATGGCAGACGTGCCATGATTCACCCTCGGTCTTATTGAAATGACGGGTTGAAAACGAGCTTAGCCTTGTTCATTTTTTTCCACAACTCTCGACCTGCAAACTTCATCGTGCACTTTTCATACAGTTGCAAAGTGCCTTAATTGCCTGTCACGCGCGCCCCGATATGCAGCAAAAGAGGCTTAACAGCGCCCTTTCAGGGCAAAACCCGGCTCGCTTGACTTCATGTTGGCTTTCGGATTGACTGAAACCTGCTCAACCCAATGATTGATATTTTTAACAACAAAGGTGTTGCATCATGTCGGTACCCCCGCGTGCCGTTCAGCTCAACGAAGCGAACGCATTCCTTAAGGAACATCCTGAGGTTCTGTACGTCGACCTTCTGATTGCAGATATGAATGGTGTGGTGCGCGGCAAGCGCATCGAACGCACCAGCCTCCACAAGGTTTACGAGAAAGGCATCAACCTGCCCGCCTCGCTGTTTGCTCTGGACATCAACGGCTCTACCGTGGAAAGCACCGGCCTCGGCCTGGATATCGGCGATGCCGATCGGATCTGCTATCCCATCCCCGACACCCTGTGCAACGAGCCTTGGCAGAAGCGCCCTACCGCGCAACTGCTGATGACCATGCACGAACTCGAAGGCGAACCCTTCTTCGCCGATCCGCGTGAAGTGCTGCGTCAGGTCGTCGAGAAATTCGACGCCATGGGCCTGACCATCTGCGCCGCGTTCGAGCTGGAGTTCTACCTGATCGACCAGGAGAACGTGAACGGTCGCCCTCAACCCCCGCCCTCACCCATTTCCGGCAAGCGTCCGCATTCGACCCAGGTGTATCTGATCGACGATCTGGACGAGTACGTGGACTGTCTGCAGGACATCCTGGAAGGGGCGAAGGAACAAGGCATTCCGGCTGACGCCATCGTCAAGGAAAGTGCGCCGGCGCAGTTCGAGGTCAATCTGCACCACGTCGCCGATGCCATGAAGGCCTGCGATTACGCAGTGCTGCTCAAGCGCCTGATCAAGAACATCGCCTACGACCATGAGATGGACACCACGTTCATGGCCAAGCCCTACCCAGGCCAGGCCGGCAACGGTTTGCACGTGCACATTTCGATCCTGGACAAGGACGGCAAGAACATTTTCACCAGTGAGGATCCCGAGCAGAACGCCGCATTGCGTCACGCGATCGGCGGTGTGCTCGAGACCCTGCCCGCGTCGATGGCGTTCCTGTGCCCGAACGTCAATTCGTACCGCCGCTTCGGTGCTCAGTTCTATGTGCCCAACTCCCCGTGCTGGGGTCTGGACAATCGGACCGTGGCGCTGCGCGTGCCCACCGGGACCCCGGATGCCGTACGCCTGGAACACCGCGTCGCCGGCGCCGATGCCAACCCGTACCTGCTGATGGCTGCGGTTCTGGCCGGCGTGCACCATGGCCTGACCAACCAGGTCGAGCCCAACGAGCCGGTGACGGGCAACTCCTACGAGCAGAACGAGCAGAGCCTGCCGACCAACCTGCGCGATGCCCTGCGCCTGCTGGACGACAGCGAGGTGCTGGCCAAGTACATCGATCCGAAATACATCGATATCTTCGTGGCCTGCAAGGAAAGCGAGCTGGAAGAGTTCGAACACTCCATCTCGGATTTGGAATACAACTGGTACCTGCACACGGTGTAACGGCCGAGTGTCGCGGTATGCCTGCCATGCCGCAGTGTTCACGAACGCATTTGCTGGGCTGCGGTGGAGCAGGTACACCGCGTCGTCCCCGGACGCGGCTTGCGCCGCTGCTACAGGGGTTCCCGTGTCTTCTGGACCGCGGTGCGGCGGTACACCGCATCGCGCCGCTGCTACAGGGGATCACCGTGTCGTCTGGGTATGCAGTCCCTGTAGCAGCGGCGCGAGCCGCGTCGGCGGTACGTGCGGATTACCTGACGTACCGCGTCCGGTTCAACGCGCCCAGCGCAACTGGGTCGGCAATGGCGACGGGGGCTCTGGCTCCGGTGGATTGCCCGGCAACGCCAATACCCGATTGAGCACTTCGGTTTCCAACGCCGCCAGGCGATGAGAACCGCGAGCCCGCGGCCGCGGCAGCTCGACGGCCAAGTCCAGACCGATACGCCCCTCCTCGATCAGAATCACCCGGTCGGCAATCGCCACGGCCTCGGAAACGTCGTGGGTCACCAGCAACACGGTGAAGCCGTGCTTGCGCCACAGGTTCTCGATCAACTGCTGCATCTCGATCCGCGTCAGGGCATCCAGAGCACCCAAGGGTTCGTCCAGCAGCAACAGCCGCGGCTTGTGGATCAGCGCCCGCGCCAAGGCCACACGCTGCTTCTGCCCCCCCGACAGCGCCGCCGGCCATTCATTGGCACGTTCGGCCAGCCCCACCGCTTCGAGCGCCTGCAGGGCCTGCTCGCGCCAATTGCCCGACAGCCCCAGGCCAACGTTGTCGATGACTCGTTTCCACGGCAGCAAGCGAGCTTCCTGAAACATCAGCCGAGTGTCGTTGCGCGCCTCACTGAGCGGACCCGAGCCGGCCAGCAGCTGGCCGCTGGTGGGCTGGTCGAGGGCCGCCAGCAGACGCAGCAAGGTGCTCTTGCCGCAACCGCTGCGACCGACGATGGCCACGAACTGCCCGGCCGGGATGTTCAGGTCGATGTCGCGCAGCACCTCGCGCTCGCCAAAGGTCTTGCGCAACTGACGGACCGCCAGGGGAATCCCGCGTCGCAGGTTCCGCGGCTGTTCCTTGAGAACGGTCATGCCGCACCTCCCTTGGTTTGATAGGCCGGATGCCAGCGCAACCACACCCGTTCCAGCCCACGCGCCGCAAGATCGGCCAGTTTGCCGAGAATCGCATACAACACGATGGCCAGAACCACGACGTCGGTCTGCAGGAATTCACGCGCGTTCATGGCCAGGTAGCCAATGCCCGAGCTGGCGGAAATGGTTTCCGCCACGATCAGCGTCAGCCACATCAGACCAAGCGCGAAACGCACGCCAACCAGAATGGAAGGCAAGGCTCCGGGCAGAATCACCTGCCAGAACAGACGAAACCCGGACAGGCCATAGCTGCGAGCCATTTCCACCAACGCGGGGTCGGCGTTCTTGATGCCGTGGTAGGTGTTCAGGTAGATCGGGAACAACGTGCCCAAGGCCACCAGAAAGATCTTCGCCGACTCGTCGATACCGAACCACAGGATCACCAGCGGAATGAGCGCCAGGTGCGGGACGTTGCGGATCATCTGCACCGAGGTGTCGAGCAGGCGCTCGCCCCAGCGCGACAGGCCGCTGATCAGCCCCAATACCAGGCCGATGCCGCCACCGATGGCAAAGCCGATGCCGGCGCGCCAGCCACTGATGGCCAGATGCGTCCAGATCTCCCCGGACTTGAACAACGCCACACCCGCCTCGAACACTGCGCTGGGCGCCGGCAGGATACGTGTCGACAGCCAGCCGACGCTGACCGCCACCTGCCAGATCAACAGCAGGCCCACTGGCAGCGCCCAGGGCGCCAGCCGGTGGATGATTTTGCTTGATGTACTCATGACAGATTCTCAGCGCTTGGCCACGGCCTTGGGCAAGATGTCATTGGCCACCATCTCACCGAAGGGGCTGACGTAATTGGCGCCGGTCGGTGTCTCGGGGCGCTGCACGTCCAAGTGCGGGAACAGCAACTCGGCCACGCGATACGACTCTTCCAGATGCGGGTAGCCGGAGAAGATAAAGGTGTCGATGCCCAGCGCGGCGTACTCCTTGACCCGCTCGGCCACGGTCGGACCGTCACCCACCAGCGCGGTGCCGGCGCCGCCACGAACCAGGCCGACGCCGGCCCACAGGTTGGGGCTCACCTCCAGCTTGTCCTTGCTGCCGCCATGCAACGCAGCCATGCGCTGTTGGCCTACCGAATCGAAGCGCGCCAGCGAGGCCTGGGCACGGGCAATGGTGTCGTCGTCGACATGGGCGATCAGCCGTTCGGCGGCGTGCCAGGCTTCTTCGTTGGTTTCCCGCACGATCACGTGCAGGCGAATCCCGAACCGCACGGTGCGGCCGAGCTTGGCCGCCTTCTCCCGCACCTGGGCGATCTTCTCGGCCACGGCCGCCGGCGGTTCACCCCAAGTCAGGTACATCTCCACCTGTTCGGCGGCAAGGTCTTGGGCGGCGTCGGAAGAGCCGCCGAAGTACAGCGGCGGACGGGGCTGCTGCACCGGGGGATAAAGCAGCTTGGCGCCTTTGACGGTGAGGTGCTTGCCATCGTAGTCGACGGTTTCGCCTTCCAGCACACGACGCCAGATACGGGTGAATTCCACCGATGCTTCATAGCGTTCCTCATGGGTGAGGAACAGCCCGTCGCCGGACAGCTCATCCGGATCGCCGCCGGTGACCAGGTTGAACAGTGCGCGGCCATTGGACAGCCGGTCCAGGGTCGCGGCCTGACGCGCCGCCACGGTGGGCGAAATGATGCCCGGACGCAGGGCCACCAGAAACTTCAGGCGCTGGGTGACTGGAATCAATGAGGCCGCCACCAGCCAGGAGTCTTCGCACGAACGCCCGGTCGGAATCAGTACGCCACCGTAACCCAAGCGATCGGCGGCCTGGGCGATCTGTTGCAGATACCCATGGTCGACCGCCCGCGCGCCTTCGGCGGTGCCCAGGTAATGGCCGTCGCCGTGGGTGGGAAGAAACCAGAAAATGTTGAGGCTCATGGAGTTGTCTCCTGACGTGGCTCGAAACCGGTGCCGGGGCACCGGTGCAATTGTGCGGTGGCTGAAACGGAGTGATTCACGGCGCCTTGGCTACATTGGCCGGCGGTGTCCAGATCACATCCTGAATGCGCAGCGGCTTGGGGATCAGCTTGAGCTGATGGAAGCTGTCGGCGATCTTCTGCTGCGCGGCAACGGTCTGCGGATTGAGAAACTGCGCACCGTAACCCTGGCGCTTCACCGAGGTCAGGGTGATGTCGGCCGGCAGGCCCAGCAGCGGTGCGACCTGGGCGGTCACTTCTTCGGGGTGGGCCTTGGACCATTCACCCACCGCGCGGACTTCCTCGACCAGGGCGGTGATCACCTCCGGGTGCTTCTGGGCATAGGGCTTGGTCGCGAGGTAGAACTGCAGGTTGTCGACGATGCCTTGACCGTCACGCAGGGTGCGGGCCTGCAACTGCTGCTCCGCGGCCGCCTGGTAGGGGTCCCAGATGACCCACGCATCGACGCTGCCGCGCTCGAAGGCGGCACGCGCGTCGGAAGGCGGCAGGTAGACGGTCTGGATATCGGAATACTTGAGCCCCGCCTCCTCCAGCGCGCGCACCAGCAGGTAATGCACGTTGGAGCCCTTGTTCAGCGCGACTTTCTTGCCTTTGAGCTCACTGACCGAGCGGATGGTCGAATCCTTGGGCACCAGGATCGCTTCGCTGGTCGGGGCTGGCGGCTCGTAGGCCACATACAGCAGATCGGCACCGGCGGCCTGGGCGAACACCGGCGGGGTTTCTCCGGTCACGCCGAAATCGATCGAGCCGACGTTGAGGCCTTCGAGCAATTGCGGCCCACCGGGAAACTCGGTCCATTTGACGTCCACGCCCTGTGCCGCGAGACGCTTCTCCAGCGTGCCCTTGGCCTTGAGCAGCACCAGCGTGCCGTATTTCTGATAACCGATGCGCAGGGTTTCAGCCTGGGCCTGGGTAATGGCGCCGAACGACACAGCCGCAGCAAACAGTGCGACCACACCACGACGCAAGAACAGGGTGCGCATGGCACTCTCCTTTTGCAGAGGTAATTGGGTTGCACCTGCTTGCCCGTTGGCGGGCGAGTAAGGTGGATACGACAGTTCGAATCAGATGCTCCAGCGGGCACTGCGCAGGCTTTGCGTGAGCAAGGCCGGGTCATGGGTCTGGGGTCGACGCAGCAGGAAAGCGTGGAATTCCTCCAGGGCGCTTTCCAGCCGCTGCTCGAGGGCCGGTGCCAATTGGGCCGCGACACTGCCTTCGCCGTAGGCGATCTGGCTGTCGTCGGCGAAGATGCCCTGAAGCATTTCCTGCGCCTTGAGCGAGGCCAGCACGGGCTTGAGCGCGTAGTCCACCGCCAGCATGTGAGCGATGCTGCCGCCGGTGGCGACGGGCAGCACCACCTTGTTGCTCAGGGCGCGCTCTGGGAGCAGGTCGAGCAGCGTCTTCAGCGCACCTGAGAACGAGGCCTTGTACACCGGTGTTGCCACGATGAGGCCGTCGGCCTTGCTGACCAACTCGATGAAATGCAATACGTGCGGGCTGTCGAAACGGGCGTGCAGCAAGTCTTCGGCCGGGAAGTCCCGTACCTGGAACGTCACCACTTCGACGCCTTTATGCTGCAGCCACTGCTTGCCGCGTTCCAGCAGTACACCGGAGCGCGAGCGCACGCTTGGGCTGCCGCCCAGAGATACGACGAGCATGGGGTAAATCCTTGAATAGCGAAGTCGGAGCGCTTCTGGAGAAGTCGCCGGAATGGAGGGAACAGTAACAGGCAGGAGTTATATCTTTAAATCATATTTATTCATTTGGTTATTCGATAAAAACATATCCACACCACCGCGCCCCTGTAGCAGCGGCGCAAGCCGCGTCAGCGGTAAACGCGGTACATCTGACGCACCGCAAACGCCGGACGCGGCTTGCACCGCTGCTAAAGGGCAGATGCTCAGCGGTTGGGCTGTGGGGTCAGGCGCAGGTACGGTTTCACTGCCTTGTAGCCCTTCGGAAAGCGCTGCTTGATCTCTTCTTCGTCCTTGAGCGAAGGCACGATCACCACATCGTCACCGTCCTGCCAGTTGGCCGGAGTCGCCACCTTGTGGTTGTCCGTAAGTTGCAGCGAATCGATCACCCGCAGGATCTCGTGGAAATTGCGCCCGGTACTGGCTGGATAGGTGATGGTCAACCGGACCTTCTTGTTCGGATCGATGACGAACAGCGAGCGCACGGTCAGGGTGTCGTTGGCATTGGGGTGGATGAGGTCGTAAAGCTCGGACACCTTGCGGTCGGCGTCAGCCAGGATCGGAAAATTCACCGTAGTACCTTGGGTCTCGTCGATGTCGCCGATCCAGCGCTGGTGGGACTCGACCGGATCTACCGACAAGGCGATGGCCTTGACGTTGCGCTTGGCGAACTCGTCAGCCAGCTTGGCGGTAAAGCCCAGTTCGGTGGTGCAGACAGGTGTGAAGTCGGCCGGGTGCGAAAACAGCACACCCCATTGATCACCCAGCCACTGATGGAAACTGATGCTGCCCTGGCTGGATTCCTGCTGGAAGTCGGGGGCGATGTCGCCGAGTCGAATGGTCATGGTGCTGCTCCTGGACTGTTGTGCGCATGACTGTGCACCGAGCGGCCGCGAAACAAAAAGAATGGATGGTGCTGGTGCTAGGCGAATCTGGAATAACGCTGCGCCACAAACGAAAAAGCCCGCACGAGGCGGGCTTTTTCCAACGTCACGTATTACTTGAAAGCGTACGTGTAGTTGAAGATCAGACGGGTCTGATCGGTGTTGGTGCCCACGTCGCTGCGGTAGGTACCGTTACGCAGGGTGGCGCCGAAGTTCTTCAGCAGACCGCTCTGGATCACGTAGTCGACGCGCATGTCGCGTTCCCACTCGGAGTTGTCCGAATCACCGGTACCGGCTGCCTTGATGTCATCGGCATGCAGGTAGGCGATCGAAGCCTTCAGGCCCGGTACGCCGACACGGCTGAAGTCGTAGGAGTACTGGGCGAACGTGGTGTTCTCGCCAGCACGGGTGAACGAGTTGACCATACTGTCGGTGAACAGGTAGACGCTGGAACCGCCGTTGCCTTCGTTGCGACCGTTGCCATCGACCACGCTGCCGTTGTTGATGAACGGCATACCACCGTCATCGCCCACTTGCTGGTAGCCAGCGAGGAACGCGTGACCAGCGATGCTGTAGGTGAAGATGGCACTCCAGGTCTTGTTGTCGATTTCACCTGGGGTCCTGGCGTAGCCGCTGTTGTTGTTGAAGCGGTAGCCAACGTCACCGTTCTTGCCGTCGGAGCGGCTGTCGAAGTAGCGCAGGTCGGTCTTGAACGACTGATCTTCACCCAGTGGCAACACGTGCACGGCGCCCAGGAAGGTCTGCTTGTAGAAGTCTTCCAGTTGCGCGTGGTAGACCTGCAGAGTCAGGTCCTTGGTGGCTTTCCAGTCCACACCGGCGAACTGGAAGTTGTTGGTGTCTTGAGTGGCACCGCCGACGCCCAGACCCGAGTAGTTACTGGTAGCACGACCCGCGGACTTGTTCAGTCGACCCACGGTGAAGGTGAAGTTGTCCAGGTCCTTGGAGGTCAGGATACCGCCCTGGTAGGTAGCAGGCAGCAGGCGACCATCGTTGGACACCAGGATCGGCAGGTTGGGCTGCAGTGCGCTACCCACCTTGAGTTCGGACTTGGCGAACTTGACCTTGCCGTTCGCGCCCAGACGCGACCAGGTCTTCTCGGCCGAGCCATCGGTGTCGCTCGGGAAGAAGCTGTTGTTGTTCGGGTGGTGACCGCGGCCGCCGTCCAGGTGGATACCGGTCATGGCCTGTACGTCCAGACCGAAGCCGACGGTGCCGGGGGTGTAGCCAGAGATGAAGTTGAAGAGGAAGCCTTGAGCCGATTCTTCCTGGTCGTTCGCTGTGCCTTCGCGGGTATCGTTGCGGAAGTACATGGTCCGCGAGCTCAGCGTTGCTTTGCTGGCTTCGAGGAAACCCGAGGGTGCCGGATCGGCGGCGTAAACACTGGTGGAGATGCTGGCGAGCGCGATGGCTACGGCGAGCGACTGCTTGTACATGTGATGCTCCTCTGGTTTCTAATTTTTGTGGTGTCTTTGGTCGGGGTCTGATGCCCCTTGTCCGCCGATGCGCGATTAGCGCTAAAGCGTGACCAGTTAGTCAATGTTTACAAGCCGATTCGAGACCTTGGTCTAAGCCAAACTCTGGGTGCCGAGATTAACGAAATTTTCACAAAACCAAAAAGAATTGTTTCAAGTTTTTTTAGAATTTAATCGCATAATAGCTGCAACCTTCCAAACAAAAAAGTTCAATCCGATTGTCAAACATAAGCTAATTCCCAAACGGTATTTCAAACCCGTTTCTTATATCGTTTAGATTCTTCTCATTCGCCGATCCGGCACCTCACTTCACGCGCCAGAAGCGCGTGCTGGAAGCTCACCGCCCCCCTGACTCTTGCAAAGGCAACCACCATGGCCAAGCAGCGCTTCGCACGAAAACTGTTCACCACTCTGGCCCTGACGGGCCTGGCCATGGGCATCCAGGCCGCCCCGTTGACCGTGGGCTACCAGACCGGCATCGACCCCAGCAAGGTGCCCCAAGCCGATGGTGTCTATGAAACGGCCATTGGCGAGAAGATCGACTGGCGCCGCTTCAACAGCGGTCCGGAAGTGGTCACGGCCATCGCCTCGGGCGATGTGCAGATCGGCAACCTGGGGTCGAGTCCGCTGGCAGCCGCCACTTCACGCAAACTGCCCATCGTCGCCTTCATCGTTTCGGCGCAGATCAATTCCGCTGAAGCCTTGGTAGTGCGCAACGGCAGCGGTATCGACAATCCCCAGCAACTGGTGGGCAAAACCATCGCCACGCCCTTCGTTTCCACGTCCCACTACAGCCTGCTCGGCGCGCTGAAGCACTGGGGCCTGGAGGGCAAGGTCAAGGTGGTCAATCTTCAGCCCGCTGAAATCGCCGCCGCTTGGAAGCGTGGCGACATCGATGGTGCTTTCGTCTGGTCGCCGGCATTGGGCGAGATCCGCAAGAGTGGCAAGACCTTGACCGATGCCGCGCAGGTCGGCCAATGGGG